>CAYNUT010000014.1:0-17684 GCA_964400595.1 uncultured Neobacillus sp. | reverse complement strand
CTCTAGGTACCCTTTCAGTACACCGGCAAATGATGAGTTAGCTGAATTAGTTTCAACCTTTTGAAAAGGATTTTGATTGATTTTGATTAGTCCGGTGCCGACGCGTGATATATCCATTTAAATACCTCCTAACGACCTATTTCTAAACCTTTTAACAGCATTGATTTTCCTGTATTAAATGAGGTAACATTGGCTTCGTACGCTCTCGATGCGGAAAGCATATCAACCATTTCTTTCGATAAGTCAACATTTGGCATCATGACATATCCATCTGTATTGGCATCAGGATTTGAGGGATCATAAATCATTTTATAGGGGGTTTGATCCTCAACAATCCCCGTTACCCTAACACCCTGGAGCTGGGTTTGTCCATTCGCCTGCTTTTGCATTTCCCCTTGCAGAACTTGATTAAAAGTTCTCTCACGTGGCTCCACTACCACCATTTTTCGCCGATAGGGTTCCCATTTCCCATTAACTAGCTTTGCGCGGGTTGATTGTGCATTGGCAATATTGGAAGAAACGACATCCATCCGCAAGCGCTGTGCGGATAAGGCAGATGCACTAATATTTAATGAATCAAACATCACCCTTATCTCCTTCCTGTTACGGCAATCGATAATTGCTGGAATTCACTGTTTATTTGCTGTGTAAGTGTATAGTACCATAATGAATTTTTTCCCATACGGGTCATTTCATCTTCAACATCTACATTATTGCCGTTATTCTGCATAACTGTGTCCGAATTTTCGGTGATGTTAGCATCGGGGACACCAGTCGATTGCCCGATAACAATATGGCGAGAATCTGTGCGGTTCCCTACAAAATTTGTTTGATTCGATAAGTGCTGCTTTAGGATATCTTCAAACACGACTTGCTTTCTTTTATATCCAGGTGTCTCTGCATTCGCAATATTGTTTGAAATCGCTTGCTGACGTAAACTGGAAGCATCTAATGCAGATTGCAATATGCTGATATTGTTCAAGATGATTCCCTCCTAATTAACCGAAATTAATATTTTGATTGTTTTCGAAATACATCAAAAATACATTGACATTCATCAATATACTATAAAAAAAGGGATAAAACTACATTTTTTCATCACTTTTGGTATAGAAATTTGTCTTTTACGTGACTTCAAGGCTGCGATTTTTATAGACGAAGCCGATTATAGTTTTTTGTTACCCCGGATACCCAATAATTATTAAGTCCGGCAGGGTCATTAGAAGCACCGACAGGAGCGTACTTGGACCCAATTTCAGTTATTGTGGTTAATCCTTTATCCAAGTAGTTCTTACTTAAATTGCGAGCCATATCCATAATGCTTTCCTCTAGTGTTGAATACGATTTCAAACCATGGATCCCCATCATGCCGGCAATATTATTTTTTTCATTCGCTGCACGTGATTTCCCATTTCCTGTCTCATGCTGTGCAACAGCTGCGAGCAAAGCAGGGTCAATATTAAACCATTGTCCCACTCGAACAAATGTCTCTCCAAGCCCTGTAAGTTTTCCACCTAATAACTGGTTTAACTTTTCAGCACTTGTTGTTTGAAAACGTAATGGCTTACCGGAATTGACGGATGAATTTTCCACCGTCATAGCTGGTCCATCAGTTGAATGAAAGAAATTGCTCAGTCCAGTGCCAGCACTAAGTGAATTCGACATCGGACGGGATGGTAATTGGAAATCATTTTGCATTAATTGATTTAAAACAGTTATAAAGAGTGGACCAAAATCTGAAGCTCCTCCCGTTTGCCCAGTTAATTTCCCGTTCTGTAGGAATGAATTAATCAGCATAGTTTTAGGAAACCAATCATCTCCAATATTCAATGAACAAACATCCCTTTCCTCTTCTAAATAATTAAGATAAATGTCACTTTCATTTCACCTTGAAAAGCGTACAGGAAAATATAAAAAAATGCGTGACCACGAAAATAAATTTTGTGGTCAGCGCACGCTAAAAATGAATAAAAAACATTTTCAACCTGAAATGTTTTTTTATAACGTACCTTCTAACATTCTGCTTATGTCTCCGATGTATTCATATGGAAGTTTTGAAATATGCATAAGCTGGCCGTCTTCTATACTTGCTTCCACTAAATAAATTGTTTTTGAATCCTGTTCCTTCTTCAAAGCAAGGATCTGCTTTTTATTATATACCACATTTTTCACTATGTAATAGGTGTCTTTCATTTGGTTATCAAGCGTTATTTTCATCGGGTTCAGAAAAAATGGTTTTTTCTCTTTATATTTCATAAAATTGTATAATTTTCCATTTGATTGCGAGACTATTTTTCCCTGCTGCTGAACCATGACCGTTCTTCCTCTCAGGTAACTTGATAGTATATTGGAATCATTTCTTCTAGTGCTAGTGCACTAGAAATAATAACTCTATCTAGAGTTTTTAACAGTTATACTAAAATACTAAATTGTATTCTCTATGGATATTGTATATGATAAATGATTTAATATAACCGAAAAAAATACTACGGAATCACGCAAAAAATGTCAATTGTTTTTCAAAAAAAAATGCGTGGTCACGCGATAAAACGCGGATCAACGCAATGTTGTTTGTTTATTTCTTTGTATCAAAAAATGCTCCATTTGTTTGTTTCATATATGGGGTATACTTTTTTGATACCTGTTTCTGCTTTTTTAGTTGGTTTAATTCAGTTTGAGTTTTATTCATTAACTCTTTTAATTGCGGACTCAAAATACGATCAAGCTGGAGAGAATCTTCTAACATTTTTTTGGCATCAAGAGAATATTGGAAATCTGGATTTTCCGCCTTATATTGATTTACTTGATCCATTAACACATTTCGCGCCATTAATTGTTTTTCAAATTCATCTATATTTTTTTCTTTTAAAGAATGATTCATTTCGATGGTGATTTTATTAATTGCTGCAATCAGTTCATCCATAGTTTTACTTCAACCCTATGCCTTACTCTGTTTCATGGCAGAAGACCATGTTTCAGTTAATTCAACAGCAAACTCTTCCACCTCTATTAAAATATCCATTTCTTTTCGAAGATTCGCTTCAATTAACCGCCTTTTCATGTAATCGTACAAGGAAAGCATGGACTCTGAAATTGTATATTCTCTTTTTAAGGTCACCATTAATTCGCTAAGGATATCCTGGGCCCTAAGGTTGAATTTGCTGCTTTCTCCCAAGTTCTTATTTGCGAGAGCTTTTTGCGATAAGCGGATAAATTTGACTAATCCTTCATATAACATTAGTGTTAAATCTTCAGGTTTTGAAGTCGTAACTGCTTGTTTTTGATATGCCTGATATGGATTTTTTAAAACCATTATTCAAGACTCCTCCCTTAATCCATTTTCATAGGTATTATTCATTATCGGATATGCGAAAAAAAAGTTAAGGACCGGTCCTAAAGAACGAACAAGTTATCCCATTTGGAATAACTTGCTTCTAAAGAATATGCTTAACTGCCTACTTGAAGGACCACTCCGGACCGATCGATGATGTAGTTGAGCCTTTGGTTGTAAGATTTCAGGTTTTGAATTTTAGCAGAATCGCCTAATTGGTTAAAGGCATTGATTTCTTTTGCGAGTTTGGCAACCTCAATTTGTAATTCATCATTGCGCTTTTTTTCCGACATTAATTGCTGTTCCTTCTTCATCAGCTTTTCTTGAAGAAGCTCTCTTTCCTGCTTGACCTCGGATTCCATATCAGCTAATTGCCTAACTGCCTCTTGATTCTGAAGGGCCAAATTTGTCAGTTGATATAAGCTTCCAAGAAGCTCGTGCAAATTAATTCCCGGTAATTGTTGTACGTTGGTGATTAGTCCAGACAAAATGTCCAGTAAATCCATATCATTTACAGGAGCCGCTTGTTTCACCTGAAATTCCGGTTTAATTTCAGGAATAACCTCTGTCGAAATTACTGGAACTTCAGTTTCATTAATGGTAGTAAAATGATAAGCTGCTTTCTTTGCTGCTCGCTTAGTTTCCTTAACCTTCACAAGTGAATAATATTTATAGTTGACAGATTGATATCCGCGATTTAACAGCTGCGCTATTTCATCCAGTATTTCAGTAATATTAAGTACCCCTTCATCCTGCCGTTCAGTAATATATTGAAACATAAAATCTATTTCATTTTTTGTCCACTTGCGGTTGATTTTTTTGGACTCTTCAAAAGTTTGTTCTCTCTTTCCTGCATTTTTCAAATTTAACATCATCAAATGATTAAAATAGGTAACTAAAGATCCCGGTTTTAAACTGTTCTGAGCTTCCAATTTTTGAATGAATTTTTCTTCTGACCCTTCAATTTGCTGATGAATGATTGCTTCATTTAATGCAAATAGTGCCGATTTTAAACTCATAAATATCCCTCCTAATTGAAAACTTCCTTTATATTTATACTTGATTTTTAGAAACTTCTAATTTAGTTATCAAAGCATTCAAATATTTTTTGATTAGCATCAAAAGCTCTGTCCCAGTAAAGTTATTCTTTATACGTATTCGCAAGAAAGAACTTTTTTTGGGGTGTAGTTTCAAAGAGTGAATTTTGTAATTATTTACATCTATATGACAATTATATAAAAATTGTAAGTACTTGTAAACTATTCAGGCCATTTATACTAAAAATATCTTTCAAAAATAGGATGTTTTTTCAGATTAAGTAAAAACTCTTCAAAAAAAAAACATATTCTTGACGAAAATGTTTTTCATTTATTATTTTGGTTTAAAATGATTATATTTCTCTTTCTTTCATTCGATTTTGTCTTTGTTTTTCCATACAATATTGAATGATTCTATTTTGTTCTTTCTGTCCAATCTCAGTAAACTTCACACCCACTAATTTCCGCTCCTGCGCCATATTTAGGTTAATTCGTACGATTTTGCACTGGAAAGCTATCGGTTCAGGAGGGTGGTTAATGCTTTTTGGAATATACAGGGTGCCTGACACCAGATCTCCTATTTGAAGCGGCATATGTATGTCACAGGAAAATAAAATACCGCCTCCACTAATATTGATAGTGTAAAGTTCGTTGTCTTCGATGATTAACCGACAATTAGTGCTTACACGGAAGTATTCTCTTTGCTGGATTTTGATAATCGCTTTTTCATCCGGTTTTTTTATCCGAAATAAAATTATGGTTTCTTCCCTCTTCCCGAGAATTTCGGTATGGAATTTGTATTTATTATCTCCCATCATGTAACTTACATCAATTTTAGAGCCTGTATGAAGCTGCCCTATCATATTTCGGGCAATTGGAAAACTGATCAAAATCTCATTTTCCTCTATTCCCGCAACAATTGATTTACAGGAAAGACCTTCACTTGTTAGATCAATCACAATGTTTTGATTTACTTTTGGAAACATAGAACCCTCCTACTGTCACTGCAACCATTAAAAGTATACTTTGATATAGTAATTTTATCAAAATGGGACAGGAATTCCTAGGCAGTTACAGTAAAAAAGTTGGACATCGAATTGAAATGTCAGTATAAAAATGAACTGCACATGAATATGCAGTTCAACTAGATCAATTAAGCAAAATATTAGCGTAAAAAATCAACTAGCGAAGGCTGAATGATCCGAGCTCCAGAGGACAAAGCGGCACGCTGGACATTTTCCTGTGCCTGCAAGTTAATAATAACCTCGGCAATATCGACATCCTCTTCTTTGGATAATAAACCTGTCGTTGATATCTCAAGCCCCTCAAGGCGGGACTGGCTCAGCTCCATCCGGTTCGTCTTTGCCCCTAATTCTGCACGTTCTTTTAGGATATTATCCAGCTGACTATCTAATTTATCTAAATGGTCCACCGTACCAGGATTAGGAGAAGTCAAATCGGAAACAATGCCAGAGAGAACATTAAATATTCCGCCATTTCCGTCATTATTAAAGACATCCGTACCAAGAACATTTATTGGTACATTGTTCGAGGGTCCTACCTGTACCTCCAGTTTTTCCTGATTAGTATTTCGAAACTCTTTTAAAGAACCTGGTGCCGCCGGGTCCTCTCTATATGGAGGATTTTTCACATCCGTACCTGCAAAAATATATTTTCCGCCTATTTGAGTATTCGCAATTTCACCCAGATGTTCTTTTAACTGATTTATTTCTTCGGCAATGGCATAGCGGGCACTTTGATCATTGGAACCGGTAATCCCCTTAACGGTCAATTCGCGAACTCGCTGCAGTACTGATGTCACTTCATCAAGCGCATCATCTGTGGTTGTCATCCATGAGAGTCCATCATCGCTGTTTCTTTTGTATTGGTCAATTTCATTTAGGGTGGTACGGTAGAACATCCCCCTTACAGCCGTTACAGGATCATCAGATGGTTTGGATATTTTTTTACCTGAAGAAACTTGATTTTGATATTTTTCCATCGCCTTATTATTTCGTGAAATATTAAACAAAAGATTTTGACTTAGCATACTTTGTGTAACACGCGAGCTCATCTAATCACTCCTACATTCCCACTCGGCCCATGCCGTTGATTACTTTATCCAAACATTCATCCATCGTTGTTACCACTCGTGCAGCAGCATTGTATGCCTGCTGGAATTTAATCATATTGGTCATCTCTTCATCCAGCGATACTCCGGAGATGGATTGGCGGCGGTTGTCCACCTGTTTAAGGATCAAATCAGCATTATCCTTCATTCTCTGGGATTCCTGCGAATCTATTCCCAGCTGTCCGATAATATTGCGATAAAAGTCATCGGCTGTTGAAGTAGTCCCATTAAAGTTTAAGAGGCCCGATTTAATATTAGCTATATCTTTCGCATTTTCTCCATTTCCTGTCGACGATTGACCAGGGGATTCTGGTTTTGCCGCCGCAATCAGGTTTAACGAATTCATGATATCCGGATTAACTTTCAAGTCTTTTGCAGAAGTACCAGTGAAAAATGGCACCTTTGTATTGGATGTCCCATTGATATTGTCTAGGTTCATCCCGTTGAGATGTGCGGTATTAATTGCATTGGCAAAGGTCATTGCCAAATCATTGATTTTGTCCCTGAGGGCAGGAATGGTTGATTTCGCTCCGCCGCCCATTACTCCAAATGACTCAATACGCCCTAATAACTCTCCAGATTCCAAACTTACGGTGCTGCCGTTGATTTTGATTTGGGAAGGGTCTACCAGGCCGCTTGCTGGATCATAACCTACAGTAAGCGTATTAGCGGTTTTGCCAGTAACCAAAATTCCATTGCCAACCGATACATCCACCATCCCATTTGCACCAGTTGAGACCTTTACATCCACCAGCTTCGATAATTGATCAATCAGGACATCACGTTGATCATACAAATCATTTGGCTGATAATCGTTAGGTACCAATCGTGAAATTTGTTCATTTATATTACTAATTTGAGCCGCCAGCGAATTAATTTCATTGGTTTTGGTCGTAATAACATTTTTAAGGTCTGTCTGTATCTGATCCAGGGAATTCGAAATATGGTTAAAGGTTTCTGTTAAAGCTACCCCTTTTTGTCTTACTACAGCTCTGGCTGCAGCACTATCAGGGTTTTTTGAAAGCTCCTCCCACCCTTTCCAAAATTCATCCATTGTAAAGGCTAACCCATTATCAGATGGTTCGTTTAATAGTTCTTCCACTTTCGTTAATGTATCACTTTTGGCTTCCCAGTAACCTGAATTCTTATTTTCATTACGTAATTGAACGTCTAAATAATCTTCTCTTAAGCGGACAATGTTAGTAACTTCTACACCCGTACCCAATCTATACCTATTTATTGACAGTGCATTAGTTGCCTGCATTTCTGCCCGCTGCCTTGAATAACCGAAAGTATTGGCATTGGAAATATTATGACCTGTGGTAGAAAGAGCGGCTTGCTGTGCGTAAAGTGCGCGTTTCCCTAACTCTAAACCATGAAAAGTTGAAGTCATTCTGTCAATTCTCCTTTTTCAATCATTAACTTGATCTATATTTTGGCATCCAACAGATTTAAATACCGTTTTTTCGCGTATGGTCCGTACCCAAGCGCCGGTTCCTTTCTGACATGCAACCCAATCGAGTATTGAACATAGGATAGGGATGTTTGAATCAGCTGCTGGTTGCTCTCGTTCATATGGGAAATTTCCTGTATAAGTGCACGAAGTTGTTTAGCAATGGATTTTAATGTGGCCATTTCTGCAGAATTAACCTGAATCTTGCTTAATTCATCCAGGGTATAAGATTGACCAGTATAACCCTTGTGGTTCATGTAATCATGTACTAATCGCTTGCGCTGATGTTCTAGTTTTTGGATATCATCTAAACATGAACTTTCACGATTATTCATATTCTGCAGTTCTAGGATGTTGCCGACAACAAGAAAATGACTTTTTTCTTTCGTCAATTCATGTAATTTGGAATGGGCATTAAGCAAGGCTTCCATCGTTTGTATGATTTCTTTAAGGGAGTCCATGTTTTCATCTCCTACTAGGAATTAATTTTCCAAAAATCAAGGAGTTTTCCTGAAACCTTTTTACTGTCAACCTGGTAATTCCCATCGGCAATTTTCTGCTTCAATTCCTGAACCCGTTTTTGCCGCTCTGCTTGTTCTAATTTCATCGCCTCTGACATTTCCCTGCCGCGTGATGATATTTTTACTTCCACCGATGAAGAAGTCTTTTTATTCGTATTCATTGTATTTGGACGATTTTGCTGATTTTGGTAGGAATAAAAACCATACTTTGTATCATTAATCCTCATAACAGTTCCCTCCTATTCCTTATTCATATTATCGGAAGTTTATATAATAGGTTTAGTGATTTTTAAAAAGTTTTAATAAAAAGGTTCGCACGAAAGAAAGCAGCGGAAGAACAAGGTACTTCTTCTTCCGCTGCTCCGTGATTTTTATGCATTTTTCTTATCAATTACAATTTCTGATTAACATTCAATCCAATAAAGTCGATTTCAAGCTGCTCCCTCTGACGAAGGTAAACTTCGGTCTTTCCCGGGGTGTATTTATGTATGGGTCTATGCGGCTCCACTTCTATTTCAGTTCCGCCCGGTTTCCAATCAATATGCAGCTCAGAAGGCTTATAGTTAATTTTAACTGAACCAAAGCTTGGTATAAAAGCAATAGTGAAATCTGCAGGTCCGGGGTTGGCATTCTTTGAGGCGATTGCCTGTATGGCATTGGTCTTATTCTCGATGGCTGCTAATTGATGGCCCTCTTCGGCCATTTTCCCAATGTTCTCTAAACCTTTTTGCTTAGCGGAATCAGCCATATCCCTGCTGAACACACTAGGACTCTTAAATCCCAGCTCGTTCCAGGCCTGTTCTTGATCTATATGGAGTTCGGATGGTTTGCGTTCTATTTCCATCTTAGCAGAATACTGTTTAATGGAAAGTTCAGCAGGAATTTGTTGAATTTCTTGTACAGGCTGAACAGTACGCATGCCGATTTGTGCATATGTTTGATGTAATCTAATTTGCGGAAGCTGCATTTTATCACCGCCTTCTTAAACGGAATATTGCTTTTCTCCTACTTACCATCGTATCAAAAAAAAAGTATTTATGCGAGATACTTTGATTACTTGGAAATTAATCAAATGGTTCAAACAGTTTATTCGTGAAAAATTACTTGAATCTCCCTTTATACTCTCTTATCCACTAAATGACCAAGAAACTCTGTCATTTCCGCGTACATGTCCAGCAATTTCTTGGATGGAATATCTTTTATTACTTCATCTGTTGTATTATCAACTATCGAAACATAGTATTCCTGCAATTTTTCATGAAATTGAAATTTCAAGTGTGTGTTTGAAGCTTTTAAGAAATCATTCATACTGTTTATAACTTTTTCCGTTTTTTCCTTTGAAGCTTCTTTTTGAAAATGATCCCCTTGTTTTCCCAGGGTCTCGTTTACCGGAGGTGTTTTTTCCATCTGTTTTACTGAATATTCCTTCACTTGGCTGTTCAAATTAACTGCGTTTTCCAACATATTCCGACCCCTCTTTCAATTGGTGTTTACTTTAGCCTTATCGGATGCATATCACAAAATGTTTAGTCATGATTTAACCATTGAGAAAAGGGGATCTATATTCGGACCCCCCTTCATTTTCATTACATTTTGAATTTCTTTAATTCTTCTTCTAATTGCGATGACAGCTCTTTCAACCCATTGGCATGCTGGATGAATGATGACATTGTGGCCGATATCTCTTCGGCGGAAGCAGAGACTTCTTCAGTCGCTGCTGCAGTCTGTTCTGAAACGGCTGTAATACTCTCCATTTCCTGACTTACTCTATCCTTGTTAGCTTGGCTATCTTTCACAGATCCCTGCACATTACCGACTTTTTGAGCTAATTCACGAATAGCAGTTAGTATTTCGGTGAAAATGGTTTTTGTTTCATTTACTGCCACATCCTGTTCCGTTACGGCCTGATTGGTCCGTTCCATTGCTTCAACCGCCCGCTTAACCACCGCTTTGATGCTGTCGACGATCCTCTTGATTTCAACCGCAGATGCCCTGGACTGTTCTGCAAGATTTCGTACTTCATTGGCCACGACCGCAAACCCTTTTCCATGTTCGCCTGCTCTTGCCGATTCTATCGATGCGTTAAGTGATAATAGGTTTGTTTGATCTGTGATTTTGGTAATCACTTCGATAATCGCGTTTATTTCCTCCATCCGTCCATCTACTTCTCTTACGATTGATGTAACTTCCTCGGTAGTGGATTTTGTTTCAGTGGCTTTGCCTGTCAGGACATTCACTTTACTCAAACCCTTGTTGCTTAATTCCATTGAAACCTGTGACGCATTGTTCATATCTTCTGTTACGTGCGAAATATCATCTAATTGATTCGACAGCTCTCTGATCTGTTCCGAGCTTACATGGATATTTCGAGATTGCAGCGAAGTCCCCTGAGCAATCTCTCCAATAGCGTGAGATACTTCCGACAATGCTGCATTTGTTTCTTGCGTCATCACGGATAAATAGCCGGAAGTTTCTAATACTGATTTGGATGTAATATCCACTTTTTGAAGAGAACTGGATAATTGCTCCATTGTATGATTAAAGCTTTGCTCCAATTCTTTAAATTCATCATTCGCTTTAACTGTTACCCTGGCCGTGAAGTCACCTTTCGAGGCCGTTTCTAAAGCGCTTTTTACTGCAAGGATATTTTTTGCCATCCGCCTGCCAAGGATATAGGCACAAATTGCTGATAAAACTCCAAAAATGGCGGTTAACAGCCAGGCGAGATTTCGAATTTTGTTGGCGCTTTCAGTTATCTCGGAATCTTTTATTGCAGAGACAAACCTCCAGCCTGTTTTTTCATTCATTGTGAAGGCAGAAAACTTTTCGACGCCATTTAATTGATATTCGCTGTACCCATCTTTATTTTTCTCCATATCATCCCATAAGGTAAGTTTTGTGGCTTGGTCGGAACCAATCTTATTTGTATCGGGATGTGTGATGAATTTTCCGTCCCTATCAATTATGGTCATATAGCCGCTTTTACCAACTTTAATATCGTTTATTGATTTTGAAAACCTATCCAGTTTAAAATCAAGGGCGATTACCCCGATAAATTGTTTATTTTGATCGAATACTGCTTGTGAAATGGTTAAAACCATTTTTTTTGAAACGGCATCCAGATATGGTTCACTGTAAAACAATTTGCCATTCTTTTTTACCGCTCCTAGATACCAATCGCGTTGTGTTGGATCATATCCCTCAGGAAAATCTTGCTTCGGAGCACAAATCAAATCTTTTTTGGAAGTTGCGAAATATACACTATCATACTCACTGCTCGTATTATATGTACCCTCTAAAAGGTAGAAGGCATATGTAGCATTCCTTTCGTTTTGGTAAAACTCTGTAAAATCGATGTTATTGGCTAATAAATGCAGCTGGCTCGCTACACCATCCATTTTGTAATCCAAGCCTTTACTAGCTTGTTTAGTCACCTGAATGTTTGAGTTTGCCACCTCATCAAACAAAATGTTTTTTGTTACTTGGTTAGAAATAAGTGCGATTGAAATTGTTGGTACTAAAGAAACTGCGGTCATCCCTGCAATCAGCTTGGTTTTTACACTTTTCCACTTAAACGTTGAGTTGTTCTTTTGGTGTCGGTCCATTTTATCCCCCAAATAAATTTTTTCAGCACTAATATCCTGATTACTTACATTTATTTTTTATCGGAATTACTAAAAATAAGTTTAAGTAATCATCAAATAAAAAAGGAAGCTCGGTTATCCAAAGCTCCCTTTTCTAAGATTATAATTTGAATTTCTTTAATTCTTCTTCTAACTGCATGGACAGTTCTTTCAAGCCATTAGCATGCTGAATGAAGGATGACATTGTGGCCGATATTTCCTCTGAAGAGGCAGAGACTTCTTCCGTTGCAGCAGCAGTTTGTTCCGAAACGGCAGTAATGCTCTCTATTTCTTGACTAACCGTATCCTTGTTTGTTTGGCTGTCCTTCACGGAACCTTGGACATCCCCTGCCCTTTGGTCCAATTCGCGAATGGCTGTTAAAATTTCGTTAAAAATCGCTTTAGTTTCAGATACAGCCTCATCCTGTTCAGTTACCGCCGTATTGGTGCGTTCCATTGCCTCGACTGCTTTCTTAACCACCGTTTTGATGCTGTCGACAATCCGCTTAATTTCCACTGCGGATGCCCTGGATTGGTCTGCTAAGCTCCGCACCTCATTAGCCACGACCGCAAACCCTCTCCCATGTTCTCCAGCCCTTGCCGATTCAATCGATGCGTTAAGTGATAGAAGGTTCGTTTGATCGGTAATATTGGTAATCACTTCAATGATTGCATTAATTTCCTCCATGCGGTCATCTACTTCATTTACAATCGCTGCCACTTCATGCGTAGTAGTCATTGTCTCTGATGCTTTACTAGTCAGTATAGTCACTTTCTCCAGCCCTTGGTGGCTTAATTCCATCGAAAGCTGTGATGCAGTACTCATATCTTCAGTTACGTGGGAAATATCGTCTAATTGCTTAGACAGCTCTTTCATCTGCTCAGAACTTACATGGATATTTCTCGCCTGCAGGGCAGCCCCTTGGGCTATTTCTCCAATCGCGAGGGATACTTCTGACAAAGCCGAGTTTGTTTCTTGTGTCATGACAGATAAATGAGCGGAAGTTTCTAATACTGTTTTCGAAGTAGTTTCCACTTTTTGAAGTGAAGTCGATAATTGCTCCATGGTATGATTGAAGCTATGCTCTAATTCTTTAAATTCATCTTTGGCATTAACTGCTACCCTTGCTGAAAAATCACCATTTGCAGCGGTTTCTAGTGCGTTTTTAACTAAGAGGATATTTTGGGCTATACGTTTGCTAAGGATATAGGCGCTAATAGCCGAAAGGACTCCAAAAATAGCAGTTAGAAGCCAGGCGATATTTCCAATCTTATTGGCACTCGCGGTTATCTCGGCATCATCCAGCGCAGAGACAAACCTCCAGCCTGTCTCGTCATTCGTCGTAAAAGCTGAAAATTTGTCCACACCATTTGATTGGTATTCGCTGTATCCTTCATTTTTCTTCTTTAGATCATCCCAAAGACTGAGTTTCGTCGCTTGATCCGACCCAACCTTAGTTGCATCAGGGTGGGTAATAAAATTCCCGCTTTTTCCAAGTATAGCCATATAGCCCTTTTTGCCAATTTTAATATCATTTATAGACCTGGAAAAATCAGCTAAATTCAAATCAATGGCTGCTACCCCGACTAATTGGTGATTTGTATCGAAAACTGCATGTGAAATAGTTAAAACTAATTTTTTTGTAATAGCATCCTGATAGGGTTCACTGTAGGACATTTTACCGTTTGCGTTTACTGCTTCTTTATACCAATCCCGGACTGTTGGATCATATCCTTCAGGAAGCTGTTGTTTTGGAGCGATTAACATATCCTTTTTAGTTGAGGCGAAATATACATTCTCATAGTCATTATTCGTTTTTAATGTCCCTTCTAAAAGGTAGAAGGCAAATTCGGAGTTCAGTTCATCTTGATAAAATCCGGTAAAGTTTACGTTATTCGCCAACAATTGCAGTTGACTGGTTACCCCATTTATTTTGTAATCCAATCCTTTACTTGCTTGTTTAGTCACCTGGAGAGTGGAGTTTGATACTTCATCTTGCAAAATATTTTGTGTAACCTGGTTTGAAATGACCGCTATTGAAATGGTTGACACTAACGCTACCGCCGTCATCCCTGCAATTAACTTAGTCTTGACACTTTTCAGCCTAATCTTTGATGCTTTACCTTTTCCCATACAGTACCTCCTAGAAGTTTTAATTTTGCGAATATTTATCTTAGTCAGTCTTTATATATCTTATCGGTCCATAGTAGAAAATGTTTAGTGAAAAAAGGGATTTTGATAGGCAGATAAACAAAAAAACGGCAGATTTTTGTGAATTGCCGTTTTAAGAAGGAAACTACTTTTATATAGGGAATATGTGTAATTCATCATATTCATTTATGTAAAAGAACAGATTTATGTCATCACTCTTTTTTTAATAATTCTTCACAAACTAAAAAATCTAGTTCTGTATCTATGTCATAGGATCTTGACTTAGGCATAATATAGGATATGGTCTCGGATGTTAAAAAACGTTTTTGAGCTTTCAACCACTGAACATTTGCTGCATAGACTGCACCATTGAGAACGTAAACAGATGGAATGTCCTGCCTTCTAGTGTATAGCTTATCATCTCCAAGAATAGGTAACATTTTTCCGGATTCACTTAGAGAGTACATCCAATATGGTGATTTATCTGCCTCGACTACCGAGATACAGGCATTTGCTTTTTCTGCGATAAGTTTTTCAATGCAATTATCAATATCTGTTACAGTACGTAACGGCGATGTTGGCTGCAAGAGGATGACAATGTCAAACCCTTCGAGTTCATTTAAAGCGTGGAGGACCGGTTCAATTCCTGAAGTATGATCAGTTGCCAGCTCTTTAGGGCGAACAAAAGGAACTTCACAGCCATATTTCTTTGCAACCTCAATAATTTCAATATCTTCAGAACTTAAAATCAATTTATCTATATATTTCGATTTCTTTGCTTCAGTAATCGTCCAGGCAACTAATGGTTTACCTGCAATTTCTTTGATATTTTTCCTAGGAACACCTTTTGAACCCCCTCTTGCAGGAATTACTGCAAGAATCGATTTTTGCTCAATCATAAGAATCCACCACTAAAATCACCATTCGCCTTTTCATAGTCATCTATTCGGCCAATATCAAGCCAATATTCTCTCAATGGGAAGGCTGATACTCCGTTGCCATTCTCTATCATTCTTTTAAAAAGATCAGGCATATCAAAAAACTCATCTTGAGGAACATACTGCAAAACTTCAGGGCTGAGGACATAAATACCCGCATTGACAAAACTTTTGTGAACCGGCTTTTCTTCAATCGACATCAATTGATGATGATTTGTTTCAATTACTCCATATGGAATTTGATATTCATACTCCCGTACACACATTGTCGCTAAGGAATTTGTTTCAAGATGAAAGTCAAGCAGCTGCTCATAATTAATTTTCGTTAGTAAATCACCGTTCATAACGAAAAAAGGATGTTTTAACTTTTCAGGTAATAACGAAAGTGCGCCTGCAGTACCTAGTCTTTTTCCCTCTTCGATGTAATCAATTTGAATACCAAGGTGAGATCCATCTTGAAAGTATTCTTTAATCACATCTTTTTTATAATTAACAGATAAAATAAAATGGGAAAAACCGAAGCTGTGAAAACTTTCAATAATAGATTCCAAAATGGGTTTATCACCGACTTTAAGCATCGGTTTTGGAATATCATTTGTCAGCGGGCGAAGACGAGTTCCGAGCCCTCCAGCCATTAAAACGACAGTATTATTCTTTTGAACAGCCAGTGCAAGTTCTTCAGTAAATAGGATGTTCTGTATTTGATTAGAATTATTGATGATTGGCAGTTGCTTTAGCTTGCGCTTTCGCATTAATTCTTTATAATAAAATGGTTTTTTGCCGGATTTTTCATATACCGGATTTACATTCATTACTTCAGTAATCGAAGTTTCAAGCCGTAAACCTCGAAGTATTCCTCGACGGATATCTCCATCCGTTACAGTTCCTAGCAATCTATAATTTTCATCAACAACAACAGCAAACTGTAATGAAGATTTGTCAATTATTTTCATTGTTTCAATAATGGTTTTATCTGGTGAAATGACGATTTCTCTCCATTTTTTCATCTCTACACTTCCTTTGCGGGCGAACCAAATGCTTTAGAGTTATCACTAATGGATTTAAGCACAAGTGATCCAGCACCAATTAATACATTTTTCCCAATCCTTACATTTTGAATAATTGTCGAACCAGTACCAATATGTGTCATATTGCCAATCTTAACATTTCCGGATAAGACGGCACCTGGTGCTATATGACAATGAGAGCCGATTCTGCAATCATGTGAGATTATAGAGGATGTATTGATAATTGTATTATCGGCAATATCTGCAAAAGGTTGAATCACAACATTTTCCAATATCTGAAGACCCTCGCCTAATTTGGCATGGGGAGAAATAATTGCACTTTCATGGAAGACGCTGGCAAAAGTGTAACCTCTTTGTTTAAATAAAGTAAACATTTCTGATCTTTTTGAAGAATTATCTACTGTACCAATCCCAAGAACAAGATCAATATCATTCGCCTTTATTGTATAAATGAATTCATCAGGACCGAGATAAGGCAATCCAAAACGATTATTCCCTCCATCTGGTGCTGTAAAACCCATGATCTTACGATTTTGTTGAAGTAAGATTTCAGTCAGAACTGCTGCATGACCGCCATTCCCTATCATAATAATTGGCTTATTCGTCAATTAAATCATCCTCTATATAGGTCTTCGATGCCTTTTTTCCAAGTAATGACCAGTAAACTGAAGGTGGTAACCCGCTTCCCGGACGCTTGATTGTAAGATTCTCTTTTGAAAAGGCTTCTCCTGGGTTAATCAATTTCCTTGCAACAATACTTTTTCGTGCAGCAATTTGATTCTTCCGTTCATTCAGTGTAGGCTTTTTCTCACCATTTCCCATCGATTGTTCTACAATTCGAATTGCTTTTACCATTTCAGTTAATTCAGCCGGTTCAAGCGACGCAAGATGATCTGGTCCTGGCAAAAGCCTGCTAATTGTAAAATGCTTTTCAATTATACTTGCCCCGCAAGCAACAGCCGCCACTGGTATGTATATACCTTCTGAATGATCTGATAGACCAATATTAATTTGCAATTCTGCCTGTAACTTTTTTATTGCACTTAAGTTAATACTTTGAAATGGTGTCGGGTACTCAGTGGTACAGTGTAAGACTGTCACATAATCGTGTAACCATTTTTTTGCTTCTTCAGTACGATAAAATGCACGCACAGATTCAGTGTCAACAGTTTCATTTGGATGTGCCAGGCCGAAAGCGATAAAGGATAATGCTTCATGAATATCCTCCATAGTCGCCATCCCGGTTGATAAAATAATTGATTTTCGCTTTGTTGCAATAAAATGAATAAATGGTGCATTTGTCAATTCGCCGGATGGAATCTTTACGGTTCTTATCCCCAGTCTCTCTACTAAAAAATCGACACTTTCATAATCAAAAGGTGTCGATAAAAATTCAATTTGTTTGTCATTACAGTAATCTTTTAATTGGGTAAACTCTTCAAATGATAGTTCAAGCTTTTTTAACATATC
>CAYNUT010000013.1:34999-49234 GCA_964400595.1 uncultured Neobacillus sp. | reverse complement strand
TCATATTGTCATAGTAAAAAACTTCAGACGGCAGGTAGCCGATTTCCTTTTTAATTTCCGGCGCAAACTGGATGCAGTCCTTGCCAAAAATCGTTGCACTGCCGCTTGTCGGGTAGATCAGTGATAGCAGCGTGCGGATGGTTGTCGACTTTCCGGCACCGTTTGGCCCGATAAATCCGAAAATCTCACCTTCTTCGACATTAAAGCTGATGTCCGTAATTCCTCTTGCTTTACCGTAGTTTTTTGTCAGGTTTTTTATTTCAATCACGTTCATTGTGGCGCCCCCCTCATTTATAAAAAACTTTCGTTAAAACATCAAAATACGCTTCTGCCTCTTCAATGATTTTTGGATAATTAATTTCGTGTTCAGGAGATAGCTTTGCTTTTAAAAGCTCCTCGTCACTTAATTTTTCAAAGGTCCAGGTGATAATCTTTAAGATTTTTTGGTGATCGACATCATTTCTGAACTTCGTTAAGTCGATACCCTCATATATTTTTCCGATATTAATCGTATTGAGTTCCTTTATCTTCTTCTCTAACTTTTCTTTTATTTCAGTGGAGTCATCAAGATAAGCATGCTCCATAAATTTAAAGATGTCGGGATAATTTACAAGGAGCTCCATTTTAATCATGACTGCCAGCCGTATCCTTGCAAAAAAGTCCTTCTCATTAAAATCCATTTTTTCATAAAATTCTTCAGCAATGCGTTCATAGCAGTAATCAAACAAAAAGAAAAACATCTGCTTCTTATTACCGAAATAATGGAACAGCAGCCCTTTTGAAATATCTGCTTCCTTCACGATTTCATTGGTTGACGCCTTATCATATCCTTTCCGGGCAAATTCCTTTATCGCTGCATTAATAATTCGGTCTTGTTTTTCTTTATCTAAGTTGAGAAATTTCGAAAACACTGTGGCAGCCCTCCTTTTTTATTATGATTGACCACTTCAGTCAACCACATTGTACTCCCATTGACTCCATCGGTCAATGGGAGCCGATTTATATATTTTTTTACAAAAAAATGAAATTTACAGTTGATTTTGTCGAGTTATGCTAAGATGCAGGTGTTAGCATTATTTCTTGGAGGTGCACAATTATTAATCTTAAAAACAGGGATCATTCATTAAAATTAGAAGGATTAATGGCTGCTCTGAACCGGCTGCGAGCTGGCCACCCGATTCTGCCTGTATTAGCGGGTAAGCAAGTTTCAGCAGAGGCAGGTATTGCAGGAGAGGAAAGGGTAGCAGATATTTTCAGGAAAAATACCTTCCCCTTCGCCCACCACATTTTCCACGACTTGTCTCCCACATCTTATGACCTGTTTCAAATTGACTCCTTTGCAATGACCCCATGGTTTGGCTTTATGTTAGAAGTTAAAAATATTGCCGGAATCCTTGAGTTCCACGAAAATCCGCCACAGCTTATCCGCATCCGCGAGGACGGTCACAGGGATGGCTTTGAAAGCCCCGTTGTCCAGCTGGATCGAAATATGGACTATAATCTATTTAAGTGAGAAATCGCTATCCGCAAATTAGAAATCCGCAACCCTCCTCTTTTTCTAAAAACGTGTAGCCTCTCCCTGAAAGTGATATGATAAGCATGTACAAAACATATAAAGGGAGTGCAGCTTAACGTGAAAAATGAATTAATTGAGAGATTTACTTCCTATGTAAAAGTGGACACGCAGTCGAATGAAAACAGCGAAACGTGCCCGTCAACAGAGGGGCAGTGGAACCTGCTTCACATGCTCCAGGATGAATTAAGCAAAATCGGCATGCAGGAAATCACACTCGACGAGAACGGCTACCTATTTGCAACACTGCCGGCCAACACTGACAAAAACGTGCCGACCATCGGCTTTCTAGCCCATGTCGATACCGCTACTGATTTCACCGGCAAGAACGTCAAGCCGCAAATCGTAGAAAACTATGATGGCAGAGACATAACACTTAATCAAGCACTCAACGTAATCATGACGACGAAGGACTTTCCGAGCCTGCCGGAATATAAAGGTCACACGCTTATCACAACGGACGGCACGACGCTCCTTGGCGCCGATAACAAAGCAGGTATTACGGAAATCATGACTGCAATGGCTTATCTGATTCAGCATCCGGAAATTAAGCACGGTACGGTCCGCGTTGCGTTCACACCTGATGAAGAGATTGGCCGGGGTCCGCATAAGTTTGACGTTGCGGCCTTCAACGCCAAATATGCTTATACCGTTGACGGAGGTCCGCTAGGGGAGCTGGAATACGAAAGCTTTAATGCAGCCGGAGCGAAAATCACCATTAACGGAACCAATATTCACCCAGGTTCCGCAAAAGACAAAATGGTCAATTCCATGAAAATTGCGATGGAATTACATAGCAAGCTTCCGGCGCAGGAGGCACCGGAGCATACTGAAGGATACGAGGGCTTCTACCACCTGCTATCCTTCAACGGCGATGTTGAGCAAACAAAGCTGAACTACATTATCCGGGATCATAACCGGGAAAAATTCAGCGAGAGAAAAACAACGCTCGAAAACATCATCAATGAGCTAAAAGGCAAATATGGCCAGGATAATATCCAGCTAGAGCTCAAAGACCAGTATTACAACATGGGTGAAAAAATTGAACCGGTGAAGGAGATTGTCGACATTGCCCATGAGGCGATGACTAGCCTGGACATTAAGCCCATCGTCAAACCAATTCGCGGCGGCACTGACGGCTCGCAGCTTTCCTATATGGGTCTGCCGACGCCGAATATTTTTACCGGCGGCGAAAACTTCCACGGCAAATATGAATTTATTTCCGTCGACAATATGATCAAAGCAACCCACACGGTCATTGAAATCATCAAGCTTTTTGAAAAAAGAGCATAATAAAAATAGCTAACCCGGATCACACAGTGATATGCTCCCAATAAAGCAGACAGATGAAATGGTAAAAATCTGTTTACTTTATTGGGGGCAGTTCAATCCCTGGTTAGCTTTTTCTATTATATAGCCACTCGGCACACTGATGCAGACTTGAAACCGTCTCATCTAACTGCCTCTCCAGCTGCGCCCGAGGCCATTTCCTATCGTCCGCCTTCAAATCCTTATGAATCAGCAAAATCATCCAAATCGAAAAAACAGCCGAAAACAAATAATATTCCTCAAGAAAAACCTCCGGCACCACATCCACCTGTTCAAGGTAATACCTTAGAACCTGTTCCCTTAACCCGCTGGATACTTTCTTCGGGAAAAGCGGATGCGACAAATCGAGAACATGATACAAATCCCAGTAAGGCAGATTTAAATGGGTATGCTCCCAGTCAAGGACGACAATTTTTCCATCGACAACCGCAAAATTCCCGATATGCAAATCTCCATGCGACAAAACCAGCTTTCCCGAAAACTCCTTTCTTTCAAGGAGAGGGAGAATCGTTTTGACATACGGCAATAACGCTAAAACCTCTTCCTTCCTTTGAAAAATCTCCTCTGTAATCTCCTCTATCCGCGGCTTTAACCCCGCAGGCGGGAGATTTTCCAATCTTTCAAGCGGAAGGGAATGCCACCACGCGGCCTGCTTCACCACCCCCAGCACATTGTCCAGATTAAATTCATGGGCCAGCGGTCCGAGGTCCTCAAGAATCATCCAGCTTTCATCGGGATTCCTGCTCTCAGAATAGGCAATGATTTTTGGGAAAATCGCCGGAAACATGGGAAGAATCTGCTCATGAACCCAAGCTTCCCTGCCCAATTGCTCATTATTGGTTAATGGTTTAAATATATAGCTTTTTTCAGGAGATAAATAAAAACGCTCGACATACCGGCCATTCATCCCCTGATAAAGGAGCTCTTTTTTCAATATGGCCTTTTCATTCAACGTACCGTTTTCAAGGACAAGATCTTTAGGAAGTCCCACGGCCCCACCACCTATTACTAGCTTTACAGTTTCCACTACGACTATAATGCTAACCATCGTTACCCGCAAGTCTTTCTTTCATAATATGATTTTTAAGCTTTAAAATGCCTTCGGGTCATTTTGCGACCCAATGAGAATATTGAAAATTCACCCAATGAATGGTTTCCCTGCATATTGGTTATATTAACCATTGTTCACAAAAAAGGAGGTAATTCGACATGAATCAGGACAGCACACATGAGTTTGTTGAAAAATTGCATGAGAAACAGGAAAAAGACCGTAAGAATAGAGAAAAGCAAGGCGATGATCACCCTGGCAAGAATTTACCGAATCACAAGCATTAATTACAGCAAGCAGGTCATGAACCTTCAACATGGCTTGCTTTTTCTTTGAAAATAGAAGCCAGGTAATCTACGGACCCAGCTGTTCGATATATTATCGTAAGTGTTTTTTTTGTCGAACAAAAACTCTTTCTTAATAATCCAGGCAGATATAACATGAAAGTGTATACGTATTTTCCATATTTTGCAATAATTTAATTTTCATAATTAAATTTTACTGGGATTGGGGTTGATTAAAATCCTTAGACTTTAAAAGGGAAGCGTTGAAGTATGACCATTACATGGACACTTTGGTTATATGGAGCTAGTAGTGTAACCGGCCCTCTTAGTTTTTATTATTATTCTAGGAGGAAGAAGGAATGCTTAAAAAACTGCAGAAAACACTTGTCATACTGTTGGTTTTATTAATTTCTGGGCTAATTCCCGCCATTTCTGCGATTGCAGCGGTTGAATTAGTTGCTGTATCTCCAGAATTTGAAGCTGCGCCAAATAAGACAATTAAAGTTTATCCGGGGGATAAGGTCAATTTTAAAATCAATTTATCCTATACTGGAGGAAATAAAAACAATACCTCTGGAACAATAAATATCGATACCAAGTATTATTTAGGAGATCCGCAAAAATCTTCTGATTCACCCGCAGCAGTCCCATATTCAGGAGAAACATTATCCACTGTAGTTGATAACGCTCAAATATTTGTTGGAGCAAATGTTGCACCTGGAATTTACACGCTTCCGATTCAAGTAAAAATAAGGGATGATAATCCAAAAACAGGGAATTCACTTGTAAATGCAATAAATGACACGATCAAAGTTGAAGTATTACCCGAAAATGTTAGGCCAGTTGTCAGCATTACCGACCCAATAGAAGGCAAATACTATCAATCTAGTCATTTACCTGCCAATCCAGTATTTTCTGTTAAAGAGCAAAGCACCTATTCAACCAGCATATCAGGGTGGAGTAAAACAGAAGGGAAACAAACTGTAACGGTTACCGCCACAGATTATTATGGGAATGTTGGACAAGCATCCGCCACTTATTTCGTAGATAACACCAAACCGGTGATTACCTCCCAGCTGGTTGATGGCGGGGTATATAACGCAGACTACTTAAAGGATAAAATAAGCAGTTACTATCAAATTGAGGAACTGAATTTAGCCACCTCATTTGCCCCTGATCTTGACTTGACAGCAGGCTCACATACCGTAAAGATTACGGCCCAGGATAAAGCTGGGAACTATGCCGAAAAAACAATCAACTACGTCATTGATAATCAAGCACCGGCTATTACCTTCAAGTTTGAAGATGGCGGATTTTATACATCACAGAAATTCCGTGATAACTTTACGCCATACTATAAAGTCGAGGACGACAATTTAGATAATTCGACCATATCTGCATCGACCCCAATCCTTTCGGAAGGGGAGCAATCCGTCACTGTCAGCGCTGCTGATAAGGCCGGAAACTCCAACAGTGCCCAGGCAAAATACAACATCGATGACACCGCACCAAAGATTAAAATCAACTTAGAAGATGGCAAATATTATAATGCCGACTCTCTAAGTAAACTTGGATCTTTTTATACCGTAGAGGAACCTAACATATTAAAAGTTGAACCGACCGGATTCGGATCAGAAGACGGCCACTATAAGGCTGCCGTTGCAGTAACAGATAAGGCTGGTAATTTTACAGCAAGGACAGTCGAATACTACATCGACACGACCGCCCCCGTAATCACGATTGACCCAGATAAAATCGCCAATAACGGATTCTATCAATCAAGTTATCTGGCAGGTCTTACTGATTTTTATACGGTGGAGGATGCTAACAGGGATAAAGTTGATGTGGAACCATTTGATTTAACGCCTGGAAATCACATATTAACCATCAAAGCTACAGATAAAGCAGGAAATTCAACAGCCAAGACCATTTCCTACACGGTTGATGATTCAGCGCCAACGGTTTCCTTTCATTTAACACAAAATGGATTCTATAATTCTAAAAACCTGCCAGAAAACTATTACACTGCCGCTGATAACAGCAAAGTAGTGAGTGTGGTGGAATCTGCTTATGACAAATCAGAGGGATATCATGAATTAACAGTAACTGCCATGGACGCTGCCGGAAATAAGACCACCGCAACCATTAAGTACACAGTTGATAACACAGCACCGGAAGTAGCCATTTCCCTGCCGGCAAATGGCGGGGTTTATAAATCATCAGCTTTGCCCGATAAACCTGCATTTACAGTCATTGAAACACATTCCTATACGGCCAAAATTGAAGGGTATAACAAAGACAATGACGCTGAGCATACTGTTACTGTCAAAGCAACGGATGCTGCGGGCAATGAAGGCATTGCATCTGTTACGTATATCGTCGACAATATAGCTCCCGATATTACCACCAAAATTGTTGATGGCGGGGTCTATAGCACTTCCGCACTCGAGAAAATGGGTCAATATTTCAAAGTGGAAGATGCCAATATCGACCAAAAGGATATTGCCGCTGATGAGCTCCTGCTGACAGAGGGCAAACATTCTGTCACCATTTCAGCAACAGACAAAGCAGGGAATACTGCTATCAAAACGATTGAATACAAAGTCGATAACCAAGCTCCAACCATTACATTTAATTTCAATGACGGCGGATTTTACACAACTGAAAACTTTAAAAAATTTGATCCTTACTATCTGGTTGAGGATGAGAACCTTGATGAAAGCAGTATTGAAGCAAATGAAGTAAGCTTTGCAGAGAAGGAAAATTACTTGGCTATCAGTGCTTCTGATTTAGCGAAAAACTCTATCAGTGCCACGGCCCACTATACCATCGACAACACCTTCCCTGAAGTGACACTTAACCTTGTTGAGGGCAAATACTATAATCAAAGTGAAATCGACAGCGTTCATGAATTCTTTACAGCAATAGATAAAAATATGTTCAGTGTCGAACCATATGGTTTTGGAAGGGATGACGGACACTACACAGCTTCTGTGGTTGCTGCTGATAAAGCTGGAAACATAACGACTAAAAGCGTTAAATACCATGTAGACACTATAGACCCTGTCATCACAATTGATTCTTCTAAACTTGCAAATGGCGGGTATTATCAAGCAGGCTATCTTGAAAACCTTAAAGATTATTTCAGTGTAGCTGATGAGAATATTGACCGGATTAATGTAAGTCCATTTGCAAAAGAAAATGGCGAGTACACCTTTACCATTACGGCAACAGATAAAGCCGGCAATTCATCATCAAAATCGTTGTCATATACTGTTGATAACACTTCGCCAACCATCAATTTTTCGATTGATAAGGAGTATTATAAATCAGCGGATCTTCCTGTTGAATATTACACCACTGCAGATAATAATACAGTAGTCAAAGTTGAGGCGGATGACTATGATAAATCGGAAGGTACCCATGAGCTAACAGTTACGGCATGGGATGCTGCCGGGAACAGCACCACAAAGTCGATCAGGTACACCGTTGATAACACTGCTCCCATTGTAGCGATAAACCTTCCGGAAAATGGCGGGTATTATCAGACCTCCGCATTACCGGAGAAGCCAACGTTTACTGTGGATGAAAAAAATCCATACGATGCCGAGATTATTGGATATAACAGAACAGACGAGACCGCCAGCACAGTAACTATTATTGCAACAGACGCTGCTGGTAACACAGGGTCATCATCTGTCAACTATACCGTTGATAATACGGCTCCTGCGATTACATCCAAATTAATTGACGGCGGGTATTATAATGCAGAGGCTCTTGAGGCCCTGGGAACTTATTATGAAATTAATGACACCAATTCAGGTGTGGCAAGCTTCCAGGCTGATGAGTTAGACAAAACTGAAGGTGACCATACTGCTTTAATTACTGCTGTGGACAAAGCTGGCAATAAAGCTGAGCTTACCATTCACTACATTGTAGACACCCAGGTACCGGAGATCAACTTCTTATTTACAAATGAGGGTTACTACACTTCTGAAAACTTTAAAAAATATGACCCGTATTACCAAGTCATAGATAAAAACCTTGATAAAAACACAGTTCATGCCAGCGAAATTAAATTTACTGAGGAAAGACACGAATTAACTGTCAGTGCCTCGGACTTAGCGAAAAACTTCAACAGTGCAACGGCAGGTTATACAATCGACGATACAAAACCGGAGATCAGCCTTTCTATAAAAGCAGGGAAGTATTACAATTTGGCTTCCTTAGCCGAACTTGGTAAGTATTACTCTATTATCGAGACAAACCCGGCGGATTTAGCCGCTTCTCCACTTGGTACAGAAGATGGCACCTACACAGCGACCGTAACAGCAACCGATAAGGCGGGCAACACAGCATCTAAGTCGATCCAATATTTTGTCGACAACACTCCGCCAGATATTGTTATTGATGAAACAAAACTGGCAGACGGCGGGTTTTATAATGCAGATTATCTAAAGGCATTATCGGGTGAACTTTACCAAGTTATTGACAAAAATCCGAAAATCGACAGCGCCAGCGACTTAATTTTTGAAGAGGGAACCCACAGGTTCACTGTTACAGCGACTGACAAAGCAGGCAATACAACCAGAAAGACAATTGAGTATACCGTTGATAATACTGACCCAACAATTACATTTAATTTAACACCTGATGGTTTCTATCAAACTGAAAAACTCCCTGGAACGTACTATATTGCCGCCGATAACAGCGATGGTTTAAAAGTTACTGCCGATCCGTACGTAATGTCAGAAGGAACATATGAGTTATCCGTTACTGCGACAGATAAAGCAGGAAACAGCGTAACCAAATCGATTAAGTACACGGTTGATAATACGGCCCCAATCGTTTTGATAGAAAAACCATTAGCAGGCGGATATTATCAATCAGCGGATTTACCAGATGAGAAACCATTGTATAAAATCATTGAAACCTATCCAAAAGATGTTAAAATCATTGGCTATAACATAAAGGATGAATCAGAGCATACAGTCACGATTGTAGCTGTGGATGCTGCCGGCAACGCTGGAACTGCTTCTGTCACCTACACAGTGGACAACACCAAACCTGTCATCACTTCCGTTTTAACGGATGGCGGGTACTATAACGCCGAAACACTTAATAGGTTAGGACAGTATTTTGCGGTTCAGGATCCCAACCTTGATCCTGGAAGCATCAAAGATAACGGTTTAATTTTTACAGAAGGAAAACACACATTAAATATTTCCGCAATGGACAAAGCAGGGAATAAAGTCGAGAAAACAATTGAATACACTGTTGATAACACAAAGCCGGTCATCACATTTAATTTTGACGATAAGGGATACTATACTTCCGAGAAATTTAAAACGTTTGCTCCTTATTATGTCATTAAAGAAGATTATCTTGACGAAAGCACAGTCGATTTGAAAGGTCTCGGTTTTACAGAAGAGGTACATGAGCTGTCAGTTAGTGCAGCTGATAAGGCAGGAAACAGCAATAGCTCCAAGGCAAGCTATACCATTGATGATACCTATCCAGAAGTATCGCTTACGTTAGAGGGTGGAAAGTATTATAACCTTGCTGCCTTAGAAAAACTTGGACAATACTGGACAGCAACTGACAAGAATCCGATCGAGGTACTGCATACTCCGCTTGCAACATCAGATGGTACCCATACGGCAGAAGTTACCGCAGTGGACAGAGCCGGAAATGCTGTAACTAAATCTGTCGAATACCATTTAGACAATACGGCACCAATCATAAACATCGATGAAGCAAAACTGAAAGATGGCGGTTTCTACAATGCTTCCTATCTTAAAGAATTAGGTAACATTTATACGGTTGATGAAAAAAATCCGGTTTCTGACAGTGCAAGCGACTTGAAATACGAAGAAGGAACCTACGAATATACTGTCACAGCTGTGGATAAGGCTGGAAATTCTGCAACCAAAACAATTTCATATACTGTTGATAACAGCAATCCAACTATTACATTGAAATTGAAGGATAACGAAATATATTCTTCACAAACTTTAAATGAAATTGGCCAGTACTATAGTGTTTCAGATAATAATAAAGATGTTGCCATTACAGCTGATCCGCTGAAAACTGGTCAAGACGGAACCTATACGTTAAAGGTGACAGCAACTGATAAAGCAGGCAATAGCAGTACTGTATCCGTTACTTACACAATCGATGACACAAAACCGGCAATCAGCTTCTATTTAACAAACGGCAAGCACTATACAACGCAATCGCTAACCGATGCGTTAGCAGGACCTAAAACCTACTATGCAGTCACTGAAAACCATTTAATGAATGTACAGGCAGACCCATTACAGACTGGTGAAGGCGTTCATAAATTAACCGTTACGGCAAGGGATGCTGCCGGCAACACTGCCTCTGCTTCCATTGCCTACACAGTTGATAACACCGCTCCTGTCATCATCGGGCTGCAGGGATTAAAAGACGGCCAGCGTTTCATCGTTGGGCAGGATGTCGATGTCATTCCATTAGTATCGGATAAACTGGATGCGAATCCGGCTTTACAGTTTGCCCAGAAGCTTGATACATCAAAAGCTGGCATCCAAACCATAACGATCACTGCT
Organism: uncultured Neobacillus sp.; assembly: GCA_964400595.1. Classification (GTDB taxonomy): domain Bacteria; phylum Bacillota; class Bacilli; order Bacillales; family Cytobacillaceae; genus Neobacillus. Next base: position 38,410 of record CAYNUT010000013.1, on the reverse strand, counting down.
GTAGACCAAGCCGGAAATATGAGTACATTCAAATATAAGTACCATGTTTACAACTTCAGCGGCGTTAAGCAGCCAATTGATCCTGATAGTACAAGCACATTTAAAAAGAATAGTACGATTCCAGTGAAGTTCGATATCATTGACGGGAAAGAAATTGTAAAGGACGCCATTGCCACGCTGCAACTGATCAAGGTAACGAACTCTGTGAGCAGTGCTCCATTTGATGCCATTTCAACATCGGCAGCATCTGAAGGCAACTTGTTCCGCTCTTCAGATGGACAATACATCTTTAACCTGGGAACCAAAACAATGGAGGAAGGTCAATACAAAGGCATCATTACAATCATGCTTGATGGTAAAAAGGTAATAAAAGAAACACCTGCTTTCTACATTAGAAAATAATCACAACCGAACCCCGCCTTTGATAAGACGGGGTTTGGTTTATTTATTCTTACTCGCCACAAACCCGCCAAGCAGGTCCTCTGCATGAAGCTCATCTTCCTTTGCTTCAAATTCCAGCCGGAAGGCAAAAAATAAAGGCACCTTGTGTGAAAGGTGCCTTCCAAGTTCTATTAATCTTTCGATAAAATTTCAGGTCTTGCCAGCCAGGGCCTATTTCATGACCTTCCAAAACTCCCCGGCCACTGCTTGATAGCCTGTCAGGCTTAAGTGGATATTTTGCGGGTTAGGGAGGTATTCTTCATATTTTCCAGCAATCAATGTATCAGTTGAGACAAATGCATCACCATGCAGCACAGCCTGCGCTTGAATTTGCTTGTTAAATTCTATTAATAACGGCAGTAACTGAGCTTGCTGTTCCTGCGGCATGTATGGGAATGGGTTGTAATAGCCCATCACATAAACCTTCACATTTGGATTCATCTGATCAATCGTGCCAAGGATCGTGTTTAAGTTTGCAGCTGCTTTCGCAATTGCCTCCGGTGCTTGAGCAGGATTGGTGTGAATTACTGGAAGCAGGTCATTTGCCCCAATATCAATGGTAAGATGTGTTGCTTCCTTAATTTCTTTTTGAACATCTACTCTGTTAAAATCAGCAATTACGTTTTCAGTTGTATATCCTGAAACACCAAAGTTATCAAAATCAAACAAGTTAAACTCACTCTTAAAGCTATCAGCAATAAAATTAGGATAACCCGGATCCGGGTCTTTCCCATTTTCCAAAGGGCGGTCTACTCCGAGCGGTGTCATCCCTGCTGCTAATGAATCTCCTAAAGCAACATATTCAATGACCCAAGCTCCATCTTCACCTAACTTATAACCATCAATAAAGGTGTTAACAGCCATTTTCCCGGATTCACCAAAGAAATACCACTTATTGCTAATTTGTTCCCATCCTGTTGACATTGCGCCTGAAGTATTGAGGTAATATTTATTACCTCCGTCAGATAACCAGCCGGTCTTCATCACGCCGGAGCCATTAAAGTAATACCAAGTACCCTTCACGGATTCCCAGCCGGTTTGCGTGACACCGCTGGAATTCAAGTAAAACCAGCTGCCGCCCCATTTAAGCCAGCCGGTTTGCATTGCACCGGAGCCATCGAAGTAATACCAGCCGCCGCCGTCTTTAAGCCACCCTTGCTGCATGATCCCTGATTTATTGAAGTAATACCATGTGCCGCCAATCTTTGCCCAGCCCTTTTGCATAGAGCCTCCCGGCTGCAGATAATACCAATTTGCGCCATCTTTTAACCAGCCGGTCTTCATCACGCCGGAGGCACTAAAGTAATACCATGTGCCGTTGATAGACTGCCAGCCGGTTTTAACTGTCCCATTTGTATAGAAATACCAGTCACCATTGATTTTAGCCCAGCCATTGGTGGTAACGGTATAACCATTCGCTTTAGCGATTGCATCAAAGCTGCTGCTTGAATAAGTAATCACTACGGGTGTGTACAATTGGATTTGGTCAAAAAGCCAGCGGACTTCCTCATTGTGCATCCTTATACATCCAGAACTTACATATTTGCCTATTGAACTTTCATCGTTATTTCCATGTATGGCATATGTATCTCCATATGTTCCCTGTGCATCTAACCCCATCCAGCGGTTGCCGAGCGGGTTCCGAGGATCTCCCCCGGGAATTCCTTTTTTATAATAAGGCCGATTAACAATCTTCGTCACAATCTTAAATTTGCCTTCCGGGGTAAGGTCCCGGGATCTGCCTGTTGCAACTTTAAAGGTTTTGACTAGTTTACCAGCATTATAGTATGCCAAGGTATTAGTCTGCTTGTTGATGATCAGTAACTGTGAACTGCCTGCTGCATCAGCCTGGCTGGAAAAGAATAAGAAACTGAATAAAAGAACCACAACAACCGATATTTTTTTCATCTCTATCTCCCCAATTATGTAGTTTATATTACAATACCATGTCATTAAAGAAAACAATGTCATAATTTGGTGAAAAAAATGTAATATTATATTATTTTACTAAAAAAATAGTTTAAAAGTCTAATTTTTATGGCAAATATTTTCAATATGATACGGTATGGTTGTTGTGGCATACCATCAGATCTTGGTGTTTTTCATGGATCACCAGGGACATAGCAATGTTTCTATGCATTTCTGGTTAACTCATGCAAAATTGCATAAATATTAACTGTGTTACTTTTCAATAAGAACCTATTAAGAAAGGTAAAAAACTAATCAAATAGAAAAAGTTCAGATAAAAAAATATTATGGCATGAAAATTGCAACTATTTGGAATAATTAGTAATCTATAGATGATAAGGAGGTATAGGAGAGGTTTAGAAAACTCGATTCTTCGCAATTGATTTACACAAGAATGAAACGGCTTACATTTTTTTAAAATTTTTATATAAAAAGGAGAGTTGGTAATATTGGAGAATGTAACTCTTAAGCGTTCACTGGGATTATGGGCAATTGTTGGACTTGGATTAGGTTATATGACACCTACCATTGTATTTGATACTTTTGGGATCGTGTCTGAAGAAACGAATGGTGTGGTACCTCTGGCATACCTCACTGCCTTAGCTGTTATGATGTTTACAGCAATTAGTTATGGAAAAATGGTACAGGTATTTCCAAGTGCCGGTTCTGCCTATACGTATACTAGAGAGACGATGAATCCTCATCTTGGCTTCCTGGTTGGCTGGGCAGCCCTTCTGGATTATATCCTTCTTCCAATGGTGAATGCATTAATTATCCGAATCTATATGGGATCCGTTTTCCCGGATGTACCGGCTTGGATTTGGGTAGTGATATATGTTGCCGCCGTTACCGCAATTAATGCATGGAGTATGAGCAAAACATCCAATTTGAATTCACTGCTTGTTATTTTTGAAGTGGTCATAATCGTGGCCTTTGTCGTTCTTGCCTTTATGCAGCTTTCCAAAGGGATGGGGCAGGGGACGATTTTAACCATTGAACCGC
>CAYNUT010000013.1:0-34989 GCA_964400595.1 uncultured Neobacillus sp. | reverse complement strand
TGAAAACATCCATATAGGCGCTATCTTAACGGGAGCAACCGTCGTTTGCTTCTCCTTTATCGGCTTTGATGCGGTAACGATGTATGCAGAAGAGGCCAAGGATATTAAACTGATGCCAAAGGCCATCATGTATACAGTTCTGATTGGCGGAGCCATCTTTTTTGTCTGTGCTTATTTCGCACAATCCTTATTCCCGGATGTCTCTCATTTCAAAGTAACAGATGATACGCTGCCTGAAATTGGCTTATATGTCGGCGGGGCCATCTTTAAACTGGTTTTCCTTTCAGGGGCATTTGCTGCTACTGTCGCATCAGGACTTGCCTCCCACGCAAGTGTTTCTCGAATGTTGTATGTAATGGGACGAAACGGTGTCCTTCCTAAGAAGGCATTTGGTTATGTCCATCCGAAATTCCGGACACCAATGTTCAATGTCATCCTTGTCGGTTTTGTGTCACTGCTCGCCATCTCCCCAAGCCTCGAGTTAATTTCTTCCTTTATTAACTTTGGGGCCTTAATTGCATTTACATTTGTTAATCTATCCGTTATTGCCCATTTTGTCTTTAAGCAAAAAAGGTATAAAACTGGGAAAGATATTTTCTCCTTCCTGGTTATGCCTATTATTGGTGCAGGCTTAACAGGAATCCTATGGTACAATCTACAATTTGACGCCCTTATAGGCGGTATTGTCTGGGTTGCCGTCGGGTTTATCTATTTGCTATTCCAAACGAAATTCTTCCGTGCCAATGTAGCTTCATTTGATTTTGAAGAAGCAGACCGGCCTTCACCATTATAAAGTAAAAAGGGGTTAGACTCCCGCTGCAATAAAAGCCGATGCAGCGGGGGCTCTGACCCCTTAAAGCTTAGTTTTCCTCTATTTCTCTACGGTTTTTCTTAAACATCTTAGATAAAATTTCGTAGACAATCGGTACGATAATTAACGTTAATAATGTTGAACTTGTTAAGCCGCCAATGACCGTAATCGCAAGCCCTTTGGAGATTAAACCGCCTCCGCCTTCTCCAAGTGCTAATGGAATTAATGCTCCGATTGTGGCGATGGCCGTCATCAAGATTGGACGCAGCCTTGTTGCACCCGCCTCTAATACTGCTTCACGCATTCCTAAACCATCACGTTCCATATGAATAATCCGGTCTACGAGCACAATAGCATTTGTGACGACGATCCCGATTAACATCAAGAGGCCCATCATAACTGAGACGGAAATGGTTTCCCCAGCGATTAATAAGCCCACAAAGGAACCTGTGACTGCAAAAGGCAGCGAGAACAAGATGGCAAATGGCGCAACACCTTCACGGAAGGTAACAACAAGGATAAAGTACACAATCGCAATAGCTGCAGCCATAGCAGCACCAAGCTGTGTAAAGGTTTCCGTCATATCAGCCTGAACCCCGGCAACACTGACAGTTACACCTTTCGGTAAATCCAATTTATCTACTTCTTTCCCCACTTTTGAGGTTACTTTTGAAATATCTTTGCCCTTGATTTTTCCGGAAACCGTCGCATAGTACTCACCTTTACTGCGCGCTAGTGTATTTAATGTTGTTCCTTTCTTTACAGTAACAAGCTCGGAAAGCGGCATGGTGGTGCCAAGTGCTGTAGGTACTTGTTTTGCCAGCATCTCATCGATCGATTCAGGCTGTGCATTTTGTTCCTGCTGAACGATGACATCTAAGGAATTACCGTTCTTTTCAACAGTTGTTAGCACATCTTGTGTTTTTTGCGGGCTTAGCATCATTACCAGCTGACCTGTTGTTAAACCGTACTTCAGCAGGCTGGCTTGATCAACCCTGAATGTATACTCGACAAATGGATCCTCGGCACTGGAAGTCACATCTTTTAGGTCATCATGTTGCTTCAATACCTTATCTACCATTTTGACCGATTTATTTAGCTTAGTTAAATCCTCACTGTATAAAGTATAGCTGACTTCATTGGAAGTCCCGGACATCGATGAGAAGTTCTGGCTCTTCCATTTTCCTGATTGATCAAGGCCGGCTACATACTTTTCAATTTTTCCCTTTACTTCCGGGAAGTTTTTCATATCCGGGTCAAAAATGAGGTACATCAGGGCACTGCCTGAGCCGCCTCCCCACATTGCCGATGTTTGATCACCGGCTTCGGTTACAGATATTTGAACAATATCAATATCGTCCCGTTTCAGCATCTTATCTTCTACCACTTTAACATTGGCTAATGTATCTTCTTTCAGCTCTCCAGCTTTTGGTGTGTACGTTAAGTACATCACTTTATCCTGTTCGCTGCCCATGAAGCTGAAACCGATTAATGGCGTTAATGCCAAACTCCCCGCTAATAAAACAATTGCAAGAATCGAAGCAAGCACTTTATGGCTAAGAGCTTTTTCCAGGAACCATTTATACCACTTTGCCAGTTCACCGGCCTCTTTATGGTTTTTTGCCGTTGTTTCACGATATAACTTCTTCTTAAATAAGGTATGTGAAAGAGCAGGGACAATCGTAATCGCCACAAGTAACGACGCACCAAGGGCAAATGCCATTGTTAAGGCGAACGGCCGGAATAGTTCGCCCACCATACCGCCAACAAAAATCAGCGGTGCAAATACGGCGACCGTAACTAGTGTCGAGGACATAATCGGTTTAAACATTTCAATCGTCGATTCACGTATAAGGGCACGCCCATTTAATTTTTCTTCTTTCAAATGCAATCTTCGGTATATATTTTCGACGACGACTATCGAGTCATCGATTACCCGCCCAATGGCTACCGTGATCGCCCCAAGCGTCATAATATTCAGCGTGATATCCATCCAATTTAACAGCAGCAATGCCATGAAAATCGAAACTGGAATCGAGACGATTGAAATAATTGTCGATTTAAAATCACGAAGGAAAAGAAGGATAATTAATACGGCAATCAACCCGCCAAATACTGCTTTTTCAACCATCGTGGAAATCGATTCTTCAATTGGTTTGCCTTGGTCAAGAGTGACATCAATGGTAAGACCGTCATACTTTGCCTTTTCATCTTTAATAAGCTTTTTCACCTTGTTGACCACATCAACGGTGTTGGCCTGCTGGCCTTTCACAATTTGAATCGCAATTGCGTCTTTCCCGTTTGTCCGGGAAATTGATTGTACTTTGCCAACCGTTTCGATAGTTGCAATATCGCTGAGCTTTACAAATGGTGATGGATTAGCAGCTGATGGTGTAACCGGAATCAGCATATTCTTTAATTCATCGGCTGTCATGAACTTACCGTCGATCGCGACGGCCTGTTCCCCTTCTTTAAACTCATAAAGTCCGAGGGATACTGCCATGTTACTTGCTTGAATCATTTGCTTAACCTTATCCTCGGTTAGACCAAACCCCGCCATTTTCGCTTTGTTATATGTAAGGTCCACTTCTTCAATGTGTTGTCCGGTAATGGTTGCCGACGCAACACCCTCGATTTTTTCAATTTTTGGAAGCAAGCTTTCCTCAACTGTTGACGTTAGTTCAACAATATCCTCTTTTGAACTGCTGACACTTAGCGCAACCACTGGCATCATGTTCATGCTGATGGCTGTTGTTGTCGGCTTTTGTGCGCCTTCCGGCAATTTCATGGATTCTAGCGCCGATTTTAATTCCCGTTTTGCCTCATCCATATCGATACCGTATTCATATTCCACTTGAATACTGGACACATTAGAATAGGAGTTGGAATAAACAGCTTTTACGTGATCAAGGCCTTCTACCGCCTTTTCGATAGGCACGGAGACATCCTTCATGACTTTTTCAGGAGTGGCTCCAGGATAGACATCCATGACCATTAAGTATGGAATCGAGATATTTGGGATCGTTTCCGTTTTCATTCGTGTACCAGAATAAATACCTGATACAATGATAATTATCGTAAGCAGCCAAACCGCAAGTTTATTTTTTAGAACAAAATTAACTAACCCTTTCACTTTTACACCTACCCTTAATTGACTTCATGAGCTCAATTACATATAATAATGACCAGTTAGTCATTTGTCAACAAAAGACTAAAGGAGCGATACAATAAAATGGTGAAAAAGCAATTAATTATGGAAAAAGCGTTAGAGCTTTTTGCAAAGCAAGGATTTGAAGCCACTTCCGTCCAGCAAATAACTGAGCATTGCAGCATTTCTAAAGGTGCTTTTTACTTATCCTTCAAGTCAAAAGACGAATTGATTATCGCCTTAGTTGACCAATTCATGATGCAAATGACCTCTGATATTGACTACATAGTCAGAAACACGAAAGAAGAACAGCTTTTATATGAATTTTATTTTGTCATCTATCAAGCCTTTCATAAGCATTCGGATTTTGCCAAAATTCTCATGAAAGAACAGTCACAAACACTTAATAAAGAACTTTTTTTAAAAATGCGATACTATGATAAATTATTCGAGAACATCATCCTAGCTCTGATTGAACGTTTATATGACGATAAAGTTCAAGAAACAAAGTATGATTTAATGTATAGTATTAAAGGCTTTATGAATATGTATTCACAGTTATTTGTCTTCTATAACGTTCCATTAGATTTAAAGTTACTATCGGAATCGCTTGTGGAAAAAACAAATATCTTGGCGCGGTATACGACTGCACCGTTTGTTTCAAGAGATCTTCTCCGAACATTGCAGCCGATAGATGAAGAAATAACGAAGGAACAGATTCTCGATATCATCGAACAAAAAATAGAGGAAATAGAAGAAACAATTGAAAAAGAATCCTTAATCCTGTTGAAGCAGGAGCTTATTGAGCCAGGCTTCAGCCCGGCAATCATCAGAGGATTATTAGAAAATATCCGCCATCACCCTCATTGTAAATGGATCTCTTTTTTACTGCGTCGTTATTTTAAGTTTTAATATTATGCTCTGTTAAACTTCCCTGCTGATCGGAGCAAAATCAACAATGAGCTTTAACAGAGCCTGATATTAAAAAACGGGTGGTTTCTGCCACCCACATTAATAAAGGTGTTATCTTTTTATCAATAACACTCACCTGGCTGCAATTACTTTCATTAACTAAATGAAAGGCTTCATTGTTTCTTTAAGCAATGACACGGAATGATTAAATTGTTCTTTTTCCTTTTCATTCAGCTCAATTTCGATAATTTCTCGGATACCTGCACGATTGATTACGGCCGGGACTCCAATATAAACATCATTTTGTCCGTATTGTCCGTTTAGATAGGCAGATACTGTCAGGATGCTATTTTCATTATTAAGGATTGCTTTTGTAATTCTAACTAGGGACATGCCTATTCCATAGTATGTTGCCCCCTTTCGCTCAATGATGTGATAGGCAGCATCACGGACGTTTACAAAAATTTCTCCTAAACATTCTTGTTTGAGATCACCCTTCCTTTCCAAAACAGCATCAAGATGCTCAATTCCAATCATTGCATGGCTCCAAACAGCAAGCTCTGTATCTCCATGTTCACCAATAATGGCTGCATGAACATTTCTTGTATCTACGTTGAAATATTTCCCTAGAGCAAACCTTAGACGTGCAGAGTCTAATACCGTTCCAGAACCGATTACACGTTCTTTTGGCAGTCCAGATTCTTTCCAAGTTACATAAGTTAAGATATCCACTGGATTTGTTGCCACTAAGAATATTCCTTTAAATCCACTATCCATGATACTTTTAATAATTTGCTTAAATATATTTGTATTTTTTGCAACTAAATCCAAGCGAGTTTCACCTGGCTTTTGTGCCAATCCCGCAGTGATGACCACTAAATCAGCACTTCCACAGTCTTGATATGTACCGCTCCATACGTTTACTGGTGAAGGCGCAAATGGCATGCCGTGATTAAGATCCATTGCCTCGCCTTCAGATTTCTTTTCATTTACATCAATTAGGACGATCTCCTCAACAACTCCCTGGTTGATCAATGAATATACATAACTGCAGCCTACTGCACCTGTACCGACTAGTACAACGCGATTTACTTTTTCTTTATCCATGATAATCAATCTCCCTTCGAATGAAAAAAATTAAAATAGGAACCTGCCCCATTACATTGACCGCAGTCATCGATTCAGGTGCTATGCCAGTTTGAGAAGAGGTAATGGGAAATCCCACTTATTTTTGACCATTAATGCAAACCCTATGCTTCACATTCTGAAATTTTCCACAATGAAATTTTTAAAAAAATATTTGCTCTATTACTAATGGTTTTTTACTTTGTTAAGTTAACAACAAATAAGCATTTGTAATACAAAGCACACGTTTAATAGCGGTCACTGCATAGGTTCGCCAATTTAATCAGCAGTATCAAGGAATAATGCTCATAATAATGGTTAAATTAATTAAAATTGGCGATTAAATGACTAAGATTTTGAAAGTACTAATAACTATCGAGGATTTAAATTAATGCATAAACAATGAAGACCATAATATTTTTAAGAAACTTGAAGAATTAGAAATTAGGGATTTTATATTAGATTTTGTTTTTGAGGAAGAAAATGATGTAATTTCTATTTCTTTGGACGCATGTTCTATAGATGAATTTGAAGAAAGATATTTAGGATACGGGGGTTCCTTCTGCATTGCTAAGACTAATATAGCTAAGCAGGACCAACCTGCAACGGCAGCAATACTGCCGTTGCAGGTTGGTCCTGCTTGTCAAAATAAGTGTTTAACATATCTAATAACTATTTTGAATAGTTGCTTTACTACTATTTGCGATACGGTCCCCGCACCAACAAATGGCAGAATAGCAGGAGGAATACTTTGGAAGAAAGGAGAAGTTGATGAAAGCGACCCTTATTGATGGAGAGCAGCATGCCCTCACTTACGTTTAAAAAACATGGTATTTTCTAGCAATTTCTACCCAATCATGGCGCTTGGATGTTTCTAATTTTTCTCCAATTTTATTGCGATGATTTTCAACGGTTTTGACAGAAATCTCAAGTTTTTCCCCGATATCCTTGAGTGAATAGCCCAAAACTGAAAGGAAAAAAACCTCTTTTTCGCGCTTAGTGATAGGAAGATCCAGCTTAGCCATTGATTCAGGTTCACAATTATCTCCGATTACCATGCTATTAAACACCTTATTGTTGGCAAGAATATGGTCGAGGGAGCTAATAATGTCATCTCTTTTCAATTGTTTGATTAAATAACCATCTGCTCCAATTTTAAATGCTTTTTTCTGAAATCCAATATCGTCAAACATTGAAAAGATGACGATTTTTGCTTTCGGCAGCTGCTTGCGAAGTTTTTCCAGTGTCGCAAACCCATCTAAGCCTCCAGGCATAGATAAATCAAGAAGAATTAGATCTGCCGGAAAGGATTCTACTAGTTTGATAGCTTCATAACCGTCAGAAGCAAATTCTACTCCATCTATACAATATGCATGCTGCAAAATCATCGCGAGACCATCCCGGACAATCTCGTGGTCATCAACAATCAGCAGATTCATATTCATCGTCTCCTTCATTATTATTAATTGAAACAAACCCTTCGACTTTTGTTGGACCGCCTTTTTTGCTGATCCATTTTATGGACCCTCCTAACATTTTGCTTCTCTCATACATATGCTTTAATCCAAGCCCATTACTTTTCTTTGTATTCACATCGAAGACAGTCACATTATCATGGATTTGGAAGTAAATATATTGATTGGATGATTTAATATGGATCGAGATAGAAGTAGCATTTCCGTGGCGAACAGCATTGTTAACACTCTCTTGAATGATTCGAAAAAAATGTAACTCCTTCTCCCTATCGAAGCAATCATTAATTTCTGTATCCATAATAAACTGAATATCTATTTGATAGAGCTCTTCCCAATCTCGGACTGCCTCATAGAGTGCATCCTTTAAACCAAGATAATCTACGGTTTCTGATCTGATATTTTTGGATAAGCATTTAATATCATTCAACGTTTTTTCCATACTAGTTATCATTTTGGAGAGATGGCTTTCGTATGCTTTATTGTTGACATATGGTTTAATGCCTTCGAGGCCGAGAAATATACTATAGACACTCTGCCCAATGTGGTCATGTAACTCTCGGGCAATCTTTCTTCGTTCAGCCTCCTGAGCCAGCATGGTCTCCTGAACAAGCAGTTCATGAAATTTTGCTTTTTTGCTAGTTTCATTTTCCGCTTGTCTCCGTAATATAAGAATATAGTAATCTTCATTATTACTATGCATCATTTTAAGTGTCATCTCAAACTCTTCCTCTATTCCGGAATAAACGGCCATATGGGAATGGAAAAAAGGTACTGGGTCTTCCGCGGTAAGAATACAGCGATTCTCTCCTTCTTCTATTTCTCTTTGCTTGCAATAAGAACAGTAAGGAACTGAATCACCTATCTGCCATCCGAACATCGATTTTGCAGACTTATTTATGTAATGGATGGTTCTATCTTTGTCCATAATAATAATCCCATTAGGTGCATAGTTGATAATTTCTTTAAAGAAATGTTCAGGTAATTTCATTTTGCGTCCTCATTTTCATGTGTTACTTCTATTGTAGCGTTTTTTTTGTCTTGTTTCTAAAGAAATGAAACATAAATGAACTATTTACAAATAAAACGCAAGGCGCCCAATTCGACACCAAGAACAAGACCGTTTGGCCTGTGATCTAGGTACCGATGGCGCCTCCTCAAAAAAACTATCGATTTTCCTTGGTACTATGCTAATACTGCCGAAGCCTTTCTTGTAAAAATGGACAATTCTCAAGATCAATTGATGTAAAGTCTGATTCTATAAAAAGGCTATAGGTACAGCTGCTGCCAGAAGCAGAAAACGGAGAGTAAAGCCTCCAATTAGTACCGACGTTTCTGTTACAAGAGTCCCGGCAATACTATGTGAACCAGCAGCGGCAACTTGGAGACCTTCCATTGTTTGGGACATCTTCTTTGCATTTATAAGTTCTAATGATTCGATTACGATTGGCAGCAATAGGCCCACCGCAATAAGAGCAATCCAGAATATCATGCTATACTCACCAACTAGCAATGAAGCAACAGATTCAGCAGCAGCTTCATTGGATGTTGAAGTAATTAGAAACATTGTGAAGATGAGAAACACTTCAACTGCCAGCAATGACAAGTGAATTTTTTTCACCGAAGTAACCTGATGTACGACCTGTTTATTCACGATGCCTGAAACAAGCAATGTACCTGCGATACCTGTCGATAAGGCAGAGACTACAAAGAGAATCGGAAGGATGGCCGTGTTCCATAGTGGAACTGTCGCTATCACTCCTATTAAAAATCCAGTGTACATAGCTGTCCCAATTGCAAATACAACTCCGATATACTCGACCCATTTATTCACATCTTTTTTAAGCAGCTCCATCAATGCAACATAAAAGGCCGCGAGCATAAAGAAGGAAATAAAGTATGTTCCGATTGTCATAACTGAACTAAAATTGGTAAATAAGTATATGAACCTAAGCGGGTTCTTAAGACCTGCTTCCGCATCGACAATTAATAAAAGCAGACCTATCCCCATTAATACTGGACTAATGAATCTGCCTGTCATTCTAACAGTAACAGCTTTCGGGTATTTACGGGATATATAGGAAGAGGTTAAAAATGCACCTGCACTTAAACCCGCCAAGAATAAATAGGCCGCTATGGTCGTTCCCCAAACCATTCTCCTCACCTCACATAATATATTTTCGTTTTACCTAAATCCGGCCTTAATGGCTTCGCATTGTATTTAATAATTGCTTTTGATACTTCACTATTAGGATCATCCAGATCACCAAATATTCTTGCAGTACTAATACATGTACTGACACATGCCGGCTGTTTGCCTTCTGCTACTAGGTCAACACAGAAACGGCATTTTTCCACAACACCGGTCAAATGGTCTTGTGTTCTAGCTTGATATGGACACGCAACCATACAGTACTTACAGCCAATACATTTTTCTGGATCAACCAGGACAATCCCATCTTCGGTTGTGTAGGTCGCTTTTGTAGGGCATACACTTTCACAAGGGGCATCCTCACAGTGCTGACACTGCACAGCGAAGATTTCATTTTTTACATTTGGAAATACCCCTGTTTCTTTTTCATGAAATTTAATGAAACTGACCTCCACTGGAAGTTCATTTTGCATCTGACAGCTAACACGGCAGGCATAACAGCCGACGCATTTTCTAGTATCAATCATCATTCCATATCGTGCCATCAGCCCTTCACCTTCCTTACTTTAACAATTACTTCTTGAATATTTCCTGCCCCGCTCCTTGCTTCGAAATCAAATGGCACATGCTCCATAAAACCAAAACCAACTCCTGCTGCCGTCTTCTGATATGGAGATGTAATGCCATAATGACTTGGTACAAAAATGGCTTCAGGATGGATCCTCTCTGTCACTTTTACTCTGACTTTACTAACCGCCTCGCTTGACTTTACCTCAACCAGATCGCCATCCTTGATTCCAAGGGCTTTTGCACGAACTGGATTCATCCAAATTCTTTCAAGATCATAATCCTTTGTTATTTGCATCAAAATAGGCGTATTCGCTGTTTGTGTATGGCTATGAATCGCCTGTTTTCCTGTGATCAAACGGAATGAATCCTCTTTCGGGCTGACCTTCGGTTCACCCCATTTTACAATTGGGGAGAAGCCTGCCTCCTTAAATTTTTCACTAGAGAATTCCACTTTCTTGGATGGTGTTTTTAACTCAGGCATTTTCCCAAGCTCAACCGTCATATCTGGAAACATTATCGTTCCTTTTTGTCTCAATTGCTGATAGGTAATTCCAGTTGGAGCAAGCATTGCTTCATTCAATTCATCAAGGCTAAAGTTGAAGTATTGACTAAATCCACAAGCTTTTGCCAGCTCTGAATAGATTTGGTGGATTGGTTTTGTTTCTGGATGGACTTTTTCAACCATCTGCTGTCTTAAGGCTATTCCTGGTATCTTGCCAGATAAACTCTCAATCGCTTCATCACGTTCAATATATGTCACATCAGGAAGGATATAATGTGAAAGTAATGCTGTTTCAGACATCTGAACATCGATTGTGACAATAAGGTCCATCATGGAAAATGCCTTTTTCATGTATTTTGGATTTCCATAACCAAGCGCTGGATTGGAATGGTGAAAAATAGCAGCCTTCATCTTGCCTTCCAAAGCATTTTTGGCCACAATCGTTGCTACACCTTGTTCTTCATAGGCAAGTGGGAACTCCTCTTGTCCCGCTTTTTTGAGTTCAGGTTTTTTAGGGCTGGGATATTTAGCAGGATCAAGCGCACCTAAATGCGGTTTTGCTCCAATGATACTGCCTCCCTGTTGTTGTATGTTTCCAAGCATCGCATTAAATAAGGCAACCGCACGGCCAGTTTCTGTGCTATTTTCATAGTTACAGCCAAAGGCTCCGCGCCAAGACTGCTCAATTAATGCTTTGGGCTTTGCTTTTCCCATATCAGTGGCTATTCTAGTAATCGTATCAGCGCTTATACCAGTTAATTTTTCAGCCCATGCCGGGGTATAATTTTCAAGTTCCTTTGCATATTCTTCAAAACCAATGGAATAATTTTTGATAAATTCAGCATCATAAAGATTTTGTTTGATTAATACATGTGACATAGCCAGAACTAGTGCAAGGTCAGTTCCAGGGCGTATGGCCAGCCATTCATTTGCCAAATTGCCGGTGTTGTTTAGTCGTGGGTCTACAATGACAATTTTTGCCCCATTTTCTTTTGCATCAGCAAGTGACTGTACTGAGCTTGGCCGAATTGCGTCTCCGTAGCTTCTTCCAATAAACATTATATATTTTGCAGAGCCAATATCTGCACTTGTTGCCGTAACACCTAAAGTGTGCAGGAAACCTGCATCACGTGAATTGGAACAAACTACATGGTGTGTATAATAGTTGGGTGAGCCAAGTGCTTGAATAAATCTTGGCGAGTAAAACTTACCTGTGGCCCTTGGATCCTCTGTTAATGATACAGCTCCAGGTCCATTTTCCTTAATGATTTTATTTAGTTTATCTGCAATTTCCTTATATGCCTGATCCCAGGAAATTGGTTCGAATTTTCCTTCACCGACTCTCTTAAGTGGTTGTGTCAAACGCTCCTTTGAATAAACCAGTGTTGCATAACCATGACCTCTGGCACATAACTTTCCTTTTGAATAAGGATGGTCCGGGTGTCCTGTTAATTTCCAGAGACGGCCATTTCTTATGTGACCAATGATGCCGCATTTACTTGAACAGCCATTGCAAGTACTGGCTATTTCTTTCATTTCTGTTTTTTCACTTGCTTTCACATACTTATTTGACCAATCTTGAAAACTTGCTGTTCCGGCTGATGCTAATACTGTTGTTGCAGCAGATGCCTTAATAAAGCCCCGCCTTGATATTTTTGAATCAAGCATATTCACCATATCCTCCTTTTTGTTTTAATCAATTAGTCATTAAAATATTGTGTTCAATACCGTATATTGAAGTAAGCTTTTTTACCATTTGCTGAAGAAATCGGGTTACCTGAATATAAAATTGATTTCCCCCCAGCTCCTCAAGTCTAAGAGCAAATTCGTCTAGCCAGTTAAAATGATCAGCCAGAAACTGTTTAACCAACTCTGCTTTCGCATATAAAAGAAAAAATGCTAGTAATTCGAGCAGTACTGCAAGATGATCCGGCATATTCCTATAATTTTCAGGAATTTCAATTTCAAATTCTTCTAAGATATAACGAATATGGAGGGCAGAATCTCCAAGCAGATATCCTTTACTCCTTGCAAATGGCAGATGGCACGTACGATCTGCAGTCCATTCCTTGTAAATAGATTCAACAGGCAGTGCAGGTCCACCAAGGCTTTCCGCGTATATTTGCTGCATTTGTTTTAATTCAGCAGGGAGATCTGTTATTTCTACTAAACTATTAGATTCATACCATTCAGATGCATACCCCCTAAGCTCATCTAAAAGTTGATGGCAAGAGAAATCTTCCCAGATGTCGGATTCCGGAAACTTGTAGAGGTCAGCAAGTATCGAGAAAATCCTTGAAGCTGACTGCTTTTGATCTAGTATTGTGCCCAAAATTCCACCCCTTTTTGAACCAATGATTCTATTTTTACTATAGGAAATATAATAATGTGAAACAATATACAATCTGTGGATTTTGTTTCAATTCTTATGAGGGATTTCACCTATTATTTTTTTCGAGAAAATCACTCAATTAGTGACAAATTCACCAAAAATCTAATAATACAGCAAGCTCGACAACCTCTCACTCATTTTCCCTCACTATAAAATATGAACAATTTGTTACACTTATTTGGACATGCTGGTAACTTCAGAGAATTAATAGGGTTTTGGAGTTAAAATTAAATAATACGTGGAATTGCCTGAGCTTGAGCACACGTCCATAATCTGCTGCGTTGGATATTTATCTTTATAAATAGAAATGTAAGAAGGGTGACGAGATGTCAATATTGACATACTGGCTAGAAAGTCTTAGCTATGAACTGAGTGCTACGGAAAAATGCCTTCGAAAAATTAGTCCGTTCAGTACATGTACTATTTGCCAAGAAAGCTGCGAGGTACAGGCTATAACATTTAAAAATGGAAACGTGATCGTCGACCACAAAGTCTGTAACGGGTGCGGACGATGTATTACTACTTGCCCTGTTCAGTCGATGCAGGGGCAATCACCGACAAGGACTACCCAAAATGGTGTTTTAATTCTAGATGCTGGACCGCTTCCTACGGAAAAAGAACTGCTCCATTTATACAAATGTGGAATCCGAAAAATTTCTGTTACCATGCCTGACACTAAAGTGACAGGGATCATTGATGAAACAAACGCTCTCTTAGAAAAGATGAACATGGAGCCATTCGTATCAGTTCCAACACTAACTCCCGCTATTCGTGATACTCCAACACTTACAAGACGAGGTTTGTTTAGTAAGCTTACATTTGAAACCAAAAAGGTTGCACTTACTACCATTGCACCAGCTAAATGGCACTTTAATCAGGATAAATTCAGACTGTCAAACATGTTTGAAGGCTGGTCTTTTTTTACAATTGTTCTAAATACTGAGGCTTGTATACTTTGCGAAACCTGTTTTCGGCTATGCCCCGGACAAGTATTTTCAATTCAAGGAAACAGCCTTCACATCGATAGTGAGAAATGCTTAGGCTGTTTACTCTGTTTTGATGTGTGTCGAAATGATGCGATAAAGGTGGAGTCGAATGTCCAAACATCCAAGATAAATACCTTCTCTATTGTTCATTGCAAATGTAAAACCTGCGGCGGTGATTTTCTTAGTTGGACGAACGGGGAAATATGTAATATTTGTGAAAGCAGTAAGAAAAACAATATCTTGAATTTTTTATAAAAATTTTCAATAGTAAAACCTTTCGATTGTGCTGCTTCCTTTGACCAAAGAATACAAAAAAGGCTTGGAAAACATTCCAAGCCTTGAGTTCATCCGAATGGAGAACCTCATTTGCTTACCACACGTTTCCACGTAGAAAGTCTAAATGAGGTTTTTCTAAAATGGTATTTAAAGAAACGATTTAAGGCCGATTCCATTGAAACTATTTATGCTTTTTTAACAAATTCCGATTTTAATTTCATTGCTCCAAAACCATCAATTTTGCAATCGATATTATGGTCTCCGTCAACCAAGCGGATATTTTTTACTTTAGTACCTTGTTTTAAAACCGATGAACTTCCTTTTACCTTAAGGTCTTTGATGACTGTGACAGTATCACCATCGTTTATTATATTGCCATGTGCATCTTTAACCGACTTATTATCGTTACTAATGTCCATTTCCTTAGACCACTCATAACCGCATTCTGGGCAAATAAAAAGATTTCCATCCTCATAAGTATATGTTGAATGACATTCTGGACAATTAGGCAAGTTATTCATTATTTTATTTCCTCCGTTAGCTAGTTTAATAAATTTCCACAACATTATCTGTTTATACACCATATTACGAGAAAAATAAAGTGAATTAAAAATCTCATTTACTTTTGATATGGTTTACTGCACCTAATAAAGCGGCGGTTTTTTAAAACAACGGAAGAAGAAGTTTCAATATAGGCAGAAAATTCCCCCTTATGAATCACCTGCTTCCCCCCCCTGTCAAAATTTAGTCTCCCTTTGTTATACTTAAATGGGTGATGATTATGTATAAGGTTATTATTGTTGAAGATGATTATAAGATGAGGAATTTAATGGGTCAGTACTTGGCAAAATGGAATTTCCAATCTGTCATGATAGAAGACTTTGAGCATATTGATCAGCAAGTGCTTCGGGAAAATCCCGATCTCGTCCTAATGGATCTTAATTTACCTGGCCACGATGGATTTTATTGGTGCAGCAGACTTCGCCAGCTTTCAGACGTACCCATCATGATTATTTCTTCACGTTCACAAAGTATAGATATTGTGATGGCCATGAACATGGGGGCGGATGACTATATTCAAAAACCATTTTCACTCGAAGTATTGGTAGCCAAAACGAATGCTGTCCTGAGACGGTCCACCTTCATTCAAAACAAAGAAAAAGACTTGCTTACGGTTAGTGAACTTACCCTTAATCTGCAAAACTCCTTTGTCTTGTACAATGGAAAAGAGGCCTCACTGACGAAAAATGAATTTCAAATCATGTACCTTCTGATGAAAAAGGCAGGGCAAATCGTTTCTAGGGATGAGATCATGCGGGCATTATGGGAAGATGAACAGTTTATCGATGACAATACACTGACTGTCAACATGACCCGGCTGCGGAGAAAGCTTGAGGAAATTGGACTAGAGGGTGCCATCACAACGAAGAAAAGACAAGGATATCTCTTACAATGAAATGGAAACATTATCTCATCGATTACCGATTTCTATTAACTATTTTTTTCATGACTTTTTTACTGACAACTCTCATCATTTTACTTGACCCAAACTTACACATTCATCTAGGCAACCTTCTCTATTTACTGCTTATCATGAGCTTGCTTTTTTTGATTTTCTTGCTATTTGATTACCGTAAGAAAAAAGGGTTCTACAAAGAATTATTAGATAAAACTGAAGCTGGAACTATTTTGGACCCCTTACACACTTACAAATATGAAGAGAGACTAGCCATTCAACTATTAAACATTCAAAAGCAGCAATATGAACTAGAGATAGCAAGGTTGAAAAAGGAACAAAAGGAATGGCATGAATATATAACAACCTGGGTTCATGAAATAAAAACACCCATTTCCGTAAGTAAAATGATAATCGAGACAGAACACGGTTTGGAAAGTTTAGAAGAGGAAATGGAGAAAATCGAGCATTTAGTCGACCAATCCCTATATTATTCCAGAACCAGCGATTTTAGTAAGGATTATTTAATTCAGGAGATGGATGTTGAACAAATCATTAAAGAAGCAGTAAAGGGGAACCGGAAGTTATTTTTATCAAAAAAAATAAAGCTGCAATTGAACCTTTCCCCGATGGAAGTTTTGACTGACAAAAAAGGACTCCTTTTCATCCTAAACCAAGTTCTATCGAATTCTTTAAAATATACACCTGTTGGAGGAGAAATAGCTATTCAAATCATCGCTGATGAAGGAAGAATCATCATCCGGGATTATGGAGCAGGAATCCCCGCGGAGGATTTGCCAAGGATATTCGAGAAAGGCTTTACAGGAAAAAATGGGAGACAATTTGCTGCCTCCACAGGGATGGGATTATACCTTGCCAATAAAATATCTGGTAAATTAGGACATCAGTTAACCATTCATTCCATGGAAGGCGTCTATACCGAAGCCTCCATCCATTTTTTAAAAACAGTTGACCTGCTAAAAGAGGAATTTTATCCATTTGCTCGATAAAAAGGACGTAAGCAAGTTCTTACGTCCTTTCGTTTAATTATTTACTATCGAGATATATTTCCTTAATGTCATCAGGTAGTACCCCAAATAGATTGCCATATAAATAGCAATGGTACTTAAAAATGGAAGAAGCATATCGATTTGTGCAAACCTGGCCAGTGCTGTGATGATTATAGAACTATTAGGTATGGCGATGATTAAGGGAAGCAAAAAGACCGGCAATAACTGTTTGGAAATAGCCCCCTTCATTTGCTTTTGGCTCATACCGATCTTTCTTAAAACCTTATAACGTTCCCTGTCAGCTGTTGCTTCCGTAAGCTGTTTATAATACAACATGCTGCCGGTGGCCAGCAAAAAGACAACCCCTAAAAAAGCACCAATGAAAATTAACAGCCCGTAGGTTTGAACTCCTTCCTGATACTCCTGATAAAATGAAGAAAATTGAAATGAGCCATCACTGTCTTGGACATCTTTATGAACCTCTTTTTCAATCCCTTTCACAAGTTTCTCCATTGACTTTTCATTTTTTAGTTTATAAATTTGTATTTGTTTAACTTCGGCCCGCTCTTTTATCTGCTGATAGTTATTATCATTGATCACCATCGGAAATGCATAATAGCTTTGATTTAACAACCGTCTTTTTTCATATTTTTGAATGGTCAAATTGCTTTTGTCCGAGAGCACAATGGTTTTGCCGGTGTATGGATCCTTATTTTGATTCAAATTTCCATCATTGAAAACGAGTGCTTTATCTTTCTTAATATCCTTTACCGGATCTATTCCCATTTTTAAAGCCAATCGCTGATATTCCTTTTCCGATATAAGAATTACAGGAGAATGATCTGGCCACCTTCTTGTTGGAGAAAGATCACCTTCCACTTGTAAATACTCTAGTTTATCCGAAAAAATAATTTGGTGGTCTCTGCTTTCCTTAATTAACCGTTTAACATGTGCATCCGTTTCGTCATTTTTAGATGTATATATGACACTTAACGGATAATTTTCTGTTGAAACAGTGGACAAGTTATGTTGAAATCCGAAAATTGCTCCCAGTGCAAAAAGGGTAAGAGTGCTTAATGATGCAATAACGGATAGGATAAGCACATTTCCTTTCATCCGAAAGCGAAGATGTGAAACACTGATTAAATTTGTCCCTTTAAAATAAATCCCTCGTATTTTTTCAATCCCTTTCAGTAATGTAAGGAAAACGGAATGGATAAATAAAAAAGTTCCAATCAAAACCAATAACAGTGAAAAAAGGACAGCAGTAAAGCCATATTCCTTGTAAACACCGGAATTGCCAGGCAGCAGCAGAATGTAATAGCCTATTCCAAGCAACACGAATGATAATAACGCAGCTATCTTTGACCTCTCTTTCTGTTTATCCCCTTGTTTATCTGCCTTTAGCAACTCCATCAAAGTATAACGATAAATCATCCTATAATTATGGAACGAGGTTACCCCGATTATCCCCGTAAACACAATTATTGTTTGAAGCACCGCATTGGAAGATATTTCAAAATCCGCTATAATGGAAAATCCCATTAGTTTTATTAATAACATGGCAAATAACTTCGATAAAAGGACACCAATCGCCATTCCAACACCGAGTGCGACGAAACCAGTAATAAAGTTTTCATAGAAAAGGAGCCTTGCAACCTGTTTCTTACGCATCCCAAATAAAGAGTATAATGCTACTTCCTTCTTTCGTTTTCTTGTAAAAAAAGAATTCGAATACCAGATAAATATAGCTGAAAATAGTAATAGCAAAACAGATGCTGCCATAAAGGCTGGCTGTACTTTTCCAAGAACAGTCGCAGATTGAATAATCTGTTCGTTATACTGGAGCGTTACAAAGGTAAAGTAAATTACGATGCTGAGTACCATCGGATAAAAATACAGTAAATAGTGTTTGGTATTCATCTTTAGATTCTTTTTTGCCATGCTAAATAACGTCATGATGCCCACCTCCCCCAAGGGTAGCGAGGATATCAATGATTTGTCCAAAAAATTGCTTCCGGCTGCGTTCTCCCTTCCTTATTTCGGTAAAAATCGACCCGTCTTTGATAAATAAAACACGATTGCTAAAGCTGGCAGCATATGCATCATGTGTAACCATTAAAATTGTTGCTTTTTGCAATTCATTTAATTTAGCCAAGGTTTGCAGCAGCATAAAGGTAGACTTGGAATCTAATGCTCCTGAGGGTTCATCTGCAAAAATCAGACTGGGATTGGTAATAATCGCTCTTGCAACTGCAGTTCTCTGCTGCTGCCCTCCCGAAATATTGTAAGGATAGGAATTTAAAATGCTTTCAATCCCAAGCGACTCTGCTGCTTTCTTTACCTGCATTTTAATCTCATGATGCGCAACATTCGATAAGGAAAGGGGGAGAATAATGTTTTCTTCCACTGTTAATGTTTCAATTAAATTGTAATCCTGAAAAATAAAACCCAGTTTTTCTCTTCTGAAATCAGCTAAATCTTCCTCTGTTAATCGAAGAATATTTTGTCCATCAATCTTTATTTCACCTGAGGTGGGTGCATCAATGGTTGATAACACATTCAATAATGTTGATTTTCCAGCACCTGACGGGCCCATGATGCCTACAAATTCGCCCTTATTTACTTTCATCTCAATGTCGTTCAATGCTGTATGAATATTCCCTTTCGATCCATATACTTTTTTTATGTTTGCAGCTTCTAAAACAATTTGATTTTCCATTTCGTTATCCCTCGTTTTTGTCTTATATATTTCACTATAAAAGAAACAGAGGGATGCAACCATAATTTATCCTTACAATTTATCCTTAATCCTTACAATTTTGTAACCTACTATTAGTCTAAATGAGGTTCAAACAAAACTTTTTCTTATTCGTAATACTTGATTTTCAATTATCAAATCAGAGGTTAACATATTTAAAGTTTTTAGTTCCTCAATGGATACCTCAAATTTTCTAGAAATTTCATATAAAGTATCTCCTTTTTGAACTCTATAGGTTTCGGAATGATTGTTAGGACTAAAATATATAATTTCACCTTTTCCTTTAGTTTCATTTAAACCAGGTTTTAATATATCCTTTTCAATTAATGTGTTGATTATTTGGTTTACTCTAAATTTATATGAGTGTACTTCAACAGATTTACGGCCTTGTATTTGGATTTGGGATCTTTTTTCGGATTGATTAAGGTAGTAATGAACTTTCTGAATGGTTTCTTCAGGAGATAAAGAGACGACTAGATCTTTTCCTGGTTTAAATTTCTCTCTAACACCAGGTGTATCCAGTGTAAGAAGAAAACCTCCCGATCCTAAAATTTCATAGGTTCGTTGAGTTAATAATTCAGGGTAGTTTTGTAAACCTAATATTATATTTGAGGAGCAATATACTTTACTTGTATCTTTATAACCAAGAAAACCATGAATCCATTCCTTCGGTATATTAAAGCCAAAATAATCATCCATTTTATCCCATCCATCTCCCCAAAAATCAATACGAATATTCTCTTTAAGAAGTGGCCGGATTAAAATATCTAAAGACCTATGGCGAAAATGCTCCGGATACTTTTCTAAAATATCCGGATATGCATTTGCAACGATCGCAATTTGTGGCTCATATTCGGAATGGACATGAATGGGATGGTTAATCGTCTCTTCATAACCGAAGTCTAGATGCTCCGAGGGTATTCCTAATTTTTTATAGGTGTCTACCTTAGCAGGGCATAAAGTAAAAACAAAATCAGGTTTAATCGCATTTACTAATGGAATCGACCAAACTTCTGTATAGGCAGGGTCTTCCACTGCCCAATAAACTAATGGAACCTTATTTAATTCCATCTGTTGTTGTATTAAATTCTGCTTATCCTTTGTGTGTTCTAATCCCCAACCGATTGTAATAGCAAAATCAGGTTTAAAGGTTTCAATCATGTTGGATAGATTCTCTTTATTTATTGGACCTGAAATTAAAACATCGTGCCCGTTGGCAGTAAATCCTCTGGCTAAATTATTACTCCAAATTTCCCCGCTTTCTAAAAAGAGAATACGCATTGTATCACCTCTATTTTTATCTAAAAGAATTGAAAAGTTTAGTAATTTCTTTTTTATTTTTGGCTCTGTTAAACTTGCCTATTGATATCCGCTCCAGGCACTCGCTTTCCGCGGGCGGTCCGGGAGCCTCCTCGGCGCTCTGCGCCTGTGGGGTCTCCCCTGAACCGATTTTCCCGCAGGAGTCTCGTGCCTTCCGCTCCAATCAACAAAGTGAGCAAAATCAACAATGAGCTTTAACATAGCCTTATTTTTAAAAAATGGTTAACTTCAATAATATCCGAATCAAGTCTATTTAGCTTCTTAATTTCGTCAATACTGACTCCAAATTTTCTTGATATACTCCATAAAGTATCATTTGACTGAATTGCATAAACCTCATAATTTTCCTTTAATGTATCAACATAATGAATTAATTTTCCTGCTCCGGTGTCTTTCGCACTTTTTGAGAGAATACCAGCACCGATGAGTGTTTCAATTATATAGTTCGCCCGTTGCTCGTATGAGTATTTTTTTACAGATTTCATACCCGCTTTCTTTACTTTCATGCTTTCTTCAGGATGATTTAAATAGTATCTTACAAGTTCTATCGTTTCTTCAGAAGAATTACTAACGATAAGGTCTTGGCCTGGCGTAAATAATCTCCTAATTTCAGATGTATCATTTGTAAGCAAAAGACCACCTGATCCAAGCACTTCATACGTACGCTGTGTTAATTGCGTATCATGATTTTGGACACCTAAAATAATATCTGCTGAGCTGTACACTTTATTCGCTTCCGTATAAGGGATAAACCCATGAATCCATTCGTCAGGAATCTTCTTTCCAAGGATATGCTCCATTTGGTCCCAGTATCGGCCCCAAAAATCAATTCTTGTATTTTCTTCCAGAAATGGACTGAGGAGTGAACGTAATGCTTTAAAACGATAGTGATCCGGCCTTTTTTCATAAAGCATTGGATAACCATTCGCTACCATTGCAATAGAAACCTTATATTTTTCATGAACTTCGGAAGGAGAATGGACACTTGAGTGATATCCAAAATCTAAGTGTGCCGAAGGAATGTTTTGTTCCCGATAAAAATCAACTCTGGACGGACAAATGGTAAAAACAAAGTCAGGTTCAATTGTTTGAATTAATGGCAGTGAGAAGTTCAGCGTATACCCTGGATCTTCTGTTGCCCAATAGACGTGAGGAATATTTGTACACGTGACATACTTTCTGATCAATTTTTGTTTTTCATTTGTATGTTCAGATGTGTGTCCCATCGTAATGATTAAATCTGGTTGAAAACTTGATAGTATATCAACAATACTATCTTCAGTCAGAGGACCCGAAACCATGACGAAATGTCCAGCATCGCAAAATCCATTTGGAAGACCATAAATCCACATCAGATCACTTTCTAAAAACAATACACGCATAATTTTCCCTCTTTAATTAAAAACTCAGTTTTCAAGCATTTTACTTATTTTTACTATTTGATATCCTTGTTTTTTGAGTTCTGGTATGACTAGACTCATAGCAGCTGCAGTAGGTTTCCCATTTAGATGGGCTAATACAATGTCATTACCTGTAAGCTTTGACAAAATACGCTTATAAATGGTATCTAGAGCTGGTTCTTGCCAATCAATCGTATCTATGCTCCAATATATTGTAAAAGGAATATTAATCTGACCTGCTGCTTCCAGAACGTTCTTATTCCAATTTCCATATGGTGGACGAAGAAAAGAGCTCCCCTTATCGCCAAGAACCTTTTCAAAACAAGCAAACGTTCGTGTTAACTCTAATATGATTTCATTTTTGGTCAATTTCGTCAGGTCCGGATGACTATACGTATGATTTGCAATTTCATGGCCGTCAGAAACCATTCTTTTCGCAAGCTGAGGATATTTCTCTACCCATTCTCCCGTTAAAAACATCGTTGTTTGTACATTATTACTTTTTAAAACATCTAAAATCATTTCCGTATTATCTGCACTAGCACCCGCATCAAATGTTAAGGAGATCATTCTGTCATCTTTTAAACCTTTAGAAATGAGAACAGAAGGTAACGGTATTGAGTTGATATGCTCCCTATCAATCTTTAAGAGTTGACCGGCGTAAATAAAATCAGTTGCTAAATGATTATCATTTTTAAGTTTTTCTTCTGAAATGCCAAACTCCTTTGAGATCTTCCCCAACGTTTCTCCATGGCAAATTGTATAGTAATCGTATTTATTATCTATATCATCCTTCACTTTCTTTTCTAGTAATCTAATTTTCAAAGGGAGGCCAGTATCAATGATATTTGAAGTTAATCCATTTAACTGCTTTAATTGATCAATGGTTACGCCTAATTCCTTAGAAATTCGATACAGCGTGTCCCCATTTTGAACTTTATAAAGTTCAAATTTACCCTGTTGATAAGTAGTTCTTTTTTCCATTTTTAAACTGTACACACTTTTCCCTTTGTTAAAGATCCCATTTTTCTCTAAAACATCTAACATATATTTGGCTCTGGCTTTATAAGAGTGAATCTGTACTGCTTCAAGGCCTTGTTTTTGAATTTTTTTCCTATCCTCCTGTTGATGAAGGAAATGGTTCACCATTTCAAGAGTTTCCTCTGGGGATGATGATGTAATTAAATCTTGTCCCGCTTTAAAGACCCGGTTGACTTCGGATGTGCTGTTTGTTAGTAAAAATCCTCCAGATCCCAGTACTTCATATGTTCGCTGTGTTAATTGTGTCGGCAGGTTTTGCAAACCAATAATGATATCAGAAGAACTATATACTTTATTTGCACTCGTATAATCAATATATCCACGAATCCAATCCTTGGGAATTTCTACACCCAAATGCGGACCCATATGTTCCCAATTGCTGCCATAAAAATTTATATGAATATTATCCTCAATTATTGGTTTAATTAAGCTTTTCATTGATTGATGGCGGAAGTGACCTGGAAAATAAGAAAGTTTTTTTGGATAGCCATTCGCAACAACAGCTACTGGAGAATAGAATTGGGAATCAATCTCTACAGGAAAATGAACTTTTGGATGATATCCAAAATCTAAATGCTCCGAAGGGATTCCCAAACCTCTGTAGTAATTAACCCGTTCCCGGCAAATGGTAAACACAAAGTCCGGATGGGTTCTGCGTATATAAGGCATCGTAAATATTTCAGTGGATGTCGGGTCTTCGGTTGCCCAATATACATGTGGAACATTTACATTTATCGTACTTTCATTAATTTTATTTTGTTTGTTTATCGTTGAGTTTTCAGGACCCCACCCCATCGTAATAATTAAATCGGGCTGAAATTCTGAAATCAGTGTAGGAACATCCAGATCGTCTAATGGACCGGAAATTTTTACTTCATGCCCCTCATCCATAAATCCGTTTGGTAATCCATGAATCCACATTGGGTGACTTTCCAAGAATAAAATACGCATGAAATCAGTCCTCGCTCCTCTTGGTTGGCAAAAATATTTAATTAAAGTTTATTGACGGTTGTTCCCCATCACAGTCTACTAAAACATTAGTATGCTTAAAAAATAAGGCTGGAATCATAATAAATCCATTATCTTCATAGTAATTGCTCTGAACCTGATAGCCATCAACATAAATATGAATTTTCTGTACGTTCATTATTTTTTTCACCAACTGTCAGTACCCATTTTATTTTGATATTAAAAGAGCCTCGAAAATATAGTATGTACCAATTAGAAAGATGTACAGGGAGTTGGCCCAATGTAACATAAATGAATTTTACTGGAAAATTATTAAAGTCACATTACAAAAATAATGATATCTATGTATACCTTTTAATTGTTTTTACATATATTAAATAATCATCAACAGCAGGGAGAACTACATGAAAAATAAATTCTTAATCCCTATTTATCTTGGGAATGAAACCATTCCCATGATTTCTTTTATAGTAAATGTAGCTTGGGGAAATGAACATCTAATAAATTTGTTAGATCTACTAAAGAAAAGGAATATCAGCCTTACTTTTTTTCTTGAAGGAAGGTGGGTTGAACAGCATCCTGAATTGGCCCTTATGATTAAAGATTCGAATCATGAGATAGGAAATCACGCCTATTCTCACCAGGATATGAGAAACCTTTCGGCAGAAGAAATTCGTTTGGAGATTACTAAAACCAATGAAATAATAAACGAAGTATTAGAAGTGAAACCTAAATATTTCACCCCTCCGTATGGATCTTTTGATACAAGAGTCATTGAAGCAGCTGCAAGAGTGAATATGGTAACAATCTTATGGTCACTAGATACATTCGATTGGAAGATTGAAAATCCCAATGAGATCATTAAGAATATTGTTCCTAACATCCAAAATGGCTCAATCATTTTGATGCACCCTACTGAATCCTCGCTTAAAGCACTTCCATATATGATTGAAAAAGCATTGGACAAAAATTTTAATATTGTAAGCATAAATGAGATGTTAGAGTTTTAAAGGAGGAGTAGAACAGTGCGTAAAAACGATAATAAAAAATTTACACATTACATTGTGGAAAAAGGAGATACTTTATGGGGTTTATCAAAAAAATTTGGAGTTACCATCAGTCAATTGAAGGAACTTAACAAACTTTCTTCTGATACCATTTTTACCGATCAGGTGCTAAAAATTAAAGAATTCCCAGAAATAGATGACATCATCCTGCCTCCAGATTTAATTAACGATGATCGGATCTTAAATTGGATAGCACCCATAAAAAATTTTTCGATAAAATATGAAATTCCTTTTCCAATTTTGTTTGGTATTATGTTAGCTGAGAGTAGTGGTGACCCCTATGTAGTATCAAAAAAAGGAGCCATTGGATTAATGCAATTATTGCCGCAAACTGCCAATTGGTTATCTGTCAATCCTTGTGACCCCATTCAATCAATTGATGGGGCGGCCAGGTATGTAAAAGAGCTTTTTGATGAGTTTAAGGATTGGGAGTTGGTAGTTGCTGCATACAATGCCGGGCCTGATAAAGTAAAAAAGTATTGTGGTATCCCCCCAATTGAAGAAACTCGTGAGTATGTGCAAAAGGTTTTTTCTTATTCCCATTGCAGACTAAAAACACCTTCTGAAGAAAACCAGAAGTGATGTGCCTCCCCTAAGTTGGACAAGAATCTCAACTTAGGGGGTTTTTAGTATGATCTAATTTTCAAGTGAATTTAGGGAAAATGTTATTTTAGAGTATTTGACAGGGGTAGGAGGATTAAAATTATTGGCAAATAAATATGGCATTGGTAGCCATCATACTATTCGGACAACTGTTCATTACTTTGATAATATACTACATATAAGTTTTACAGTTTCATAGACTTCTATTAAGTTTGATTCTTTATCACAAATAAAACCCATCAATAGAAGTGTAGTTTTCGGTGTCAAGGATTCCTTTATCATATTAACAAATTGATCAATAGAGGAAATAATTACAACATTTTCATTTGGAAAACCTGATTCTATAGCTCCTTGTGCAATGTACTTTCCATCTTTTCCAAAAGTGTAAAGGTAATTAATATTTTTCTGGGCAGCTACATATCTGCCTACCTTTTTATGCTCCTCGATCGAATGGTTTCCTAATTCAACCATATCCCCTAAGAATGCTATATTTTTCCCTTCTCCAATATTAACTAAAACATCAATTGCTGCTTTCACTGCACTTGTTTTTGCATCATAAGTGTAAGAAATTAATGTAATTTCATCTTTAAAGCGTTGAACATTCAACTTATAATAGTCAGGATAATTTTTACCATAGCTATCTAACCCAGCCTGAATCTCATTAAATGTAAACCCTAAACGATGCGCAAGAGCAATTGCAAATAAAGCATTATAAACATTGTGTTTCCCAAAAACCGGGATTTTATAGGTATAATCTATTCCATTAATAGGAACTTGAAAGCTCATACCAGTTTTTGTATAACCAATTTGGCTGGCATAGTAATGGGCCTCCTTTGTGAATCCAACTGTTATTATTTCACCCTTAAACCCTTTAATATTTAATAATTTTGAATTGATATCATCCCCATTTAATAGTAACATCCCTGGTTGCTTAATGTTTAAAATCAATTCTGACTTTGCGGAAGCTACCCCATCTATTCCCTGGTCATTAAAATTCCCAATATGAGCACTTCCTACATTAGTTATAATCCCTATGTTGGGTTGGATTAGATTACAATGTTTAGTGATATCACCCGAGAATCTCATACCGTACTCTAAAACAACTGCATTATAAGATGGATCCAGTTGTTTGGCATACTGAGATGTAAACCAAACGTCATTCCCGTTTTCAAAGGATTTAAATGTTTTCCAACGATTTTGCAATATAGAAGCTATCATTTCTTTGGTTGTCGTTTTCCCTGCACTTCCAGTAATTGCAATGATCGGCCTTCCCGTTATCGTTGTCACATCCACTCAAAAATCACCTCTATTCAGTTTATTTCTATAAAATCCTGTTTATCATTGCTTTAATTTATGTCCGTTATGGCAAAATAGTAACGGCTATTTTGTCTCTACTTTTTTGGTTGTATATCCGGTTACTGGTCTTTATCAAATTACCATATTTTTCATTAGTCAAAATGAATGATTCTGTTATAATGAGTTATGGAATATAATTTTATAGCTAGAATTGTAGGGGGACCGGTGTTGCCGGTTGAGATTACATCCTTAAGATGTTGACTCTTAGAACCTGATCTGGTTGAAACCAGCGGAGGGAACATATTCTTAAACAATTAACATTGTTTGCTTATATGCGCCCTAGGTTCTCCCCTAGGGCGCTTTTTTATTGTCTAGCTCCAGGTCATACGCCGCTGACCAGGGAGCTTGCGCTTTTCTAATTATGTACATAGGAGGAATAGGGATGAAAAAGTGGTTAATCGTATTATGTTCATTATTAATGATTGCAGGTTGCAGCAATCCGAAATCAGCATCAGAAACGAAAAAGAAAGACACACACTCTCTTAAAAAGGTATCTGTCGTACTTGATTGGACACCAAACACGAATCATACCGGTTTATATGTGGCAAAAGAAAAGGGATATTTTAAAAAAGAAGGCTTAGATGTGAACATCATTATGCCTGGTGAAACTGGAGCTGATCAGCTTGTTGCTTCAGGTAAATCAGAGTTTGGCGTAAGCTATCAGGAATCGATCACACAAGCACGTATTCAAGGGGTTCCACTTGTTTCCATTGCAGCCATTATTCAACACAATACATCTGGTTTTGCTTCACCAGCTGCTAAGAACATTGTTACACCAAAAGACTTTGCAGGTAAAACATATGGGGGCTGGGGCTCACCTGTTGAAAAATCTGTTATTTCTTCCTTAATGAAAAAAGAAAATGCCGATGTGAGCAAAGTTTCGATTGTAAATATGGGAGATACTGATTTCTTTACAGCTGTGAAACGAGACATCGATTTCGCATGGATTTATTATGGCTGGACTGGTGTAGAGGCAGAGCTGCGTGGAGAAAAGCTCAATATGGTATACTTAACAGACTACTCTGATAAACTCGATTATTACACGCCCGTTCTTGCAACCAATGAAAACATGATAAAAGAAAACCCAGAAATAGTAAAAGCCTTTGTAAAAGCAGCTTCCAAAGGGTATGAATTTGCAATTAATCATCCATCCGATGCTGCCGACATTTTAATTAAAGCAGTCCCTGACTTGGATCCAAAGCTTGTTAAAAAAAGCCAAGAATGGCTAGCCTCTAAATATCAAGATGATGCACCGAGATGGGGAGAGCAAAAACAAAATGTATGGGAAAATTATGCTTCTTGGATGTATGATAACGGCCTTCTTGAGAAACAGCTTGATGCCAAAAAAGCATTTACAAATAAATTTTTACCATAATAAGGGGTTATGAAATGACAAATTCACTGATCAGTATTCAAATCATACCAAAAACAAAAAATGGCGAAAGTGTTATTCCTTATGTAGATGAAGCAATTCGAGTGATTCAAGAGTCCGGGGTAAAATTCGAAGTACATCCTCTTGAAACAACAATGGAAGGCGACTTACAGCAATTACTGCAGGTGATCACGAAAATGAACGATCGCATGATTGAGATGGGAAGCAGTAACGTTATCTCCCAAATAAAAGTATTGTACCAGCCATCTGGCATCTCCATGGATCAGCTTACGGAGAAATATAGATAATGATAAATATCATATCGAAAGGGTGGAGACCGTTATTGGTTCTCCTCCTTTTATTCATTGTATGGGAAACGATTGCGACTAAATCTGGAATTCCGAATTGGCTTTTACCCACACCGACAAAAATATTTTATGAGGGTTTCAATGGTTGGTCTAACTTTTACCCACATTTATTATCAACGATTAAACTATCCTTACTCGGATTTGCATTAGGTTTATTTATCGGTTTACTTACAGCTATTTTATTGCACTTGCTCCCTTTCATTCGGGAATCGATTTATCCGTTGCTAATCATATCACAAAACATTCCTATTATAGTCCTAGCTCCTCTTTTAGTGATTTGGTTAGGCTTTGGGTTATTACCAAAAATGATCGTCATCACTCTCGTTTGCTTTTTTCCAATCACCGTTGCCGCATTAGATGGATTTAAGCAAACTTCCAATGAGTTAAAGCATTACATGATTATGGCAGGAGCATCCAATAAGCAATTATTTTGGAAGCTGGAGCTTCCATATGCCCTTCCTTCTCTATTTTCGGGTTTAAAGATATCCGCTACCTACAGTGTCATGGGTGCAGTTATTTCTGAATGGCTTGGAGCAAAGTCGGGTATTGGTGTTTATATGACCCTCGCCTCCTCATCCTTCCGAACAGATCGAGTATTTGTGGCTATATTTGCTATTGTGACATTAAGTTTATTATTTTTTTCTATCATCGTTCTTATTGAGCGCTGGCTCGTTCGGTGGCAGTTGAAAGGGGCGAAATGGAAGTGAGTCATCTTACTGTTTCAAATATTTCTAAGCAATTTGATAAGAACGAAGTTATCAAGAATCTCGGATTCACAGTTGAAAAGAATGAGTTTGTTTCGATTCTTGGGCCATCAGGTAGTGGGAAAAGTACAATTTTCAGTCTTATCGGAGGAATCCTCTCGCCAGATAAAGGAACAATTCACTTAGATAATCAAGTCATTAACGGAAAACGGGGGTTTATTAGCTATATGCCACAAACCCCTTCTCTCCTTCCTTGGAGAACGATTGTTGAAAATGTATTGCTAGGGCAAGAGCTTCAAGGAAAAAAAGAAAAAGAGGCAGCATTAGAAATGCTCGATATAGCTGGATTATCAGGTTATGAAAATGCGTATCCTTATGAATTATCAGGTGGTATGAAACAACGGGCTTCTTTTATTCGAGCGTTATTAAGTCCACAATCCATCATTTGCTTGGACGAACCTTTTTCTGCCTTAGATGAATTAACACGACTTGATATGCAAAAATGGCTTTTATCGATTTGGGAAGAACATCGAAGAACCATCCTTTTTGTGACACATAATATTGAAGAAGCATTATTTCTATCTGACCGAATTATTGTTTTATCCAATAAACCTTCTCAGGTGGCAGCCGAATTTCACGTTCCATTTTCACGTCCAAGAGAGGAAAGCCTATTTCTAGAAGACGAGTTCTTAGAATGGAAAAGGAAAATTTACTATTCTCTCAAAAAAACAGGAGCGTGATTACGTTGCTAAAAATGATTGATGCACATATTCACTTAGATCATTATAACGATCAAGAAATTAAGGATATCATTGAAAGGGACTCATCTTTAGAAGCACTAATATCCGTTTCTTTTGATTTAGAATCAAGTAAAAAAAATAAGGATCTTGCCAAAATATACTCAAAGGTCAAGCCAGCTTTCGGCTATCATCCTGAACAAACGCCCCCTACGGAGAAACAAATGGATAAACTTTTCAGTTGGATCAAGAGCAATCAAAATGACATGGTCGCAGTTGGTGAAGTGGGGCTTCCTTATTATTTAGGAAAAGAACAAAAACTAACTACTCTTCAACGCAGCCAATACATTGAACTATTAGAAGCATTTATTAAACTAAGTAAGGAATTAGAAAAACCTATCGTTCTTCATGCTGTTTATGAAGATGCCCCCATCGTTTGTGACCTTTTAGAGAGATACTCTGTTCCAAAAGCCCATTTCCATTGGTTCAAAGGTGATTGCAAAACGATCCTGCGAATGGCAGAAAACGGGTACTGCATTTCTGTCACACCCGATGTTTTATATGAGGAGGAAATTCAACATCTCGTTCAATCCTATCCACTCCAGCAAATCATGGTCGAAACAGATGGTCCATGGCCTTTTGAAGGACCTTTTACCGGAAAGATGACTCATCCCTCCATGATGAAAGAATCTATTAAGACTATATCCGAAATAAAAAAGCTTTCAATTGATGAGGTTTATCATCATGTTTTTTATAATACTAAATCATTCTTTTCTATTTAATGAAGAAGGAAGACTGTTGCCTCTTTTTATTAGATATCAATTAAAAAAAGGCAATAGGTACAGCCTTATTTAACAGCACCCATTGCCTTTAATTAAGTTTCACCTAAAAAACACCTTGTCTATATTGTACTTCGACTTCAGTTCATTAATAATATACGTTTCATAAATTTCTCTATGTACAGGATCTTCGATAACACAAACTTCAATTTTAGTGACTTCGTCTCTATGCATTTTAATTGGGGATACAGTATCTTCAAAATGCTTTTTAATTCTTTGTCTCAACTTCCTTGCTTTACCAACGAATAATAGCTCTTTATTATTGTTATAGAACATAAAAATACCACCCTTATCTCTAGGTATAAGATGGAATTCTGTAAATCCATAAATATTACTTAACTCCGGGTTATTCTGTTTAGTAATAGTAACACTTGGTTTTGGAATGGTTATGTTTATCACTTACTTTCACTTCCTCCTTCAATTATCTCTAAATGCTAAAATAAAAACTGCACCCATTTATTGTACGGTTCATCGCACCTGTTATATTGGCGTTTTACGCTGCCTTCTTTTCAGTCGTGTCCTCATTATACTTTAATTTTTCAATAACACAAGCATTCAAACAAATCCCATTGTATTTAGTATGTAAAAATATAAAAGTTCTATTAAATAACATCAAATTTTCAGCCTATTTTGTATGTTTTACTGCTGCTGAAAATTGTGCTCATATTTATTTACCAGAGCAGGTACATTTCGAATATAGTTTTGGGTCTCAGATAGATACAAATACTTTGAGTTTAACACCCTTCCAGGACCGGCATTATAAGCAGCCAATGCCAATTCAAGGCTTCCAAAACGGTTAAGCTGAATTGCTAGATATTTTGTGCCGCCTTCAATGTTCTGAGCTGGGTCATAGGGATTTACTCCTAACCCTTCGGCTGTCCTCGGCATTAACTGCATTAAACCAATCGCTCCAACCGGACTTATTGCATCTGGATTCCCCCCTGATTCTTGTTCGATAATAGCAGCTATTACAGCAGGGTCAATTCCGTATTTTGAAGAGGCGGCTTGAATTTCCTTTCCCCATCTCATTACTTTATCTGATTCATCATATTCAACAAGGACAGGTTGGTCCTTTACGACCTTTACAATCATTGGTTTACCATCTTCAGTCATGATTCTAACAGTCAACATGTCCTTAAGGGCACTAAAACCATCGTGTAGGTTGGTTTTAATGATTTCCCAATCAGATAAGGCAGCCTTTGTATCCGATGCCTGCTCATTCTCTAATGGAATGCCGTTTACTAGCAAGTCCTTGTATTTGCTGGTAGAAAATTCTTTACTGTTGCTTGTTAATTTAGAATTTGGAACTCTACTATGAAACCCGGCCTTTGAAGCTAACAACTTAAAAGAGCTTTTGATATTTGTCTTAAAAATCAAAAGTTTTTCCTTTTTATAGGCTTTTGTATCAGGGATATCCACCTGCAACTTTTCCTGAAATGGCAGAGTATATTGATTCCCAATCGGTTCATGATGGGCTAATTTGTCAATAACCCAGTTCTCCATTGGTGCCCAGTTGACTTTTCCGGCTGCATAAATCAAAACAGCCAAAATTCCTATTAGAATGAAAACTTTGCGAAAAAAGGGCCAAACCCAGCCCTTCATAACATGCTTGAAATTTTTGGATATTGGCACGAGATATTTCTTCAAGTAGATTCCTCGTTTCACTCATTAATAAACGGTATTTTTTTGGGGGGTAAATCAAAAAGCCACCCTTTTTTCAGGGTGAATTATGAATTAGAATTTAATCACACATTAATGTAATTATACCACTTATACTATACCTTTCTTTTTGACAAATAGAGGAGAAATAATAAAACCGCACCTATACAGGTACGGTTGATTACTCATGTGTTAAATATGAGGTTAACTCTACTGTAGGGAAAAACATGGCGTTTCCTCTCTACCTTATTTTTTGCTTTTTCTATCATAAATAGGCGTGGCCAACAAAACCCAGATACTCCCTTTACAATAGGTATTTGGCCCTTTTGCTTACGAGTGATTCAATAATTCGGCTCCCGGACAATTTCATGCTTGTTTCCCCCTTTCCCTTTCGGCCATCCAAAAAAGGCCCCCGGCCAGGCTCGAAATCGTTACCATGACAAAAAACAATAATGAAACCGTAACAGCAATCTCAACCGGAACGCCCAGTCCGCCAAAAAATAACACGTAACAACCTTCACGAACACCCAACCCGTTCACACTGATTGGTAGCATCGTAATTACCGATATCAAGGTAATGATCATCAATAATTCCAGCCATGGAACATCAATGCCTAATGATAAAAACAGCAAATCATTAATCCATGCCAGTCCTGCTTGAAATAACATCGATAAGATGCCAATCATCAACCACCAATAAAAATTTTCCCGGCGGTAGTTCATAGCAACAGAAAATGTCTGGACAAGACCATTCTTAACCTTATTTATCCAGCTTTTTGTTTTGGAGTGAGAATCACGGCTAATTTTTTTAGTATTCTTCCTTTTTTTCATCCATATTCTGATAAAGCAAACCAGAAGAATGACCACTCCGATTGCTGCCAAAATAGGCAGAAGGAATCGTCTTGCTGATTCCAGATACATTGATGAGAAAATGGCAATAGTGACAAGGGCAAACCCGCTTGTGAGCCGTTCAAATGCTACAGAGGCGGTGGCAGCCGGAATCCCGGTAATCCTTCCTAAATAGTAGACACGTACCACATCCCCGCCTACACTTCCCGGCAGAAAATTATTAAAGAATAGACCAATATAGTAGAAACGCCCCAATTTTGACAATGATGCATTTCTACTTTGATCCGGATTTAACGAAGAGTCGACAAGCATTTTCCACTTCAGGATACTCGAAACAACCGTTACTTGAATCGCAATAAACGCAGCCGCAAAATAAACTGGAGATCCATGCTTAGCCGCCTCCACAACTTTGCTCCACTCTATTTTTGTGACGATCCAATAAATTAGTGCGGCGCTCCCGACAATTCGGATTAGCATCCCCATTTTATCCGATTTTGCAGCCATCAATATTTTACTCCTTGTTTTCCTTCTTACTTCTGGATTGTATAAGTTAAGATAAGCAGTGTTCCGTCCTATGGCAGAATATCCGCATTATCATGGAATTTCGCCTTTGTCAACCACAGGAGTTCCGCCAATTTCAATTCGTTCAAATAATTGTTTATAGGGAAATAATTGCTAAGTGTTGCTTGTAAAACCCAATAATATCAAGGAATGTCAATACAACAAATATCTGAGCGTTTATATTATATACGATTGTTATTCTAAAGTCCCAACATTAATTTTGTATGGAACCAAGACCACCGGTTATTTAATTTCAACTGCTAAAGAATTTGCCAAATTTATTCCTATTCATCAGTTTATGGCAATTGATGGACTTGTCCATAATGCTCCTGATGAGCAAGCCCGGAGCAAACAAGATTGTGTTAATTGAATATTTTGTGACTTTAACCATTGTAATAACCTCCTTACCCAAAATATACGGAGGTTATTTATTCGCTATACTTATCCTGAAAAAAATCCACTGCTTTTCACCGCGGTAATGGGGGCAGGCCCCGTTACGTTAAAACAACGGTAGACTCCCCATGGCTCAAGACGTCTTAATCCATTCTATTTTTGATACGGCTCACCGCAC
>CAYNUT010000012.1:43760-49898 GCA_964400595.1 uncultured Neobacillus sp. | reverse complement strand
ATTGGGACTATGAATGCGGCAAAGGCAGCAAATTGGAGCGGCGTAAAAACCTTTGTGATGATTTCAACTGATAAAGCAGTTAACCCCACCAGTGTTATGGGTGCAACAAAAAGATTGGCCGAGATGATTATTCAAAATATGGATAAAGAGCTTAAAACAAGATTTGTGGCAGTCCGCTTTGGAAATGTGCTGGGCAGCAGGGGAAGTGTGATTCCATTATTCAAAAAGCAAATTGAGAAAGGCGGCCCTGTTACGGTTACCCACCCCGAAATGGTTCGCTTTTTTATGACTATTCCTGAGGCATCAAGATTAGTGTTACAAGCAGGGGCGTTGGCAAGGGGAGGAGAAATCTTTGTTTTAGATATGGGAGAACCGGTGAAAATTGTTGATTTGGCAAAAAATTTGATTAAGCTATCTGGTAATTCGGTAGAGGATATAGGAATTGAATTTACGGGCATTAGACCTGGTGAAAAGTTATATGAGGAATTGTTAAAAGACAATGAAGTTCAAGAACGTCAAATCTATCCAAAAATCTATATTGGGGGAACATCGGACCTATGTATTCATGAAATTGAGGAGATTATCACCACCTATTCCGATTTGCCCCAAGAGGAGATTAAAGAGAAACTTTTAAGTATTGCAAATAAGAGAATGGAACAAGAAAGGTCACTATCTGTTTCAATGTAAAGGGAGAAGAGGAAATGAAAGTAAGAAAAGCGATAATTCCTGCTGCAGGTTTAGGTACAAGATTTCTTCCTGCTACCAAGGCGATGCCAAAGGAAATGCTGCCAATTGTTGATAAGCCAACCATTCAATATATTGTGGAGGAAGCGGTAGAATCTGGAATAGAGGACATTATCATTGTCACTGGCAAGGGGAAAAGAGCCATAGAAGATCACTTTGATAATTCATTTGAATTAGAGCATAACCTGCGGGAAAAAGGTAAACTTAAACTTCTTGATGAAGTCCAAAAATCATCTAAACTAGTGGATATTCATTACATTCGTCAAAAAGAGCCAAAAGGGCTGGGGCACGCAATTTGGTGCGCCCGTAAGTTTATTGGCAATGAACCTTTCGCTGTTTTATTGGGAGATGATATTGTGAGAGCCAATAAACCTTGTTTAAAACAGTTGATTGACCAATATGAAAGATATAATGCTACTATCCTGGGTGTGCAGACAGTGGCTGATGAACAAGTGTCAAGATATGGAATAGTTGCTGGAAAATGTATGGGGGACCGTTTTTATAGCGTTGATAGTCTAGTAGAAAAACCAAAACAAGAAGAAGCACCTTCTAATCTGGCTATCCTGGGGCGATATATTATTAGTCCGCGGATATTTGAGATATTAAGTGCGCAGAAGCCGGGAGCAGGCGGAGAAATTCAGCTAACCGATGCGATAGCGGAATTAAATAGGTATGAAGCAGTCTATGCTTATGATTTTGAAGGAATTCGCTATGACGTAGGAGAGAAATTTGGTTTTATTCAAACAACAATTGAGTTTGCGCTGCAAAGACCAGACTTAAGGCCGCAATTGCGGGAATATCTATCGGAAACATTGGAGAAGGACCTGATCAAGCAGGAGTTTGATAGATGATGAAAACAGTATTATTTTGTGCAACTGTTGATGAGCATTTTAAAGGCTTTCATATACCATATCTTAAATGGTTTAAAGAACAAGGATGGGAGGTACATGTTGCTGCAAATGGCAATATGGACCTTCCTTTTGTTGATAGGAAATATAATCTTCCTATTCAAAGGTCTCCATTCAATTTGAAAAATATTCAGGCCTTTAAAGAACTTAAATTGCATATTAAACAAAACAAATATGAACTAATCCATTGCCATACACCAATGGGCGGAGTCCTTGGACGTTTGGCAGCAAGAAATGCAAGATCCAAGGGAACGAAGGTTATTTATACAGCGCATGGCTTTCATTTCTGTAAAGGAGCACCATTAAAAAATTGGCTGCTGTACTATCCAATTGAAAAAATGCTGGCAAACTATACCGATTGCCTTATCACGATAAATCAGGAGGATTATTACCTTGCCACCCACCGTCATTTCAGAGCAGGTACTATTGAACAGGTACATGGTGTGGGGATTGATTCACAATTTTATCAGCCGTTAAATCAGTTAGATAAAAACAAGCTAAGGGCTGCATACGGTTATAAGGAAAATGATTTTTTAATGTTTTACGCCGCTGAATTTAATCAAAATAAAAATCAACAGCTTCTTATTCATTTAGCTGCCATAATTAAAGATGAAATTCCAAATTCAAGATTACTGCTTGCAGGGGATGGCCCGCATTTAGAAAAATGCAAAACATTGTCCAAAGAACTTGGAGTTGAAAAAATGGTGGATTTTCTTGGATTCAGGGATGATATCCCGAAGTTACTGCCGATGTGTGATATTGCCGCTGCATCGAGCCTTCGTGAAGGTCTCCCAGTCAATATTATGGAGGCTATGTCCTGTGGTTTGCCCATTATTGCCAGTGACAATAGAGGTCACCGGGAATTGGTTGCCAATGGCAGAAATGGCTGGTTGATTGATTCAAACAACCTATCTAATACAGTCAATCATCTTATTAATCTTTCAGAGAACGATGACTTGATATTCAAAATGGGAAGTCTCGGGAGGAAAGCAATAGAAAACACTTACAGTATTAACAATGTTTTGATAGAAATGGTCATCATTTATAAAAGGTACATGGGAGAAATGGGGGCGTCCAGATGGGAAGCCCATTAAGGATCTTACATGCTGCCGTTAATATGAACCGTGGCGGAGCAGAAACCTTAATCATGAATTTATATCGAAATATGGATCGTTCCAAAATTCAATTTGATTTTCTTACCTGTAAGGAAGGAATTTTTGATCAGGAAATAATGGAACTTGGCGGGAAAATTTACCGAATTCCGTATATTACAGATGTCGGCCATTTTCAATACTTAAAAGAACTAGACCACTTCTTTTCGCTGCATCGTGATTATCATTGTGTACACTCACACATGGATAAAATGAGCGGACTTGTTCTCCGCTCCGCTAAAAAGGCGGGAATACCCGTTCGGATTGCACATAGCCATAATACGAAAAGTGAAGGCGGCCTTGCCGCAAGAACCTATAAATGGCTTTCCGGTATTTTCATTCCGCACTGTGCAACACATACTGTTGCATGTTCCACTGAGTCGGCAAAATGGTTATTTCCGAATCAGGCGGATGGAACGATGGTTTTACGGAATGGAATTGAAATTGATAAATTTATTTACTCCGGCATAACAGCCCAAAAAATAAGAGCGGAATTAAAGATTTCTCAAAAATCCCTTGTTGTTGGTCATGTAGGGAGGTTCTCCGAGCAGAAAAATCATGCTTTTATCGTCGATATTTTTGCTGAAATCGTGAAACACAGGTCTGAATCAACTCTAATTCTTGCCGGTGATGGACCCCTCCGTAAGGATATTGAAAAAAGAGTGAAGTCCAAGAATTTAACGGAAAAAGTTCGATTTACTGGTATAAGAAGCGATATTCCTGATTTACTGCAGGCATTTGATATATTTTTATTTCCGTCCCTGTTTGAAGGATTGCCGGTTTCGTTAATTGAAGCCCAAGGAATGGGTATTGACTGTATGATTTCAGATGTCATTTCCGAAGAGGTGGATGTAGGAGCAGGCTTAGTCCATTTCGAGAGTTTGAAAAGTCCTCCTTCTAATTGGGCTGAAAGGATTATGGAAATGAACCATATTAAAAAAGATGTAAGGAATTTGGTTAAAGAGAAAGGATATGACGTCCAAAGTTCAGCCAAAATTCTTCAAAACTTCTATATTGAAATCATTTAAAAAATGGTTAAAAGATGAAGAGGAGCAAAGAAATGTCAAAGCTCTATTGTTTAGTAAGGTTAGGAGAAGTACCATTACATCTTTATCAAATTCTTGCAGGTTTTCATTTACTGGCAAGACAGGGCGTTATCGATTTACAATTTGAAAAACTGAAAAAAGATTCACTGGACCAGCTTCCTTATAATATGCTCGAAGTCAACATTAATAACGATGTCCGTGTTTTATATGATCTTAATGATGGCTACGATAATCTTCTCGTTGAAGGCCAGGATTATGCTTCTTTTATGGATAACCTGGTTAAAGACTTTGATTATTGTTTTAAAAGAAGCTTTAGCAAATCCTATAATCAAAAATTGCAAAGTTCATATAAATTCCATCCACTCGGTTTGAACTATATGGTTACTTGCCAAGGAAATATTGCACACCAGCCAATGCCAAACGACCCATCTGAAGAAAAGGTGAAAAAACTAATCAGAATGCTTCCCTTTTCACAGTATTACAATGGACAGTATTATAACAATTCGTTCGAGTGTATGCCGATTGAGGAAGCCCGTCCAAAGATCCTTTTTATGGCAAGATTGTGGGATACAGCTGGTGATTATGAAGGGCAAATTTCTGGTGAGAAAAAGGAAGAACGTGCCTGCATAAACGAGATGAGGGCAAACTGCATAAGGCTCTGTAGAAAAGAGTTTGGAGATTATTTTTACGGCGGCGTAAATCCAACGAAATTCGCTTGTTATCACTACCCGGATATTGTGATTGCCAATA
Organism: uncultured Neobacillus sp.; assembly: GCA_964400595.1. Lineage (GTDB taxonomy): Bacteria > Bacillota > Bacilli > Bacillales > Cytobacillaceae > Neobacillus. Next base: position 45,299 of record CAYNUT010000012.1, on the reverse strand, counting down.
GTGCCATAACAAAAAGGAATTATTATTTAAAAATAGTAAAGGAATCAGCAATTTGTATTTCCACAATGGGTTTACATGAATCGATCGGCTGGAAATTCGGCGAATATGTAGCTGCCAGTAAAGCAATTGTCACAGAGGAATTACACTATCAAGTCCCAGGGGATTTTAAAGAGGGACAAAATTATCTTGTCTTTAAATCTCCTGTAGAATGTGTGGAACAAATCAACAAATTAATTACAAGTCCAGGCCTGATACAAAGAATGATGGTAAAAAATTATGAATACTATCACCAGAATGTCAGGCCCGACCGATTGGTATTAAATAGTTTATTAACAGTGTTGAGAGAAAAATATTTTCAAAATGGAGGGATAAAGGTTGAAGCCGACCCTTACCGTATTTACACCTTCATTTAACCGTGCCTATTCCTTGCCCAAGAGTTATGAAAGCCTGAAGCGTCAAACAAGCAAGGATTTTCTATGGTTAATCATCGACGATGGCTCTGACGATCATACGAAGGAATTGGTTGCCAGTTGGATAAAAGAAGGTGCTGTTCCCATCCACTATCATTATCAGAATAATCTTGGAATGCACGGGGCACATAATACTGCGTATGAATTAATCGATACGGAGCTGAATGTCTGCATTGATTCCGATGACTACATGTCAGACCAAGCGGTTGAAAAAATCGTGACGTTTTGGAAAGAGCATGGAAATGAGAACTATTCCGGCATTATTGGCTTAGATGCCACAGTGAACGGTAAAGTAATCGGGACGATGCTTCCTGAAAATGTAAATGCCGCAAAGCTGACAGACTTACATGGGATGCATAAAGTTACAGGAGATAAAAAGCTGGTTTATCGTACGGATTTAACAAAGAAAATACCGCCATATCCGATATTTCCTGGTGAGAAGTATTGTCCGTTAAGCTATAAGTACATCTTAATCGATCAAGAATGTCCACTGCTGATTTTGAATGAAGTTTTATGTTATGTGGAATATCTGGAAGACGGGTCAAGCATGAATATCATTAAACAGTACAAAAGAAACCCACGGGGTTTTTCTTTTTTTCGAAAAGCAGCAATGGAATACGCTCCTACCTATAAAGAAAGGTTTAGGGAATCCATTCACTATGTATCAAGTAATTTAATGATTAGAAACTACAAGTTTATCAATGAATCACCATGTAAGTGGACCACCATTTTGGCAGCACCGTTTGGGATCCTTCTATATCTTTATATAAAAAATACAAGGAAGGCAACCGTTTTAAAAAGAAAAATATTGGTGATACCGTTGCCTATATGGAAACCTATAAAAATGTTGATTTCACCTGGGAATACATTATCAGTCAAAAGGGGCTAGGGTTTAATCTTATCCAGTTTTTCCTGCAAAAGATTTCTCATGACCCCCAGTTCATGATTTTTTCAATTTCCCTAATTACCAATGTCTTAATTGTTCTCGTGTTATATAAATATGCAAGATTATTTGAATTAAGCTTATTTGTATACTTAACAAATGGCTTATTTATAACTGGAATGAATG
>CAYNUT010000012.1:0-43750 GCA_964400595.1 uncultured Neobacillus sp. | reverse complement strand
CAAATATTTATTTAACGGTAATTGGAAAAAATACTTTTTCATTGTTCTAATAGCCGCCCAAATTCATAGTTCAGCTTATATCCTGATACCGATTTATTTTTTTGTGCGAACCAAGGCCTGGTCAAAAACGACATTTATCCTGCTGTTTACAGCTGTTGTGATTGTATTGGGATTTAATCAAATCAGCTCCTTTTTATTTTCAGCTTTGGAGGATACACAGTATGCAGGCTATCAAAATGCTAATTACGGCGGGGCCAATATTTTAAGAGTATTAATTTTTGCTGCACCGATTCTCCTTGCCTATTTTGGCAGGGACAAATTTAGCAAGCTTTGCCCGAACAGCGACTTCATTGTGAATATGTCCATATTAGGACTAGTTTTCATGATTATTTCCACACAAAATTGGATTTTTGCACGATTCAGCTATTTTTTTGGATTGTATATTATCCTTTTGATATCCTGGGTCGTTAAACTTTTTGCCCCAAAAAACCAATATATTATTTATTACGTAATTGTTGTTTTATACTTTATCTTCTTTTTCTATGAAAATGTAATCACGATGCAAATGACCTATAAGAGTAACTATATACCATGGTGATGAAAGGGCTGGCTGAGCAGTTTAACGAGGGGTGATCGAATGCAAAAAGTTCTAAGTAAGAATAGAATTTTTCTTTCCTCGCCGCATATGAGCGGGAAAGAGTTGAAGTATATTAGGGAAGCTTTTAATACGAATTGGATCGCTCCACTAGGACCAAATGTTGACGCTTTTGAAAAAGGAATTGCCGGTTATGTTGGCATGAAGGATGCTGTAGCGGTTAGTTCAGGTACAGCAGCGATTCATTTGGCCTTAACCTTATTGAATGTTAAAAAGGGGGATAAAGTTTTTTGTTCCACTCTAACATTTGTGGCAAGCGCTAATCCTATTATCTATCAAGGTGCTGAACCAGTCTTTATTGATTCCGAGCCTGAGACCTGGAATATGTGCCCAGAAGCATTAAAAATAGGTCTAGAGGAAGCCAGCCGGAGAGGGGATTTACCAAAGGCAATCATCGTGGTCAATTTATATGGGCAAAGTGCTAAAATGGATGAAATTGTTTCGATATGCAATCAATATGAAGTCCCGATTATTGAGGATGCAGCTGAATCATTAGGTTCAACGTATAAGGGAAAAGCCAGTGGGACGTTTGGCAAATTTGGTGTTTACTCTTTTAATGGAAACAAAATTATCACCACATCCGGCGGGGGAATGATTGTTTCCAATGATACGAATGCACTTCAAAGAGCCCGCTTTTTTGCAACCCAGGCAAGGGATAAGGCGCTTCATTATCAACATAGTAAATTGGGTTTTAATTACCGATTGAGCAATATCCTGGCAGGAATTGGACGGGGCCAGTTGGAGGTATTAGATGAACGGGTAGCGGCCAGAAGACAAATCTTTGAACAGTATTATCAAGCATTCGCCGGATATTCAGGAATTAAATTTATGCCGGAATTAGCAGGAACAAAATCTAATCGCTGGCTAACTGTCCTTCTTTTAAATGAAAAAGAATTAGGTATATCAATTATCGCCTTAATTAAATTTATGGCATCTGAAAATATTGAAGCCCGCCCTGTATGGAAACCGCTGCATATACAACCTCTTTTTAAGAATTCCATGTTTTATCAACTAGAGGGTAATATGAGTATTTCTGAACAATTATTCTATAGCGGGATTTGCCTGCCCTCAGGCTCCAATATGTCAGAGGAGGAACAAATTAGGGTTATTTCGTGTATGAAGAAATATATAGGGATTCAGTGATAAAAATTTTTAACTCACAATTCACTTTTAAGAATATCTTCGCTTTTTTTAAAGGCACCTTTTGGATTTGAGGAGGGAAACCAATGTACCAGGTTATTTCTTATCAGGATCGTTCCGCATGGGAAAATGAGGTGGAAGCTTTAAGGATAAAAGATCCACATTATTACCATCAATATGGTTCGATCTATCAAAAAATGGGAGATGGAGACCCATTTCTTTTTATTTACGAGGATATTAATAGAGGTAAAGTTTTATATACATTTATTAAGCGTTTAATAAATCTTCCTTTTGTCGATGAAGAACTTTATGACATCATTACACCTTTGGGGTTTGGCGGACCGCTGTATGAAAGCGAGGATAAACATTTAATATACGGTTTTAGAAAAGCGTTTGAAGAGTATTGTCAAAATGAGAACATAATTAGTGAATTTACTAGGTTTCATCCACTGCTCCAAAATCATCGCCATTTGGAAGAATTGATGGATATTGTTTATGACAGAGAAATGGTCCTTATCGATTTAAATCAAAGTGTTGAAGAAATTCTAAATCGTTATCACAAGAAACATCTTCAGTCTATCAAAAAGGCAGAAAAAAGTAATTTAGAATTCCGAGTTTTTACAAAAGAAGCAGCCTTAGAGCAAATTGAACCATTTTATAATCTTTATAAACTAACTATGGATAAGGTGAAGGCTAATTCGTATTATTATTTTTCTCCTGATTATTTTTCAAATCTTCTATCAGGTTTATCAAATGAAAGTTTATTAGGAACTGTTTTTGTAGAGGATAAAATGATATCTGCAGCTGTATGTATGTTTTCAGGGGGATTTTTACATTATCATTTAGCCTGTTCTGACAAAGAAAAGATCCATTTAGGTACAAATATGTTTCAATTGCACAATCTTGCTCTATGGGGAAAAAAGCATGGCTGTCATTCTTTTTTCTTAGGGGGAGGACATCGGGGCAGGGACACATTATTCAGGTTCAAACATCGTTTTAATCTTGAAGGGGCTGTTCCTTTTTTTGTAGGAAAGAAGATTCACAACATGAAAATGTACAATAAATTGGTCGATAAATGGATGGAATACTATTTACAAGATCAGCAGGCAGATTTCTTCCCAGCTTACCGGCCGGTAACAAGGGCACTGGAAAGAGCTATTATTCGGTAATTGTTAAAGGATGGAGAAGGAATGGAAAATACCATAATACCGAAAACAATCCATTACTGCTGGTTCGGAGGAAAAGAAAAACCAGAGCTTGTGAAAAAGTGTATGGTCAGCTGGAAAAGATATTTATCTGACTATGAAATTATTGAGTGGAATGAAGAAAGATTCGATATTCAGAGTAACCCCTACGTAAATGAGGCGTATCAAGCGGGGAAGTTTGCTTTCGTAAGTGATTATGTTAGAGCCTTTGCTTTATACCACCATGGCGGAATATACATGGATACGGATGTCGAGGTATTTAAAACGTTTGACAGTTTCCTGCATCATGTTTCCTTTTGGGGATTTGAACAAGAAAATTATATTGCTACCAGTACAATCGGGGCAGCTAAAGGAAATAAACTGATTGGAATGTTTTTAGACTCTTATAAAAATAAGAACTTTATTAAAGCGGATGGAACTTATGATGAATTAACAAATGTTGCAGTCATTACAAAAATATTAGAGCAATTGGGTTTGCAAGCTAACGGGGAATATCAGGAATTAAAAGGGCTGGGTGCATTTTACCCGCAACCCTATTTTTCCCCTTACGATTATATCAATTGCCGAAATATAAGGACGGAGGATACAGTAACTATGCACCACTTTTATAAAAGCTGGCTGCCCTTTAGAACAAGGATAAAAACAAATGTTAAGTTACTGTTGTCCAAGATAATCGGAGGAGAAAATATCTTCAGGCTGCGGAAATTATTTGCAAAATAGTGCGGGGGAAATATCTATGAATTTAAGTGTTGTGTATTCAAGTGACGATCAATATGCACAGCATGTGGGGGTTTCCATGCTTTCGCTGTTTCATAATAATCAAGATTTTAATCATATCGATATTTATCTAATGGAAAGAAATATTTCAACGGAAAATAAAAAAAGGCTGAAATTGATTGGGGCTGAGTATAACAGAACCATCCATTTGATAAATTTCCAAGAGTTCACCAATAAATTAAAAGTTAATATAGGCAATTCCATTTCTCTTAATGCTTATGCCCGCTTGTTTTTGCCGAGTGCAATTAATGAGACCGTTGATAAGATCATCTATATGGATTGTGACTCGGTAATTAATGAAAGTTTAAAAGATTTATGGGAAAAGGAATTAGACGATTATTATGCTGCAGGTGTATTGGACACGGTTAGTGATGGTACAAAAGAAAAAGTAAATATGGATGTGGATCTCGCCTATATTAATTCCGGTATGCTGTTGATAAATTTGAAAAAGTGGCGGGAAGATGATATTGAAAAAAGATTCCTAAAGTTTATAGAAAGATATAATGGAGAAGTGTTTCACCATGATCAGGGCACCATTAATGGTGTTTTAAATGAAAAGTTCCTTATTCTCCATCCGAAATACAACGCTATGACTCCTTATTTCACAATGAAAAAAGAGGGAATCATCCAATATTATGGCTTAAAAGATTACTATAGTGAAACAGAATTAAAGGAAGCAGTGAATAAACCAGTGTTTATCCACTATACTCCAGCCTTTGTGAATCGGCCATGGATAAAGGGCTGCAAGCATCCATTAGCTTCGCTTTATCATCAATATTTAGAGATGACTCCTTGGAAGGGCAATGCTTTAGGGAAGGACAATCGAAGAATAATCGAGAAATTTGTAGCATTTTTGTACAATCATTTACCCTTTAAGATGGCAAACGGCATTGCCATGACACTTTTCAGGTGAATATTAAGTCAAGACAGGTGATGAAGATGAAGAGGAAAGTACTTATTAGTATGTACTCTTTAAATATTGGCGGAGCGGAGCGAAGTTTAATTGGGCTCCTGGAAAGTTTTGATTATCATGAGAACGAGGTGGATTTGTTTTTATACCGTCATGAGGGTGAATTTTTAGGTCTAATCCCAAAGCAAGTAAACCTATTGCCTTCGATAAAGCAATATACTACATTTGAACGGCCAATCAAGACAATCGTAAAAGAAGGCCATTTTTATCTAGGAAGTGCTAGGGTTTTAGCGAAGTTGAAAACAAAGATGAAAACCATGGGGCAAAAGGGAGGCAGCAGTACGTATAAACAAATGCAATATACTTGGGATTACTCCATGCCTGTATTGCCAAAATTGGAAAATGAATATGATGTGGCAATCAGTTTTTTAGGACCGCATAACTTTATTCTGGAAAAAGTGAATGCGAAAATAAAGTTCGGCTGGAATCATACTGATTATTTTACAATAATGAATCCTGACAAGAAATTGGATGAAAAAATGTGGGACCAGCTCGACTATATTGTGAATGTATCCAAAGATTGTGAGGAATCCTTCCTTAAGGTGTTCCCGGTTCTAAAGGATAAGGCAATTGTCATAGAAAATATCATTACATCCTCTTTTGTAAGGGAGCAGGCCAAAGAGGTTATTAATAATGAAATTCCGGATGATGGGATTATCAAAATCTGCTCAGTTGGCCGTTTTTCTGATGCAAAGGGATTTGATCTGGCCATTGCAGCTTGCAAAAAGCTGGTTGAGTCCGGCTATGATATAAAATGGTACGTTGTTGGGTATGGAGGACAGGAGAATTATTTAAAAGCATTAATTAAAGAACACCTTTTGGAAGAAAGATTCATTTTACTTGGGAAAAAGGTAAATCCATATCCATATATCAAAAAATGTGATATTTATTGTCAGCCTTCCAGATATGAAGGAAAAGCGGTAACGGTTCGTGAAGCGCAAATATTGGGTAAGCCAGTCGTTATAACAAATTTCCCTACTGCAAAAAGTCAGATTCGCGATGGGATAGATGGGCTGATTACTCCGATGGGGGTTGAAGGAATTGCTGCGGGATTAAAGAAATTAATTGAATCCCCGGAACTAAGAGAGACCCTGGCTGGCAATACAATAAAATACGATTATAGCAACAGTGGGGAGATACAGCATCTTTATTCATTGTTCAAAGAAAAATCAGTGCACTGACCATTAAGTTAGTGCTTTTTATTTTAAGTTTTAAAGGGATGTGAGAGTGTGAAGGTCTGCACGATAACCTGTCATGATGTCTATAATTATGGAGCTTCATTGCAGGCTTATGCCTTAATGAAATACTTAGTGAATTGCGGTCACGATGTGAAAATCATTGATTATAAGCCGGATTATCTGAGTAATCATTACAATCTTTGCAGTATTAATAATACCAATTGGGAAAAAAATATTCTCACAAAAATTATTTATTTAGCCCTGAAGATGCCGGGCAGGCTTCCCGGTCTGAAAAGAAAAAAAGCCTTTGATCATTTTACAGCCAAATTCCTAAATAAAACGGAAAAAAGGTATGAATCAAATGAGGAATTAAAGATAGATTTGCCCGAAGCAGATGTCTATCTTTGCGGAAGCGACCAGATTTGGAACACCTTGCATAAGAATGGGAAAGATCCAGCATTCTATTTGGATTTTGTTCCAGAGGGAAAAATAAAAGCCTCCTATGCCGCAAGCTTTGCAACTGACACAATTGCTGACGAAAATAAACCGATGGTCGTTCAAAAGGTTGGAAGACTTGACGGGATTGGTGTCAGGGAAAAGAGCGGTGTTGAACTTTTGAAGAACCTTAATATAAAAAAGGCAGTAAATGTTGTCGATCCGGCATTTTTATTGACCCAAGAAGACTGGAATATACTTGTTGAAAAAGAGTATAAAGAAAATTATATCCTTGTATATGATTTTGATGACAGCCAGCTTATTAAACAGATTGCTTTAAATATCCGAAGGGAAAAAGGGTATAAGATTTATTCCGTAAACCCTGGAAAACTTAAATATGCAGATCAATATTTTATTTATGATGGGCCTGAGACATTTGTATCCCTTGTGAAAAACGCCCGTTTTATTATTGGAAATTCCTTTCATGCTGCCGTGTTTTCCATTATCTACGAAAAAGACTTTGTGATTGTTAATCGAAATGAAGCAATCAATACAAGAATGAGAGACTTATTGGATGATTTAAAGCTCAATAATCGATTAGTTAGTGGGGATTATAATATGTGGGAATTATTAGCAAATGTGAATTTTAAAGATTCTAAAAGGATACTAAATGAAAAAATTAGCTTATCCAAAAATTATTTGTCTGAGGTGTTAGCTTTAAAGAAAAGGGGGCAAATGCCGTCATGAAAAAGATTCTGTTTGTAATAGATTCTTTGATCAGCGGGGGAGCCGAGAAAAGTTTAATCTCGTTACTTACAATTTTTGACTATCAAAAGTATGAGGTTGATTTACAAATGTTCTTCCCAGATGGATTGTATTTGTCTTTATTACCTGCAAATGTAAATAAATTAGAGATACCGGCCTTCATCGAAATACAGCACCATGATATCCAATATCTAATTAAGAATCGAAAATTAAAAGAGTTATTTATCAGAATCGGGGCGTCTGTATCACTCAGGAACCCATATAAGAAAAAGCATTTCCATAATGCACAAATAACGTGGAAATGGATGGCAAAAGGAATTGAAAAATTAAATAAAAAATATGATGTGGCTATAGCTTATAGTCAAGGAATGCCAACTTATTTTGTAGCTGAAAGAGTGGAAGCTAATAAAAAACTATGTTTCATCAATACAGACTATAAACGTGCTCTTTATAATAGGAATTTTGATGAAAAATTTTATAATAAGTTTGATTATGTCGTCACAGTCTCAGAATATAGCAAAACAGTTTTTACAACTGAACTTCCAAGTGCATTGGAGAAAACATATGTCATTTATGACATTATCTCGGCAGATTTAATTAGATCAATGGCCCGGCAGGGTAGTGGATTTACGGACAATTTTAAGGGAATGAGAATATTAACAATCGGCAGACTAGCGGATGCAAAAGGTTATGATCTAGCGATAGAGGCAGCCTACAAATTAAAAAAAGGGGGCTGCTATTTTAAATGGTATGTAATCGGGGAAGGGGGACTTAAAAATAAACTCGAAGCAATGGTTAAGGAGTATGGGCTAAATGATTATTTTATCTTCATAGGTACCTATCATAATCCTTATGTTTTTCTAAAACAGTGTGATATTTATGTACAGCCTTCTAGATTTGAAGGTTATGGGTTAGCGGTTGCGGAAGCCAGAATTCTTCTAAAACCGATTATAGCAACAAACTTCCCCGGAGTTCAAAATCAAATAAATAGCGGAGAAAATGGATTAATTGTTGACATGAACCCTGATTCCTTATTCACAGGAATTAAGGACCTCTTAGAAGATAATGCATTGAGGGAGTATTTTAGCAAAAATCTTATTAATGAAAAGATTGGAACAGAGCAAGAGATTAACAAACTTTATTCTTTAATCGAAAATTAACGGAGGGAATTTAAGGATAGGGGCCCGTTTTATGAATTCTCAAAGAAATGTAAATTTAGATTTACTGAGAGTTTTTAGTGCATTTGCAGTAGTAGCCATCCATGTCACAACCAATTATTTAACGGACCGCCGTTTTTTCGGAAGCAGTGAATGGATGTTTTCAAACATTCTCAATAACGCCAGCAGATTTGCTGTCCCAATGTTTTTTATGATTAGCGGCTTTTTTACTCTAAATAATGAAAAGAATACAAATTACAGCTATTTTTATAAAAAGAAATTACCCAAAATTTTGATTCCATTTATAGTTTGGTCCATATTTTATGCAATCTTTTATTTAGAATCGATCGGGAGTTTAACGATATTCAGCATATTCAAACAGATTGCAGTCATGTGTTTTGGAGCTCCCGCCTATTATCATTTATGGTTTTTCTATCATTTAATTGGATTGTATCTTGTTACACCAGTCATTGTGAAATTAATAAATCATATCAATGTTAGAGATGCGGTTATTCTGTTAATCTTATTTTTTTTCCAAAATTCCATTATTGGAACTTATACGAAAGTATTCCATACGACTTCTTACATTGATATTCCTTTTAGTGAATATGCATTGATTTATTTTCTTATAGGGGGGCTGTTTGGAAAGTTTGGAATGAGTCATCTTTTAAAGTACAAAAAATGGATCTATCTGCTAGCATTTATTTCTTTAGCAGCCAATATTATCGGTACTATTATTTTTACCAGTAAGACCGGAACGCTTAGCACCTTTTTTATGGCTGAGAATTTACTAACTGTTTTTGTATATAGCCTGGCAATCTACACTTTGATTTCAACTTTGAATATCAGAAAATTGCCGCAAAAGGCAAAAATCTTCATATTGAATTTATCCGGTTTGTCATTTGGTATCTATCTAATACATCCATTTGTATTAGATTTTTTTATTAAGGCCGTCCATCTTGGGAGGCATGCTGTTTTTGCTATTATCATTGAACTATTTTTAACCTGCTTTATATCGACCATTTTAACGATGGTCATAAAAAAAATTCCATATTTTCACTATCTGATTCCTTAAATAATATTTTTAATATTTTGATGAGAGGTAGTTACCGAAATGAAAAGTGAACTAAAAGCGGGTGCATTGCTTTCATATGTCACACTATTTCTAAACAGTACCATCTCCATTTTATATACGCCTATCATGTTGAAACTTCTTGGTCAGTCCGAATATGGCCTTTATAGTTTGGCTGGTTCCTCTGTAGCCTATTTGGGGGTACTAAACTTTGGGTTAGGCAGTGCTGTCATCAGGTATACCGCTAAATATCGTGCACTAAAGGACGATGAACGCTGTTCCAATTTATTTGGCATGTTTTTTATTCTTTATGGTGTTTTAGGAATAATTGCACTCGTGCTAGGAGTGATATTAACCTTCAATGCAGAAAACATTTTTTCAAGATCCTTGAACAGTGAGGAAGTTCATAAGTTAAAAATCTTAATGGGAATCCTTGTAGCAAATACGTCGCTTTGGATTGCATTTGATGTATTTGGAGTAATTGCTCAAGCCTATGAGAAATTCATCTTTCAAAAAGTAATTAATATTGCTGGGGCGCTGCTGAACCCGCTGATTATGCTTCCCCTTTTAATGTCGGGTCACGGCTCCATCACAATGGCAGTTGTGTTTACATCAATCAATTTATTAACTGTCTTGACTAATATTTTTTATTGTTTTAAGGTCCTTAAATTAAAGATGGTATTCAAGAAATTTGAAACGGGTTTACTAAAGGAAGTAATTGTTTTCTCCTCTTTCTTGTTTCTAAATTTAATTATTGAAAAAATCTATTGGTCTACGGACCAAATCATCCTGGGTATTTATAGTGGAACAGTAGCCGTTTCTATTTATACTGTCGGTTCTTCTTTTTCAGGGTATTTTTCAGGATTTTCTGCTGCGATTTCCAATGTCTTTTTAAGCAGGGTATCAGGGATGGTGACAAAGAAGGCTGCTGATAAGGAAATTTCTGACTTATTTATTAAAATTGGAAGAATCCAATATTTGATTATTGCCTTTGTTTTAAGCGGCTTTGCTGTTTTTGGCCGGGAGTTTATTTATTTATGGGTTGGAAATGAATACAGTCAATCCTATATCATTGCCCTGCTAATTGTGATTCCGATGGTTATCCCGCTTATACAAGGCATGGGTGGAATCATTCTCCAAGCGAAAAATATGCATAAATTCAGGTCAATTGTTTATTTTGTTATCGCTATTGCTAATATATTCCTTAGTCTTCTCTTTGTCAGATGGTGGGGTGCAGTGGGCTGTGCACTGGCAACAGCCATTGCATTTGTCGCAGGGAATATTATTATTATGAATTTTTACTACTGGAAAAAAGTCCAAATTGAGATTCCTAAGTTCTGGATGAACATCTTATTCATGAGTTTTCCTTTGTTCCTCAGCATTTTATTTGGAATTACGGTAAATAAATTGGTCTTAGCTGATAATTGGTTTGTATTTATTATTAAAATTGCCGCATTTTCTTTGGTGTATATTCTTTTAATCTGGTTTACAGGAATGAACAAATATGAAAAGAATTTAATTATTGGCCCCATGAAAAACTTGGTGAAAAAATTCAAAAAGCGGAAAGTGTATGAAGCAGGCTGATTCATCAAACTTATTTAACAAATGGAATTCGAGAAGGGGAATTTTATGAGCAAGGTAAGTGTGATTGTACCTATTTATAATGCTGGCAGTAAACTGGATAAATGTATAAAATCCATTTTGAACCAGACATTTAAGGATATCGAAATCATTTTGGTTAATGATGGTTCTACCGATAATAGTTTAAAAGTTTGCAGGAATTATCAGCAGCAGGATCAACGCGTCATTTTAATTGATAAGAAAAATGAAGGAAGTATAGCGACCAGAAGGAAAGGTGTTGAAGTTTCACGCTCAGATTTTATTACTTTTGTCGATGCGGATGATTGGATTGACCGTAGAATGATTGAAGAGCTCTATATGGAATCAATTAATGATGGTAATGATATTACCGTATGCAATTCTTATCGTGTGCTGGGAAACGGCCTGGTTATTAAGAAAAAGAATACTAGTGAATATTTTAGTCAAAACCGGATCTTTAATAAGGAAGAAATTAAAAATGAACTTGTTGCTGCCTTTTTTCATGGACACCCATTTCCACCCACCTTATATGCCAAGATATATAAAAGAGAACTGGTTCTGAATTCCGGAAAATATCTGGATAGAATATGTTTTTTGGGGGAGGACCTTTTTTATAATCTTGAAATCTTTTTAAAAGCAAAAAAAGTAAAAATCATTGATAAGCCCCTATATTATTACCGGTATGGCGGCTTTACGAGTAAATATATGCCCTGCCTTTTTGATGACATGATCAATGGCTACAAAATTCTGAAGGAAGTTATTGATGAATATTACCAGGACAGTCTGCAAAAAAGAAGTAATGGAATAAGCGTGATGCTTCTGAATACATTTCAGACATGCTTGTATAATTTGTTTAATGGGGAGAAGAGTGTGGTTGATACAAAAAAACTCATAAGAGAATACGCTGAAAATGAAACAGTGAATGAGTGTTTAAGAAATGAAGGAGCAATCAACTATTTTTCAAGTGAATACCTAAAGGCGATTGAAACTAGGGATATAGAGTATCTTTATCAGTTAGGCGAAAAAATTTACAAAAGCAAAAAACCTAAGAAGGCACTCATCAAGGTTCTTTCTGGGTTATCATTCTTGTGAGGGTGATATATAAAGCCATAGTCAAAAGGTGGTAATCGGTTGTGTTCTTACTATTGTTTTTCTGTATCGTTTTAATCCTATTATTCCTTTTAGGTATAAGTTTTAAAATACCAACAAGCATCTGGTCAATTAAAGTATTTCGGTCTGATTCATATATTTCGGCTCCCTTAACAAAGAGTTTAACGATGCCAAGTTTGCAGGCAGCTGATGTATGGGATGTGTCAGCACAGTTTTTGGCGGATCCATTTATCATCCAGCATGAAACCAAGTATTATCTTTTTTTTGAGGTGCTTGATGGTTCAACCGGGAAGGGGCTTATTGGTCTTGCTTCAAGTAATGACGGGGAAAAATGGAATTATGAAAAAATTGTCCTTGAAGAGTCATTTCATTTGTCATATCCATATGTTTTCAAATTTAAGAATGATTTTTTTATGATTCCAGAGTCGAATCAAGCCAATAGAATTTTGTTGTATAAAGCTAAGGAATTTCCTTATAAATGGGAAGTCGAAAAAGAAATAATCCATGGGAAATATGTAGACCCAAGTATATTTCAATTTAATAATAAATGGTGGATGTTTGCAGGATATCGGGGAAAATTACATCTATTTTTTGCAAATGAACTGTTTGGGGAATGGACAAAGCATCCCAAAAGTCCTTTAATTATTAATAATTTTACCGGCTCAAGACCTGCTGGCAGGGTTATTTGTGATGACAATATAGTTTATAGGTATGCACAAGTTTGTGAACCGTATTATGGAAGTGCGGTTCGGGCATTTAAAATTACTACACTGACTGAATCAGACTATGAAGAAGAAGAACTTAGCATCGTTTTAAAAGGGTCTATGAAAGCGGAAGACTGGAGGAAGGATGGCATGCATAGCATCGACCAGCTGAAACTGGGCGAAAATCAATGGTTAATCGCCGTTGATGGACATAAGTTTGCAAAAAAAAGCTATCTTTCCTGGAAGTACCGAAACTGGTTGATAAAACTAAATAAGAAATATAGCCATCCTAATAATACTAATTCGAACACTCTGTGAATTTGCCATTGTTAATCACTTCTTAAATCATTGAACAAGATAAGTTATTAAGACAGTTTCCTAAACCGGAGCTGTCTTTTTTTGTGAAAAATTACATTATGCGGGGGGAGAACATGCGGATTTTAGTTACAGGCGGCGCCGGGTATATTGGCAGCCACACTTGTGTTGATTTATTAAATGCGGGATATGAAATTGTGGTCGTTGATAATCTTTCAAATAGCAGCTATGAAGCAATAAAGCGTGTTGAGTTGATAACTGGAAAAAAGATTTCCTTTTATCAAGCTGATTTGCTGGATTATATAGCTTTAAAAAATATATTTAGGGGAAACAAAATTGATGGGGTTATTCATTTTGCAGGGTTGAAATCAGTGGGTGAATCCACTGAAAAACCACTTCATTATTATTCCAATAACATTTCCGGAACGCTTCACTTGTGTGAGGTTATGGAAGAGTTTGAGGTTAATAAATTGGTATTCAGTTCTTCTGCTACAGTCTATGGCAGGCAGGAATGGATACCCTTAACTGAGGACCTACAGCTTGAGGCAGCAAATCCTTATGGAAGAACAAAATTAATGATTGAGGAAATCCTGCGTGATCTCTATGTTTCTAATAAAAACTGGAGCATCGCTCTTCTTCGCTATTTTAATCCAATCGGGGCTCATAAAAGTGGTCTCATAGGGGAAGCGCCAAATGGTATTCCTAATAATCTGATTCCGTATATTACCCAGGTTGCAGTTGGAAAATTACCAAGACTCCAGGTGTTTGGAAATGATTACGATACTCATGATGGCACAGGCATACGTGATTATATCCATGTTATGGACCTAGCCTCCGGGCATATTAAGGCCATGATAAATGTAATGAAAACTACTGGTATTGATGCCTATAATCTAGGAACTGGGAAAGGATATAGTGTCCTGCAAATAATAGAAGCTTTTGAAAAAATAATAGGCAGGAAAATTCCATTTGAAATGAAGGGACGAAGAGCGGGCGATATTGGAATCAGCTATGCCGACCCTGCCAAAGCCCGGAAAGAACTGAATTGGACTGCACAAAAAAGTCTTGAAGAAATGTGCTCGGATTCTTGGAATTGGCAATCTCTCAATCCGAATGGATATGAGGAAATGAGTGTGAAAACGATGATCAATCTAATCTGACAGATAAAACATAGGAGGAGGACAAAAAATGGTAACAAGCGAAAGAAGAAGATTGTCTTTAGTCCATAGTTTCAGGGCCTTTGCCGTTCTTTTTATTTTACTTGGTCATGCTAACAAAGTGTTTCACCTTTCTTTTGATTACCAATGGTTTAATGTGGGGGAATGGTTAAGAACAGGCGGAATAGATTTCTTTTTTATTGTTACTGGGTTTATGATGTTTTATCTCTATCATAAAAATTTTGGCATCAGGGGGAAGGCAAAGGACTTCCTAATAAAGAGGATATCAAAAATTTATCCGGTCTATTGGCTGTTTACACTGGCCACATTAGCAGCTGTTATTATTTTTCCGGCAATAAGCGATGGCCATGAAAAAAATCCTGAAGTGATTATTAAATCACTGCTTCTTATTCCTACTGACCCGATTATTGAAATCACATGGTCGTTAAGCTATGTAGTTTTTTTCTACTTGGTTTTTAGTTTAGTAATCTATAAACCGAAAATCTTTAAACCTGTTGTTTTCGTCTGGGTGCTAATCTTAATCTTTAATCAATTTAAGCTGTTTCCCGCCAATAATTCTTTCTTTTTAAATATCAGCCATCTAGAGATTATTACAGGGGCGATTATTGCGTACATTGTCATGAATTACAAGCTGAGATTCCCTTATCTTTATTTAACAGCAGGATTTATCGGCTATTTATTGGTTTGGAGCAATAATATCTACGGTTTTTATACGATTCGAGTGGAGTATTTTTACTGGCTGTCTGCCGCATTCATGATGCTCGGGATTACTCTAATCGATATGAAAAAAGATACGATTTTGCCAAAAAGTATTACGCTTTTGGGAGACGCCTCCTATTCGATTTTCATCTCACAAATGCCGGTATTTCATTTCTACGCACTATTACTGGGAAAGCTGCAAGTAATCAACCTTATCGGCGGTACACCGGCAATGTTATTAGCGATTGTGCTGACCATTTTATCAGGCTGCCTTGTTTATAAAGTATTTGAAAAACCAGTAACAAATTTCTTTAAAAATGTACTCCTTCACAAAAAAGCCGCATCGAATTTTAAATCTTTACCTGTTAAGTAAGCAGGAATCCCTTAAGGGGGTGATGGGCAAAAAGAGTGGTTTCAAACATCAAGGTGATAACGATGAAGGAAGTTAATTTCATGTGCAATAGGGAGGCAATCATGAAGAAAAGATTTGTAGGATTATTAGTGCTGGTGTTGGTTTTAAGTATGTTTGGCAGTGCGGCGGTAGCGGAAACAACGGATACAAATACCAGTCCTGTCTGCTGTGTTGAATATGAGATGGTAACGGCAGACGGCACCCATTTAGCTACTACGGTTATTAACACTGACGGTGATAACCTTAGAGTAGAAATTTATACAGATAATTGGCAAAACCTGCTTTTCAATAAGATTTTACTGGCTTCTGCCAAAAGTGTTGCTGAACTGCCAACAAAGTCATCAACTCCGTATGTAAAAACATATTCAATTGGTGAAACGTTAGCCTATCATGAGTTCTTGGTTCCTTTCGATAAAACAGCTTCGAAAGTAATTCTTGCAATTGAAGCCGAGCTTAGAGATGCTGCAACTGGGGCAACCTACAAAGTTAGGGCAAAAGGAACCCCGCTGTCAGGTTCTGAGTGGAATGAGTACATTACTTATAATCTATGTTCTTGTACAACACCTCCACCAGAGGAGCCAGGCACATCTCCAAGAACAATTGGCTATTGGAAAACCCATGCAGGATTCCTTGGCAACAATGAAGATGTTGTAACACAGTTTCTGACGATTACATTAGGCAATAAATCAGTTACTGATGCCAAAACTGCGGTCAACGTTCTTCAGTTTAAGAGCTATTCGGGCGGAGCAAGTAATGGCTATAACAAACTCGCTGCGCAATTATTGGGAGCTAAGCTGAATGGCAAAAACGGTGCAAATATAACATCGATAAAAAATGTTATTACCCAGGCGGATGCATTATTGTCTCAAGCCGATTCAAAACCATGGTCTACATTGACCAAAACAGAGCAGCAAACAATCTTAAACGTTATGACTCTCTTGGATGATTATAATAACTCCGGCGAGGAATAATATGCTGCATTTGAAGAACCAGTGTGTTAATTAATCAGCACACTGGCTCTTTTTTTAACTAACTATCCAAAAACTTCACACAAACCGGCTCGGGCACCTTAACATCAGACTGTATCAAAGTTAGTCTCCCCGTCGCCTCATCCCGTTCAAACAACACCAGATTATCGGATTCCTGATTTGAGGCAACAATGAATTTTTCAGATGGGTCCAATGAAAAATCCCTCGGCCAATCTCCTTCAGTTGATGTATGCTCCACGAAAGTCAGCTCACCTGTTTCACTGTTCACACTGAAAATAGCAATGCTGTTGTGGCCCCTGTTTCCCGCATAAACGAAGCGGCCATCGGAGGAAATATGTATGGCGCTGCCCTGATTGTTTTCCTTAAAATCATCCGGAAGGGTAGATATATACTGTCTCTCCGTAAAATGGCCATTTTCCGGATTATAGGTCAGGACAATGACCTCTGAGCTGAATTCTGTCAAGAGATAAGCATTAATGCCATTCGGATGGAAAACAAGATGGCGCGGACCGCAGCCAGCCTTTACCGGCAGCAGCTTTACTTTTTCGAGTGTTCCATCCTCATTCACGGTATAGGTAACAAGTGCATCGATTCCAAGATCTACTGCGGCAAGATATTTTTCATCCGGAGTCAGACCGGCATAGTGGGTATGGGGTTTTTCTTGGCGCGGGTCCGGTCCGCGGCCTTCATGCTTCATTACAGATACTGGCGGCTGGATCGAGCCATCCTCCTGATTAAGTAAATGGGACACAACTTCCCCTTTATGGTAGTTGGCACTGAAGACAAAGCGATTCCTTTTATCCATACTGACGTAACAAGGCGGTGAACCGGGAGAAACCTGGCTGTTAAGAAGTGTTAGCTTTCCCCCATCCTTTATCGAAAATGCAGCCATGCCCCCAGCTTCCCCTTCTTTTGCCACAGAGTAGAGGTATTGATTATCTTTGCTCAGTGCCAAATATGTAGGATTATCCAGTTCCGCGGCAACGGTCACATTTTCAATTTTCCTTTCCTCCGTATTTAATGTGAAGGTGTAAATCCCTTTGCTTTCCTTTTTTGTATATGTTCCAACATATCCAATGTAATTTGCCATTATTCAAGCACCTCGAAGTAACATTATTAGAATCCATTTTTATAATAACCTATAATGATAAATACTAGGCTTGAAAAGGATTACATATTTTTCTGGAAAGGATGAAAATAAAATGATGCCATCATTGTTTTTAGCCCACGGTTCACCGATGTTGGCCATTGAGGATACAGAATACACCAGGTTTTTAACGGAGTTAGGAAAAAAGCTAAAACCAAAAGCGATAGTGATTTTTACTGCGCACTGGGAAAAAGAAACCCTAACGATTTCTTCTATGGATGAAACGTATGAAACCATTTATGACTTTTATGGTTTCCCGCCTGAACTTTTTCAAGTGAGGTATCCTGCAAAAGGCTCCACAAAGTTCGCTCAACAGTTAAGGGAATTGTTCCTTGCTGCCGGGATTCCTTCGCAGCTTGATAGGACAAGAGGGTTGGACCATGGTTCATGGACGATGTTGTCCAAAATGTATCCTAATGCAGATATTCCTGTTGTCCAAGTTTCGGTTCATCCGTTTCTAAAGTCTGAAGAACAATATCGCATTGGCAGGGCGATTAAGGATCTTGGAAATGAGGATGTTTTGGTCATTGGGAGCGGAGTTACGGTACACAATTTACGCATCATCAAATGGGATCAAACGGAACCGGAGCAATGGGCGGTCGACTTTGATGACTGGCTGATTGATAAAATGAATAAACAGGATTTAATAAGTTTATTCAATTATGAAAAATTGGCCCCCAATGCTAAGCTAGCTGTTCCGAGACCGGAACACTTTGTACCATTTTATATTGCAATGGGGAGTGGCCATGGGGAGCCAAAAGTCATTTATCGCAGTTATGAGTTTGGCACCTTGAGCTATTTATGTATGCAGTTTTAAAAGTGTGAAAATGCCATTATTACGAATGGCATTTTTAATACCTTTTGTTTGCAATATGAAGCTGGATAGGTAATATTTATACTATCTGGGGCAAGTATTTCCCGATTAACTAGAACTTTTAGAAGGGGTCTGGTCATGGAAAATAATAAAAAAACAACTAGTTCTTCTGCCAAATTTGCTTTTTGGGTGATTGGCATAGTTGCTGTTTGTATTTTGGCGTTTATTTTTTTAGGTAATGATTCTGAAAAACAAAAAACTACAAAAAACGGTGAAATCGATTATAATAATCAGCCGTTCATTGGTGAAAAGTCGGCGCCAGTCTCTATTATCGAATTTGGTGATTATAAATGTCCAATCTGTCAAGATTTTGGTAAAAATACCGTGCCAATTATCATAAAGGCATTGGTGGATACCGGGAAAGCAAAATTTTATTTTATGCATGATTCCTTTATCAATGTCGATTCGAAACGTTCGGCTAAATTTGCTGAATCGGTTTATCAGGAGCTTGGGAATGATAAGTTTTGGGAATTTCATGAACTGCTTTATTCGAAACAGCCGGAAGATCCAAAATTAGAAAAAGCGGATTTTTTTACGGAAAAGTTCTTGACTGATACGTTAAAGGAGATCGCAGATGATCAAGAGGTTGAGAAGGTCGTGAAAAACTTCCAAGCAGAGAAATCGAATGATGCCTGGCAAAAGGATATGGACTATGCGGAAAGTCTTGGTGTTACAGGGACGCCGACTCTTTTTGTGAACGGAAAGATGTTTAAAGGGAAATCCCTGGATGACTTAATTGATATGGTTAATAAGGCCGCAGAGGAGAAGTAATATGAATAAATCTTTGCTCCTTTCTTGGATTGCTGCCATTATTGCCACACTTGGCAGTTTATACTTTAGTGAAGTTATGCATTTCATTCCCTGCACTCTTTGCTGGTATCAGCGGATTTTTATGTACCCTCTTGTGTTTATTTTAGGTATAGCAGTATATCGAAGTGATAAGGGAGTCTATCAATACGTGCTGCCGCTTTCGATTGTCGGCATGCTGCTCTCCGGATATCATACTTTACTGCAAAAAATTCCATATTTGAAGCAGTTTGAAATGTGTACATCCGGTATACCTTGCTCAAAGGATTACATAAACTGGCTGGGTTTTATGACGATTCCTATGCTGGCATTTATTGCTTTTACCATTATAACGATCTGCATGGCCCTATTAGCCCGCGGCCAAAAGGAAGAGACTGACCGCTGAGCGGGCAGTCTCTTCCTATTTTCATCATTAATAATAAATAAAGGATGTACCTACAATGATGAGCAAAATGAACAGCACAACAATTAACGCAAAGCTGCCGTGTCCGCCTGACATAATGAAATCACCTCCTTATCCAATCATTAATAATTACAATTTATGCATATGCTGCTAGACAGGAAATGGACAAACGCTTAAACCTAAAAAAAAATGCTCCAGTTTAAAATTTTTCCGTATGTACATGATGTGAAAGTTAATGTTGGTATGAAAAGTATGATTTATCTTCCTTACAGGAAATGAAAGTGGATAACGAGGATGCGTGAGATTACACGCTTTAAAAGGGGCTAAAATTGTAGAATTTACTCATGAATGCGAACTTCCATACTTCTTTATGGGGTTGGCGAGTAAAATGGGAAAAATGACGAGTAATAAAGGAACGTAAAATAAAAGGTATGAAATCAAGTGAGATTTCATACCTTCATAGCATAGAAATTACTGTTTTAAGACAAAAAAGTGTTAGCTATATTGCGGCCGAAGTTTTGAGCGTTTGTTAACATGCTGCTCGGCGTTTAAAGCGGCAATCGCGCCGTCAGCAGCTGAAATTACCGCTTGTTTAATCGGTGTTCTTCTGGCATCGCCGCCTGCAAATACGCCCTCAATATTAGTACGAAGCAGCTCATCAACCATTACATATCCTTCCTCGTCCCTCATGACCGCTCCTTTTAAGAAGTCGGTGCCAGGCTTCATGCCGCCAAGGTATAAGAAAACCCCGTCAACTTCCCAAACTTCCTCTTCTTTTTTATCATTTAGGATGACGATTTTCTCAACACTGTCAGTTCCAATGATTTCTCTAACACGGTGGCGTCTATAGATTTCTACGTTAGCGTTTTTTTCTAGCGAAGTTAGGTCAGCATCTCCTTTTAATTGCTCAACCGGAATTAACAATTTCACTGTTTTACAATATTTAGCCAGTGTTCCAGCCTCATGGATGGCTTCATCATTATCACCGACAACTGCAACAACCCGGTCCTGATAAAACGCAGCATCACAGGTTGAGCAGTAGCTTACCCCGCGTCCGGTAAATTCCTCTTCTCCCTTAATCTTGCTTGAAGGGGCTTTCGCGCCAACAGCAATGAAGACGCTTTTTGCTTTGATGGTTCCTTCAGCAACCTCAATCTTCTTGATTTCATTGGCAAAATCAACGGAAAGAACGGTAGAGCGGACGAATCCTGCACCAAAATCTTTGGCCTGGGCCTGCATTCTCGTTAACAGTTCAAGTCCGGTTAATTCTTCGCGAACACCAGGATAGTTGGCAATTTTATGTGTAATCGCCAAAGTTCCTGCTTTCGGTGCCTTATCAATGACAAGTGTTTTTAATTTTCCGCGGGCAGCATAAACAGCAGCTGATGCTCCAGCAGGCCCACCTCCAATGCTCACGAAATCATATTCTTCATCAAGAACTTTTCCAGTTACCGGCTGGAAAATTGCATCGGCACCTTCCGGGTTGTTTTCCGGATGTGAACTTGGGGCCACCACTGCCTTTTCCTCTTCGGAAAGCCCGAGAAGCTTATTGAACTTTTTCTCTTGAAAACCAAGAACAAGCTTTCCGTTGATAAAAGTCGCAGGAGTTCCATATATTTTACGTTCTGTTAATTGGTCAAAATATTCTTTATGTAAGGAAGCATTACGCTCTTCAAATTCAATTCCCCGCTCATTGAGGAATGATTTTACTTTTTCACAATAGGGGCAGCCTGTGCTGCTGTAGACAATAACTTCATGCTTGGACACTTTAAGATACCTCCTAAATTTTTTCTATACTTAAATAATAAACTTAAATTCATATAATAATTAATATTTTTTTAATAATAATTCTAATTAATTGGATTATAAAAAGTCCAACAAAAGTGTTGGACTCGAAGTATTGAGATTAAATAGATTTTCCAAGGAATGCAGTCAACATCCACACATGTTTTTCTAAACCTGAATGAATCGCAAGCAGCATATCGCCAGTTGTTTCATCATTAATCTCACCTGCAATGCTCATGCCTTCTTTTAACTCACCAATAATAATGGAGAAGTCATTGATAATAGACTGAACCATTTCATCAGCAGTTTCGGTACCTGCTGCCTCTTTGATGGAGGAGAGCTCAAGGCATTCCTTCATGGTAGCTACTGGGCTTCCGCCAACTGCCAGTAATCGTTCTGCTAATTCATCGACATGCAGGCCAGCCTCGTTATAAAATTCTTCAAACTTTACGTGTAGGGTGAAAAATTGACTCCCCTTCACATACCAATGATAGTTATGTAGCTTCATATACAAGACAGACCAATTTGCAATTTGTTTGTTAAGCACATCAACTAACTGATTTTTCATTTCTAACTTCCTCCTTTTTATAACTCATTTATATTATTAACAAAGATTAAGGAGAAATTCAGTGAAAAATCGCGGGAAATGTTGTCAATTTAGTGAAATTCAATCCAAATCCTTCCTATATTGTATGTTACATACATGAAACATTCTGTAAAAATCCATCCTTTGATATCCAGTGATTCTACCTTTTGGAATAATAATGAAATTGGATGATACTTCCTGTCTTTGGTAGAAGCCTTTTGTATTAGGTTTATGCACTGCTTATCATACACATCCATTTTTTGGACAATGAAATGGAATGTTACAACTGATAGCCTAATAGTAGACAAACGCGCTACAAATCTAGGAGGTTCAAAATGAATAAACTTAAAAAACTAGTAATTGCAGCAGGTATGGTTTTATCGATGTCAGCCTTTACATTAAACGGACAAACGGAGGCGGCAACTACAACTTATAAAGTACAATCTGGCGAAACGTATTATAAGATTGCAGTAAAATACGGTGTACCAGTCAAAACTTTAATGCAAGCAAATCATGCAACTACTTCGAATATTAATGTGGGGCAAAATCTAGTAATCCCTAATTCTACCGTTACGGCAGCAGAGAAAGATTTAATGGCACGTCTTGTTCATGCAGAGGCTGTTGGTGAGCCTTATGCTGGCAAAGTAGCAGTTGCTACGGTCATTTTGAACAGGGTTGCAAGCCCCGAATTTCCAAATTCCATCCGCGGAGTGATCTATCAAATTTCAAACGGACATTATGCGTTCACCCCGGTAGCCAACGGCAGCATTAATAAGCCGGCCGACGAAGCTTCAAAACGCGCAGTAAATGAGGCACTTGCTTTTAGAGGGCAAGGAAATGGATCGTTATTTTTCTATAACCCGAAAACAGCGGTTAGCAGCTGGATTACTTCTCGTGAAGTAACGGTAACGATTGGCAACCACCGATTTGCCAAATAACCTTAAATATTAAAATGGTCCAAAAAATATTTTTCATGCAAAAAAACAGCGGGCTCCAAAAAATGGAGTCCGCTGTTTTTTTGAAAGTAAGTGTAAGCGTTATCAAAATTTTATGCACGGATGAATAAAACAGTTATTTTTTCATAAAACTTTCACATTTTCACCTTGAAAATTCCCAGCCCCTTGTCAAGGCGCTGCCGCTTTTTGATTCTCCTTTATCACAGTCGAAGTGCTCCAGTCCATACGTCGCTAAAGGACCCCCCTCCGCTTTGCGTGTTGGCACAAAAATTGCTTGAAGAATTAATAACAAAAAAAAATGAGGTGTTTATGATGGCAATTGAATCAATCGAGTCAAAAAAGGATGAGGTATTGAATGAAAAGGATAATTCTTTATTGGAATTTCAAGAGACATTAAAGGAAGCTGTCAGCATTATGAATTATCCGCCGCAGGTGTATGAATTTTTAAAGAAGCCGATGAGATTTTTAGAGGTAAGCATACCTGTCCGCATGGATAATGGGCAAGTCGAGATTTTCCAAGGTTACAGGGCTCAGCATAATGATGCATCCGGTCCGACCAAAGGCGGAATCCGGTTCCATCCGGATGTCACACCAGAGGAAGTAAAGGCGTTAGCAGGGTGGATGAGTTTAAAGTGCGGGATTACCGACCTTCCTTACGGCGGTGCAAAAGGCGGGATTATTTGTGACCCGAGGAAAATGAGCATGGATGAATTGGAAAGATTAAGCAGAGGCTATGTGAGGGCAGTAAGCCAAATTGTTGGGCCGACAAAGGATATCCCCGCGCCGGATATGTACACGAACTCGCAAATCATGGCCTGGATGCTTGATGAGTATGACCATATCCGTGAATTTGATTCACCTGGATTTATTACTGGAAAGCCTGTTGCCCTTGGCGGATCAAAGGGGAGGGAAACTGCAACATCAAAAGGCGTTTTATACACCCTGCAGATGGTGTGCGAATTAAAGAAGATGTCAGTAAAAAATACCCGTGTCATCATTCAAGGGTTCGGAAATGTCGGAAGCTATCTTGCTCAGTATTTGTATGATTTAGGTGCCAAAGTCATAGGTATTGGAGATGTTCTTGGGGGTATATACGATGAAAATGGTTTGGATATTCCATACCTTATGGACAGCCGGGATTCCTTCGGTATTGTTTCCAATCGTTTTGACAACGCGATTTCTAACCAAGAATTGCTGGAAAAAGAATGTGATATTCTTATTCCTGCGGCAATTTCAGGGGTCATCAATAAGCATAATGCCAGCAGGCTAAACTGCCAAATTGTCATTGAAGCGGCAAATGGGCCAACCACAAAGGAAGCGCTAACAATCCTTGATGAACGTGAGATTCAAGTTGTTCCTGACATTTTAGCCAACTCGGGAGGGGTAATTGTCTCCTATTTCGAATGGTGTCAGAACAATCAGGGCTACTACTGGACAGAGGACGTAGTCGACGAGCGGCTTAAGGAGAAAATGACGGCCAGCTTTTTAAATGTTTATCAAACTGCTAAAAAGTATAACGTGAATATGAAAATTGCTGCTTATATCGAGGGAATTCAAAAAATTGCCGAGACTTCAAGGCTAAGAGGATGGTTGAAATATTAAAAAAAGAGGTGGAACACTGTATGAAATTAGATATTTTATCTGAGGAAAAAGGAAATCAGCTTTTACATTACTTCTGCCTCATATCCAACAATCATCGTTATGATTTAACAATCGGCTATACCGAGCATTTTTTTGGCAAAGCGATGGTCACCTCCATTCAAACAGGCAACATGGTTCTTCTCTGCCAGGAGGATACTCACGCCGATTTTTGGGCGGATAAACTTGGAATTGAAGAGGAGGATATTCAGGAGTTCCAGGAATTCTTTGGTCTTGTCTTGCAAACACAGCCTTTTCAGGAACAATATTAATAGTGGAGGTAGAATCATGTATTTTGGTGTCGTTACCAGTCCGTGCTTCGGGAGGGTGGAGAAAGTCACAGTCAGGAGCGAATCACGGATTTATGAGTGGGAACCATTATTCATCATAAAAACAGAGGATGGAAAGATAGAAATGATTCAAACAGGTGTAAGCGGAGAGGTCGAATCATTAGAAGTGCAGGAAGGAGATTCTGTTATTCCCGGCATGGTGCTCGCATATATCAAAGAAGATTTATTCGTAACCGGAAGTGATTGAAAGAGGATGAATTTTTTCATTCTCTTTTTTTAGGGTATATAATTTAAAAAATTCTGAACAAAGTGGTAGAATAAGAATTGGAAGAAATAAGGGGGATGAAATGATGATATCTGTGGCAAAAGAAAAAGTGAAGCCGATTATTGCAGTCGCAGCAGACCAGGAGGAAGTCCTGAGGACGACTATCCAAAACTTCAGAGAGCCCTTTATTTTCTTGAAAACACATGAAAAAATATTCTCCTATGTACCCGTGAATAAACAAGTGCTTGAAAGGCTGCAGCAGCATAATTTTTCTTTGGACATCCTTCTGGAGATTGCAAAGCCGATTGAAAGCATTTGTCTTCTCAGCCAGCAGATTTCTCTTCCAGTTTTATTTCAAATTATCGGAGAACCATTTGCCATCATAACGGGTGAGGATGGAAACCCATCTGGATACATACGAAGAGAAGATATCCTTGCAGAACTTTTTAAACAGGAGAATCAAAGTGTTGATTTACTTAAAATCATTCTAACCTCGATTCCAATGGGCCTATTTGTCATAGACAAAGAGAAACGAATCATTACCTGTAATGACTCCGGTCTAAAAATGATTAAATCTACCTCAGAAAGGGTATTGAATTTTCCGGCGGATAAAATTTTTAGCGGACAAAGAATTGATGAGGCATTTGCAACTGGGAAGACGCTTCTCAATCATTTGGAAATCACAAACGAAATGGGCGTTCTGGTCGATTACAGCCCTATTCTAAATTATGAAGATGAAGTGGAAGGAATCATCATTGTTGTTCAGGACTTGCCGATGGTCGAAGAAATGGCGCTTGAAATTGAATATATTAAGGACTTAAATAAAGACCTCAACGCCATTTTGTCTAGTATTTATGATGAAATTCTCGTGGTCAATGCGAAGGGTGAGTTAATCAGATACAGCGAAAATATTATTGAGGACTTCTGGAAGGTTGATTTGAAGGAGCTTATTGGAAAAAATATTCTAGAATTAGAGGATGAAGGGTTATTTAAACCGTCAGTCACCAGGCTTGTTTTAGAAAAACAAAAAAAGGTTTCCGTCGTTCAAGAAACGAGAACGGGAAGGAAAATCCTTGCCGTCGGAAATCCAATCTTTAATGAAGAAAATCAACTGGACCGGATTATTGTCGCTTCACGCGACATAACGGAAACAACCCGTTTAAAAACGGAACTGCAGGAAATGCGGAAAATATCTGAACAATATAAGAAAGAATTGGATGATTTTAAAAGCAAGGATCGCTTTTTGAAAAAGCTGATTTATTGTAGTCCGAAAATGGAAAAAATCATGAACCAG
This sequence comes from uncultured Neobacillus sp., assembly GCA_964400595.1. Lineage (GTDB taxonomy): Bacteria > Bacillota > Bacilli > Bacillales > Cytobacillaceae > Neobacillus. Next base: position 17,345 of record CAYNUT010000012.1, on the reverse strand, counting down.
GTCAAAAAAATCGCTGACTTCTCGTCCACAGTCCTTCTTAACGGTGAATCTGGTGTGGGTAAAGAGGTCATCGCCCAGGCGATTCATCAATTAGGAAAAAGGTCATCAAAGCCATTTCTCAAATTAAATTGCGGGGCAATCCCCGACAATTTGCTGGAAAGTGAATTATTCGGCTATGCCAAGGGTGCTTTTACAGGCGCTGATAAAAATGGCAAAGACGGTTACTTCAAACAGGCTGATGGGGGAATATTATTTCTTGATGAGATTGGCGAAATGCCTATGCATCTGCAGGTGAAGCTTTTACGGGTGCTGCAGGAACAGGAGGTTATTCCCGTAGGCAGTACCACACCAATTAAGGTGAACGTGCAAATTATTGCTGCCACCAATAAAAGATTGGAAAAAATGGTTGAGGCTAGTACTTTCCGTGAAGATCTATTTTACCGTTTGAACGTCATTCCGATTCATATTCCGCCGCTCCGGGAACGGACCGAGGACATTTCACTCCTGGCCTTTCATTTTCTCCAGCAGCTAAATGAAAAGTATGACCGGAATTATCACCTGACTCCCGATGCGGTCAATGTCCTTGAATTTTATCCATGGCCGGGGAATGTCAGGGAGCTGCAAAATATTATTGAAAGATTAGTCGTTACCGCCGACCATCCGGCGATTGATGCCGAATTCGTCAGTCAATTTTTATCATTAGGCTTTGAAAATAAAAAGATGAAGCCTGTCATTACTAGAGTTATTCCGCTGCAGGACGCCATCGATTATGTCGAAGAGCAGCTAATCGTAATGGCGATGAACCAATACAAAACGACGACGAAGGCAGCTAAAGCGCTGGGAATCAGCCAGTCCTCCGTGAGCCGAAAGTATCAAAAGATATTAAGCGAGAAAAATATTAAATTAGAGAATTTGCCTTCGTTCTAAAGAAAAGCCGCTTCAGATTGACACAATCCGAAGTGGCTTTTTGAATTTTCATAATATTATGCAATATAAAATAGACCTATGCAGAAATGAATAGGTTTTGAAGAAGGAGGGATGAAAAATCACCGACTGGCAGGTTTTTAAAGTTGGCACGGTTCTTGCAGTAGTATTTGTGAGGGAAAAAAAGGAGGATTGGGAAAAATGGTCGAAGTAAAAAAACAGGTTATTAATCTTAAGATGTATATTGATGGCGAGTGGAAAGATGCTGAAAATCAAGAAACACGCCCGGTAATTAATCCCGCTAATGGTGAAGTTATCACATATGCCCCTGAAGGAACCATCGCTGATGCCCGCGCCGCTGTCTATGCAGCCAGAAAAGCATTTGAAGATGGAGTTTGGTCCGGTATATCCGCACAGGAAAGAGCCTCTTATTTATTAAAAATAGCCGACAAAATTGATGAATACGCTGATGAATTAGCCCAGCTTGAAACGATGGATAATGGGAAACCATTAAGGGAGGCTGGCTATGATGTTGGTGATGCAGCTGCATGCTTCCGTTATTATGCAGGACTGATTACGAAGCCGGACGGACAGACGTATCATGTCGCCGATCCGATGCAGGCAATGGTTGTCCGCGAGCCTGTGGGAGTTTGCGGCCTTATCGTACCATGGAATTATCCTTTATTAATGAGTGTGTGGAAAATTGCGCCCGCTTTAGCAGCTGGCAATACCATTGTGTTTAAACCATCAGAGGTAACCCCGGTAACACCGAAGAAGCTGTTTGAAATTTTTGAAGAGGTCGGCCTGCCAAAAGGTGTGGCCAATATGGTAATGGGTGCCGGCCCGGTGGTCGGAAATGAAATCGCTTCCCATCCTGAAGTAGATATGGTTTCGTTTACCGGTGGTACGAAAACAGGGAAGCACATCATGAAAACAGCGGCAGAAACAATGAAAAAGGTTTCGCTCGAACTCGGCGGCAAGTCTCCGAATATCATTTTTGCCGATGCTGATTTTGAAACGGCTGTCGACTATGCTTTGTTCGGAATATATGCCGGTGCAGGCCAAGTTTGTTCTGCTGGTTCTAGAATTCTTGTGGAAGAAAGCATTTATGATCAATTTGTCGCCAGATTTGTTGAAAGAGCCAAACAAATTAAGGTAGGGCCTGGTACGGATCCATCAACTGAGATGGGACCGCTTGTCAGCAAAGAGCATCTCGAAAAGGTCCTTTATTACATTAAGCTCGGTAAGCGTGAAGGCGCAACGGTCGCTTGCGGCGGCAACAGAATTGAACGCGATGGACTGGAAAAGGGCAACTTTGTTGAACCAACCGTTTTCGTTGATGTGAAGCAGGATATGCGAATTGTCCAAGAGGAAATTTTCGGCCCTGTCGTTTGCATCCAAAAGTTCAAGGATGAAGAAGAAGCATTGAAGCTCGCTAATGGCACGGTTTACGGGCTTGCCGGCGGCGTGTTCACGAAGGATGGCGCTAAAGGCCTTCGTGTTATTAAAAAGCTTCGTGCAGGGATTACCTGGGTGAATGCCTATCATCCTACCTATAATGAAGCACCATGGGGCGGCTATAAACAAAGCGGCATCGGCCGTTCGCTTGGAACATTTGGCTTGGAAGAATTCCAAGAAATTAAACAGATTAATATTAACCTGCAGGTAGAACCTGTTGGCTGGTTTTCAAACTAAAGCAGAAAAGGGGAAGTGTCCGTTTAGCGGCAGTGTTCTAACCGCTAAACGGACACTAGGGATGGATGAAATTTTTTCAAAAAAAGGAGCGATAACATGAGTATCGATTATGAACGAGAGGTAAATAGGGAGAAAACACAAAATGTGACTGAGTATATTAACAAGGTTCTAAGTTTAATAGAAAAAGAGGAAGTAACAAAAGAAGATGCTGCTTGGATAACAAAGGAAACGGTTGATGGGTTCCGTGAGCATGTCAACCCTGGTTTCCTTGAATACCGCAAAACGGTTACAGAGGGCGGTCAGTTTGCCGCTGTCGAGTGGTCTGATAATGGAGCCTGCTTTAAGGACGTAAATGGAAAAGAATACATTGACTGTCTTGGCGGATTTGGAATCTATAATGTCGGCCACCGCAATCCAAAAGTGGTTAAGGCTGTAACGGACCAGCTAAAGCATCAGGCCCTTCACAGCCAAGATTTATTAGACCCTCTTCGTGCAATGCTGGCAAAAATTTTGGCAGACATTACCCCCGGAGATTTGAAATATGCCTTCTTTACCAACAGCGGTACTGAAAGTGTGGAGGCAGCATTAAAGCTTGCAAAAATGTACAGCGAGCGCACAACATTCATTTCAACAACCCGTGCATTCCACGGAAAAAGCCTTGGTGCCCTTTCCGGTACAGCAAAAGGTATGTTTCGCAAGCCATTCCTGCCGTTAATTCCAGGCTTCCGTCATGTTCCATTCGGCGATATCGAAATGATGAGAAAAACATTTGAAACTTGCTCAATGGTTGGTGAAGATGTGGCAGCCGTAATCCTCGAGCCAATTCAAGGTGAGGGCGGTATTATTCTTCCTCCTGAGGGTTACTTAAAGCAGGTTCGCGAGCTTTGTGACCAATTCGGTGCCCTGTTGATTTTTGATGAAGTGCAAACAGGCATGGGACGTACTGGAAAAATGTTTGCTGCTGAATTGTATGATGTCGTTCCAGATATTATCTGTCTTGCTAAAGCGTTTGGCGGCGGCGTCATGCCGGCAGGTGCGATTGTCGCGAAGGAAAAAGTGTTCAAGAGCTGGTTCCCGAATCCGTTCATGCACACAACAACCTTCGGCGGCAACCCATTAGCATGTGCCGCAGCGATTGCTACTATCGGTATTTTAATTGAAGAAAATTTACCTGAACGTTCCGGAATAGTTGGTGAGTATTTCCTTAAAGAATTGAAGGAAGCGGCTAAAGGACATGAGGATCTAGTAATGGAAATTCGCGGCCAAGGCTTAATGATCGGCATCGAATTCCATAAAGATGAAATCGGCTATGAAGTTTCAAAAGGAATGTTTGACCGCGGCGTTCTTGTAGCTGGAACCTTGATTAACTCTAAGACCATCCGCATGGAGCCTGCGCTGACTATCAGCTATGACGAGGTTGATAAAGTAGTGAGCACTTTCAAAGAAGTATTAGGAACGGTAAAAGCTTAATAACATTTTAATAGGCCGCACTTATAGGGGGAACACAAAATTGGAACGGAAATATGTAAAACTTCAAACTGAAATACCTGGACCAAAATCGAAAGAAATATTGGAGCGGAGAAATAAATATGTCCCAAAAGGAATTAGCAATAACTGCCATTCTTTTGTCAAAAAAGCGCAAGGAGCCCTTGTCGAAGATGTGGACGGTAATATTTATATTGATTTTGCCGGTGCTATTGGAACGTTGAATGTCGGACACTCTCATCCGAGAGTGGTCCGGGCTCTTCAGGAACAGGCAAGCCAGTTTATTCATACCAGCTTCAATGTCATGATGTATGAATCGTATATCCAGCTTGCCGAACGTTTGGCAGAGCTGGCCCCAGGGGATTTTGAAAAGCAGGTAGCTTTTTTCAACAGCGGTGCAGAAGCTGTTGAAAATGCTGTGAAATTTGCACGGAAATATACAAAGCGACAGGGCGTCATTTCATTCACACGCGGCTTCCACGGCAGAACGTTAATGACGATGACGATGACCAGCAAGGTGAAGCCTTACAAGTTCGGCTTCGGCCCGTTTGCACCGGAAGTTTACAAGGCCCCGTATCCATATGTTTACCGTCGTCCTGAAGGCATGACCGAGCAGCAATACAGCGACATGATCATTGAACAATTTGAAACATTTTTACTGGCAGAGGTAGCACCGGAAACCATTGCTGCCGTAGTAATGGAGCCTGTGCAGGGGGAAGGCGGATTCATTGTACCAGATGCCGCTTTTGTAAAACGGGTAAGAGAAATTTGCACGCAGTATGGAATATTGTTTGTCGCAGATGAAATTCAAAGCGGATTTGCCAGGACAGGAAAATATTTTGCAATTGAGCATTTCGACGTTGTTCCTGATCTAATTACGATTTCTAAATCCATGGGTGCCGGCGTTCCAATCAGCGGTGTCATTGGCCGCTCGGATATTATGGACGCTGCTGCTGTTGGCGAAATCGGCGGGACATATTCCGGAAGTCCACTCGGCTGCCGTGCTGCCCTCACGGTGTTAGATATCATTGAAAGTGAAAACCTCAATGAAAGAGCGGAAAAGATTGGCGCCCGAGTGATTGATAAAATGCAGCTTCTCTCGGAACGATTCGATTGTATTGGAGATGTCCGCGGTTTAGGTGCGATGTGTGCCATGGAAATTGTGAAGGACAGGCATACAAAAACTCCTGATAAAGAAGGAGTCGGCAAAATTGTCAAGGCAGCTGGCGAGCGGGGACTTATGTTATTAAGTGCCGGACTATACAGTAACGTCATCCGCCTGTTGATGCCGTTAACGATTACAGACGACCAGCTTGAAGAGGGCCTGCAGATCATCGAGGAAGCTTTTGAAGCTGTATATTTGAATGATTCCGCACTTTCTGCGGGGAGGTAATATAATGAGCACGGTAAAGCAAAATTATCAAATTTATCCGATGTATATCGATGGGAAATGGGTCGGCAAGGATTTTGAAGTTCTAACCGAAGTTACCAATCCGGCCACGAAGGAAGTTTTAGGAGCAGTACCGACCGGCGGCGCTTATGAAGCCGAAAAAGCTGTAGACGCGGCACATAATGCCTTTAAAACATGGTCGAAAAAAACAGCTGAAGAACGCTATCAGCTGATGATGAAATGGTTCCATTTAATTGATGAAAACAAGCATGAAATCGCCAGAATTATGACGATGGAGCAGGGCAAGCCATTGAAAGAAGCGCTGGGCGAAGTAGTTTATGCCAATAGTTTCATCTCCTGGTATGCCGAAGAAGGGAAACGGGTTTACGGTGAAACTATTCCTGCTGCGCATCCAAGTAAGCGAATTTTAGTAAGAAAAGAGCCTGTCGGGGTGGTGGCAGCGATAACGCCTTGGAACTTCCCGGCAGCGATGATTACAAGAAAAGTAGGCCCGGCACTTGCAGCAGGGTGTACATGCGTGATTAAACCTGCCAATCAGACACCGCTTACGGCATTAAAAATGGCTGAGCTAGCCCATGAGGCCGGGATTCCAAACGGGGTCATTAATGTGGTTACCGGCAGGTCATCAGAAATTGGGGATGTCTGGCTTAAGGACCCGCGCGTCACGAAGATTACCTTTACCGGGTCAACTGAAGTAGGAAAAACTTTGATGCGCGGCGCTGCTGAAACTGTGAAGAAAATTTCGCTTGAACTTGGCGGAAACGCTCCGTTTATTGTCATGGATGATGCCAATTTGGCGAAGGCTGCCGCAGGACTTGTCCAATCCAAATTCCGCAACGCCGGTCAAACCTGTATTTGCACAAACCGCGTCTATGTTCAAGAAAACGTCGCCGACGAATTTATTAAGCTTTTTCAAGCAGAGTTAGAGAAGCTTAAGGTCGGAAACGGTCTTGAAGAGGGAACCGATGTTGGTCCATTAATTGATGCGGCTGCATACGAAAAGGTAGAATCTCTTGTGAAAGATGCGGTCGAAAAGGGTGGAACAGTCGCATACAGCGGACTTAAACCTGCTAAAGCAAACGGCTATTTTTATTCCCCGACGATTGTGACCAATATTAATGAAGAAATGGAATGCATGAAGGATGAAATCTTTGGACCGCTGGCGCCTGTCGCCGTTTTCAAAACAGAAGAGGAAGTCATTGAGCGGGCAAACAACTCACAATATGGATTAGCAGCCTATGTGTACACGCAAAATTTAAGCCGTGCTTTCAGAATTTCCGAGGAGCTTGAGTACGGAATTGTCGGTCTTAACGATGCCCTGCCTTCAACCGCTCAGGCACCATTTGGCGGCTATAAAGAAAGCGGCCTTGGACGTGAAGGCGGCCATCACGGTATTGATGAATTCTTGGAAGTGAAATTTATCTCAATCGGGCTGGATCAGTAATAATCAACTAAAAAAGCAGCTGCCAAGTTCGTCTTATCCTCCTGCCAGAGGAAAGTCCGCGAATGAAAGCCAGTGAAACTCTCAGTGGGTGTATTTGTCATTGATTGTTTTCGCTGGCTATTTTTGGAGGAATTATACTATTTTCATAGAATTTTAGAAAGAAGGGAAGTCCTTTGCCAGGTCCATTGCAGGGAATAAAGGTCATTGATTTATCCCGAGTGTTAGCAGGTCCCTATTGTACAATGATTTTAGGTGATATGGGAGCGGAAGTGATTAAAATCGAAAGCGTGGATTCCGGTGATGAAACAAGGGGATGGGGGCCGCCCTTTACCGGGGGAGAAAGCGCCTATTATCTATGTGCTAATCGCAATAAACAGGGCATTACGCTAAACCTTAAGACGCCGCAGGGAATTGAAATTTTGAAACAACTCATTTCTGATGCCGATGTGGTTGTGCAAAATTTTAAGACTGGCACGCTTGAGAGATTGGGTTTCGGCTATGAAGAAATGAAAAATGTCAATTCGGGAATCATCCTGGCATCAATCAGCGGTTTTGGCGGTACTGGTCCGCACTCGTATCTTCCAGGTTATGATTATATCATTCAAGCGATGTCCGGTCTGATGAGCATTACCGGTGAAAAAGCGGCAGCGCCTACCAAGGTTGGCGTCGCGATTGCCGATGTCCTGACAGGCCTTTATACATGCATCGGGATTTTGGGGGCACTCCAGCACCTTAGCCGGACGGGCGAGGGGCAAGTGGTTGATATCTCCTTATTTGATTCACAGCTTGCTGCTTTAGTGAATGTCGCGAGCAATTATTTGTGTTCGGGCCGTATCCCGGAGCGGCTTGGAAACGCTCATCCCAATATTGTGCCATATCAGGTGTTTACGGCCAGCGATGGCGACTTTATTATCGCTGTCGGAAACGACCGCCAATACCGGAGGCTGGCGATCATGCTTGGGGATGAAACGCTGCTTTCCAACCAATATGAAAAAAATGCAGACAGGCTTGCGGCCAAGGATGAGCTGATCAAGCTTATTGCGGCAAAAATTAAACTGAAAACACGGGCAGAATGGACACAGTTGCTCGATGAAGCCGGCATCCCGAATGGACCGATCAATAATGTAAAAGAAGCATTGGAATCCGAGCAGGCGGTTTCAAGGGACATGATTGTCCAAGTTGGTCATCCGACTATCCCGGATCTCAAACTGGTGGGATCACCGCTTAAATTTTCAAAAACACCGGTGACAATTGAGCGGCATCCGCCATTGCATAGTGAGCATACCGCGAAAGTTTTAATGGACCTTGGCTATTCAAAAGATGAAATTTTTAAAATGAAACAGGACCAAATTATCTAAACAGGGGGAAAAGGAAATGGAATTTTCATTTACGGAAGAACAAAAAAGTGTACGAAAAGTGGTCAGAGCGTTCGTTGACAAGGAAATTATGCCTTATATCAAGGAATGGGATGAGAATCACCATTTTGAAACAAATATCATGAAACGGCTTGCCGACCTGCAGTTAATGGGCGTATGTATCCCAGAGGAATACGGCGGGGTTGGAATGGATTACAATACGCTTGCGATCGTATGCGAGGAATTGGAGCGCGGAGACACCGCTTTCCGTACAGCGGTTTCTGTTCATACCGGATTAAACAGCATGACTCTCCTGCAGTGGGGTACTGAAGAGCAAAAGCAAAAATATCTTGTACCGCAGGCCACAGGAGAGAAAATCGGCGCCTTTGGACTCACTGAACCAAACGCCGGCTCTGATGTAGTAGCAATGGAAACTACAGCTGTGAGGGATGGGGATTATTATATCCTGAACGGCTCCAAAACATGGATTTCTTTATGTGATTACGCCGACAACTTCTTAGTTTTTGCAAAAACAGATCCACAGGCTAAACACCACGGCATCACCTGCTTTATTGTTGAACGGACCTTTGAAGGGTTTTCCTCAAGACCAATTAAAGGAAAGATGGGAATCCGCGCCGGAAACACAGGGGAATTGTTCTTTGATAATGTTAGAGTCCCTGCAGAAAATGTCCTTGGCTACGAAGGCGAAGGCTTCAAAATTGCCATGGCCGCCCTCGACAATGGCCGTTTTACGGTTGCAGCCGGTGCATGCGGTACGATCATGGCTTCGCTTGAAGCAAGCGTGAAATATTGTGAGGAGCGAAAAACGTTCGGTAAAGAAATCGGCAGGCATCAGCTCGTCCAGCAAATGATTGCCAATATGTCGGCCAATCTGGAAATTTCCCGACTGTTAGTTTACAAAGCTGGTTGGTTAAAAAATAACGGCAAACGCAACACGAAAGAAACATCATTGGCGAAATGGATTTCGTGTAACGCAGCCTATGAAGCAGCCAACGATGCTGTGCAAATTCACGGGGCATATGGCTTCTCGAACGAATTCCCGGTTGAGCGCTATTTAAGAAATGCCAAGGCACCTGTTATTTATGAAGGAACAAGAGAAATCCACACGATTATGCAAGGAGAATATGCCCTTGGTTACCGCGAGGACAAGCTGCTGAGAAAAATGCTGCCTGCCTGGCCGTTTGAAGAAAGTTTGATAAAAGGATAGGTGTAAAAATGGCGACAGGCTTAAAAACCTATTTTCTTGCCGGCCATTCCCGCCTGCCGCAGGGGATGGCGGCCCAGAGCGTGTTTGATTCATTAACCATAACAGTTGAAATTGATAAAAAATACGGGGTAATCATCGAATCCTCGTGCACTCTTGCCACTGATCACGGCCGGGCATATGTTCAGCATCTTTTGCGGGGCCACAGCCTTCAGGATGGCATCGAGGAAATCGTCGAAATGATTCGAGAAGGCTATCGGGGGAAAGCGGCAAATGCGTTGATTGCTGCTCTCAAAGATTTATACCAGCAATATCTAAATAATGAAATACCAGTTTAATAGAAAGCCGTGCTGTGGGAAATTCCCAGGCACGGCTTCTCTGAGTTTTTTCTTTTCCAGTTAATTCAATAAAGACCCTCCGCTCATCCTCATTTGTCCGAACCCCTGCCAGAACCCCCATCGTTTCTATCCGATTCACCCATAATAGTTTTTCAATCTTTAAAAAAACTCTTTTTAGTTAAATTGATTCAAACCTCTTATTTACAATTTATTTTGATATATTATCTGTATTTAAAACCAGTTTTGTTAAAAAAATTATGGATGCTGTGGTACGATAGTGTGTAAAAGCGGAACTGGAAGTGGGAGTGATTGGGAAATGATTAAATTCATACTGTTTGATGTTGACGGTGTCCTTTTAAGTGAGGAGCACTACTTTGATGCTTCTGCTTTAACGGTTTGGGAGATGCTGATTAGCGAGAAATATTTAGGCATTGCCCCTGATAGGTTTAAAACTGACTACGACACTGCTGAAATGAAGGCTATAAGGGAATTGGTTTTTGAAAAGGAGGACAAAGTCCTCAAATTCATGAAATCCCGCGGTTTAAATGCCAACTGGGACATGATTTACTTAAGCTTCAGCCACCAGCTCATCCACCTCTTATCACAAGTTAAGGACGCAGAGTTTGGAAAAATTAGAAAATGGTGTCAAGCACCAATCAATCGCGAAACACTGTTGGAGATAGGCCGGGTGCTAAGCAATTATCCAGTAAAAATAGATTTTAGTTTGTTTGTGGAGGAGTTTGGCCGGTCACTGGCGGTGAAGCAGGACATGCTGGACTATTTAAATGAGCTGGCGAGGGAAAAGCTTGGGGTGGAAACCTCTATTTTCCTAAAGGGTGAGCTTTGGTCTGTTTGTGAGCATGTTTCGCAGGAATGGTATGTGGGAGATGAACATGTCCTTGAGTCAACCGGAAGACCATCCGTTCAAACAGGAAAGAAGGGATTCCTTTCAAACGAAACAACATTGGCGCAGAAGGAAGAGATTAGGAACCTGTTTCAGTTTCTTATTGGTGCCGGGTTTGAAATTGGCATTGGAACAGGCCGGCCGGCTTTAGAAACGCTTCAGCCTTTTCGCCACTTAAATTGGCTGCAGTATTTTGATGAAAACAGAATTGTAACGGCTGATGATGTGTTGAGAGCGGAAAAAGAGGTTTCTGGGCGGGAATCCTTGTCAAAGCCGCATCCATTTACGTATGTGTATGGGATTCAAAGAAAAGAGGTTTCAGCGGAAGAATGTTTGAGCATAACATTACCAATCAAAAACGCCGATGAGGTTCTTATAGTCGGAGACTCATTAGCAGACCTCCTCGCTGCCAGACAAATGGGCTGTCAGTTTGCTGCAGTTTTGACAGGACTGTCAGGAAATGATGCGAGAAGTGAATTTGAGAAGCATAAAGCCGATTACATTTTGGAAAATGTGGTTGATTTGAAAGGGATTTTATATAGGTGAAGTTCATCTGGTGCCCTTAAACACAAAAAAAGAGCGATGAGCTGATGCAAGTATTTAAGAAAAAGTATCAATGAAAACTACATATTTAAAGACTGCAAGAAAGCCAGGCGGCGAGCCTGGCTCCTATTTTTTAAAAATGGAGATTACATGCTCTCCACCTTTTCAGTCTCCACTCTCCCCGGCTCAAAAGAATCCACATTCGAAAGCTCCAGCTCCTGAGCTTCTTCTAAACCATCTATTTGTGTCAATTCACGAATGACTTCAGCGCTCAATGATTTATCAAGTGTTAACACCATGATTGCTTCCCCGCCAACCTCGGTCCTGCCGACCTGCATGGTTCCGATATTAATTTGATAGTCTCCAAGCAAGGAACCAACCTTACCAATCATCCCTGGAACGTCTTGGTGTTTGATATATAAAAGATGCTTCTCGGGCTTAACGTCAATGCGGTATTGATTGATCTTTACGATTCGTGCGCCGTATCCATTTAACACAGTAGCGCCAATCCTTGCTGTCTCAATACCGTGTGAGACAGCAAGCTCCATATAGTTGGCAAAGCCTTTATTGGTGGCATTTTTTTGCACATTATAGGAAACTCCCTGCTCTTTCAACAGATGAAGGACATTAATAAGATTGACAGAGTCGCTTAAATGATAGGATAGAATTCCTCTTAGCAATGTGCGCGTAAGCAGTTCGGTATCCTCATCTATTAAGTCACCATAATAATTGATTGTGATTTTTGCCGGTGCCTTTTTGTTTAATAATTGAATTACCAGCTGACCCATTTGATCGCCAAGCAGTAAGTACGGCTGCAGCTTGGCCTGCACTTCGCCGGACATTTGCGGCATGTTGACGGCATTTTGAATGGACTGTGTTTCAAAAATTTCAATGATTTCCGCACTTACCTCCTGGGCAACCTTTTCTTGAGCTTCCACCGTTGAAGCCCCGAGATGCGGCGTGACAATGATATTTGGATTATCCAGTAATTCCGGATCGGCAACTGGTTCTTTTTCAAAAACATCGAGAGCCGCACCAGCTACATGGCCTGCTTGAATCGCCCGCACTAACGCTTTTTCATCAATGACACCGCCGCGGGCGCAATTGACAAAACGGACGCCTTTTTTACATTTTCGCAAGTAGTCTTCATTAACAAGACCCCGAGTATCATTGGTCAAAGGAGTATGGATGGTAATAAAATCGGATTCCTCGGCAATTAAATCTAGGCTTGCCTTAACGATACCCAGCTTTTTCGCTCGTTCTTCTGTTAAGTATGGATCGAAGCCTAAAATATTCATGCCGAAGCTTTTCGCCCGCCTCGCCACCTCGGTACCAATCTTGCCCATGCCGATGACACCGAGTGTTTTTTTGTACAGTTCTACCCCTTTAAAGGAGTTGCGGTCCCATTCACCCGTAACGGTTTTTTGGTGGGCTTGGGGAATTTTTCGAGCCAGTGAAAGCATCATCGCCAGTGTGTGCTCCGTTGCTGCAATCGTGTTGGCACCTGGAGCATTGATGACGATAATTCCTTTTCGTGTTGCGGCATTAACGTCAATATTGTCAACGCCAACACCTGCCCGGGCAATCACCCGAAGGCGTCCTGCAGCTTCAAGCAGTTCCTCAGTTACTTTCGTCTGGCTTCGGACAATAAGGGCATCGTATCCGCCAATCAACTTTTTTAATTCGGCAGACGGTAGTGTTGGCTGGCGGTCAACAACAAAATTGGGATGATCGAAAAGACTTTTCAAACCAGTGCTCGAAATTCCATCAGTTACAAGTACTTTATACATGTTCGCTTCTAACCTCCATTATTAAAAAATAAAACGTCCCTCATAACAGACAGATTGGTTCTGTTATGAGGGACGTGTAGTAACGTGGTGCCACCCTCTTTTGCCACTAAAAAAATGGCCTCAATAATTTTAACGGTTTTCACCGGGCTCACCTACTGTAAACGTTCAGCAGCCAGTTCAGAAGGGCTGGGCGATTTAAAAATCAGCACCGGTTCGCAGCGGCCACCGGCTCTCTGAGGCGAATTTTTAATGCCATCTTCGTCATCACTTGGTATTTACAACTTAATTAATTGAAATTTCAAAAATCAACTGAATATGGGACTATTCTACAACGTGGTCTTCACGGTTGTAAAGGGATAAAGTAGAAAAATTTACTTTTTTCAGAAATTATTTTTTTGTAAAAAAATGCTTTTCTGTAATACTGCTGAAGTAAGCGGTTACATTGTTTTTTGGATACAAATCTATTGTAAAAAAATGAAGAGAATCATATAATGTCTACAATACAAATACATTTGTTCATGTCTGGTGGACAAAAATGGAGGGGACAGGATGGAAGCAATCTCAATTGGATTGTTAGGATTAGGCACGGTTGGCTCAGGTGTTGTGCAAATCATAAAAAACCATCAGGATCAATTGATGCATCAAGTGGGCTGTCCGGTGGTCATTAAAAAAATTCTTGTGCAGGATTTACAAAAGAGCCGGTCTGTTGATATAGAAGCAGGGCTTTTGACTACAAAAGCGGAAGATATTCTTTATGATGCTGAAATAGATGTTGTCATTGAGGTAATGGGTGGAGTCCAGGGAACTAAAGACTATTTGATTACTGCTCTCCGGCAGGGAAAGCATGTCGTTACTGCCAATAAGGATTTAATGGCTCTGCATGGTTCAGAATTGTTAACCGCTGCATCTGAGCATGGGTGCGATTTATTTTATGAAGCGAGTGTTGCCGGAGGCATTCCTATTTTAAGAAGTTTAGTAGACGGACTGGCATCAGACCGAATTACTCAAATGATGGGGATTGTCAACGGAACGACGAATTATATTTTAACAAAAATGAGCAATGAAGGCCGTTCATATGGTGAAGTACTGAAAGAAGCCCAGGAGCTTGGCTTTGCCGAAACGGATCCGACATCTGATGTTGAAGGCCTGGATGCAGCAAGGAAAATGACAATTTTAGCAACGCTTGGTTTTTCCATGCATATCGATTTAGAAGATGTGAAGGTCAGCGGGATTTCAAAAATAACCGAAGAAGATCTGAAATATGGAAAGCAATTGGGTTACACGATGAAACTTATTGGTTACGCTCACCGGGAAGGGGAAAAAGTAGAAGTAAGTGTGGCACCGACATTCTTATCGGATAACCATCCGCTTGCATCCGTACAAAACGAATACAATGCTATTTATGTTTACGGGGAAGCGGTCGGGGAAACGATGTTTTACGGTCCTGGTGCAGGCAGCCTGCCAACAGCGACAGCAGTTGTTTCAGATTTAGTCGGGGTCATCAAGAATCTGCGGCTTGGCGTGAATGGCAAAAGTGCCGTTACACCGCAATATCCAAAGCAGTTAAAGGATGATTGTGATAAATACTCCAAATATTTCCTGAGGATTCATGTTCAGGATGAGGTAGGGGTTTTTGCGGAAATTACCTCGATTTTTGCTATGCATGAAGTCAGCTTTGAAAAAATACTCCAGCTGCCAATCAAGAAAAACGAAACATCGGAAATTGTGTTAGTGACACACCATGCGTCACTGACAAATTACGATTTAATTTTAGAAGAATTAAATGATTTACAAGCGGTTAAAGAAATCAAGAGTGCGTATAGGGTTGTGAGGAAATCATTATGAGATGGCCAGGATTATTAGAAGCATATAAAGAGTTTTTACCGGTGAACGATGAAACTCCAAAGCTCTCTTTGAATGAAGGGAATACTCCGTTGATCAAGCTGGAACAGCTCTCAGCGGAATGGGGTGTCAAGCTGTATGTGAAAATGGAAGGGGCCAACCCGACCGGTTCCTTTAAGGACCGGGGTATGGTGATGGCTGTTGCAAAGGCGGTGGAGGAAGGCAGTAAAACTATCATCTGTGCTTCCACCGGCAATACTTCGGCAGCTGCAGCAGCGTACGCCGCCCGTGCAGGAATTAAATGTATTATTGTCATTCCCGAAGGAAAAATTGCCATGGGCAAGCTCGCCCAAGCGATGATGTACGGGGCTGAAATTATCTCGATTGAGGGGAATTTTGATCAGGCGCTGAAAATGGTGCGAAATATAAATGAGAAAGAACCGATTACTTTGGTCAACTCGGTGAATCCTTTCCGGCTTGAGGGGCAAAAAACAGCTGCCTTTGAGGTCTGCCAACAGCTTGGGGAGGCTCCTGATATTTTGGCGATACCGGTCGGCAATGCCGGAAATATAAGTGCTTACTGGAAGGGCTTTAAAGAATTTGCTGATAAAAAAGGGACTAGCTTACCGCGCATGTTTGGTTTTGAAGCGTCTGGAGCCGCCGCACTTGTGCATAACCGAGTCTTTGAAAATCCGGAAACAATCGCGACAGCCATTCGAATTGGCAATCCGGCAAGCTGGAACTTGGCGGCAGCTGCGGTCCAGGAATCAAATGGCCAGTTCGATGAGGTCACTGATGAAGAAATCGTGGCAGCTTATAAAATAATAGCTGCGAAGGAAGGTGTTTTTGCTGAACCGGCATCTTGTGCTTCGATTGCTGGAGTTTATAAAAGTATCCAAAATGGAAAAATTACAAAGGGTACAAAAATTGTCGCTGTTCTTACTGGCAATGGCTTGAAAGACCCGGATACGGCCATTCAAAGCAGCTTAATTAAGCCTGTTCAGCTGCCTAATGATGAAAAGGCCGTGAATGATTATATTCGAGGGGTTGTCGGCAATGCCGCAAAATAAACGATTTTCCATCAAGGTTCCGGCAAGCACGGCAAACCTTGGACCCGGATTTGATTCCATTGGACTGGCATTGAATTTGTATTTAACATTAGAGGTGGAAGAAAGCCGGAAATGGGAATTTACTACTGCTAATCAGGAATTAAAACAATTTCCCAGCGATGAAAAGCATTTAATTGCCCAAGTTGCTCTTCAGCTAGCCGAAAAATATGGAAGAGCCTTGCCGCCTTGCAAGGTTATTGTTGAAAGTGAAATTCCTTTAGCTCGAGGGCTGGGTTCCAGTGCATCTGCAATTGTTGCCGGAATCGAGCTTGCTGATATGGTGGGCGGTCTTGGTTTATCCCCTCAGGAAAAACTGCTGTTCGCCACAGAATTGGAGGGGCATCCGGATAATGTGGGTGCTTCACTTTATGGAGGGCTGGTTATCGGCTGCTACCAGGAGAACGAGGTGGATATGCTCTCATTTAAGAACCTGCCGATTGATGTGGTTGTTGTTGTTCCAAATGAAATTCTTTTGACAAAGGATTCACGCGGGGTGCTTCCGGAAGGTTTTTCCCTTCCGAAGGCCATTCAAGCTTCTGCTACAGGGAACCTTTTAGTCGCTGCGCTTTTTAATCAGGACTGGGAATTAGCAGGGAAAATGATGGAACGAGATTTATTTCACCAGCCATATCGCAAACCCCTTATTCCGTTCTATTCAAAAATTGAGCAACTGGCGAAAAAGAACGGGGCATTTGGGGTGGCGTTAAGCGGTGCAGGTCCTACCGTTACTTGTTTTTCGGAAAAAGGGAAAGGGAAAGAGCTCTCTCTTGCTCTTGAGCATCATTTTTCGGAAATGACTGTTAAGCTTTTGAACATTGATAATACAGGGAGTAATGTCAAGGAATTGGTAAGATGAAAAGGCAGCAGCAGCTGCCTTTTTCTGCGGACTCAGCCCTTCAGGCCATGAAGCCATTCCTGATAGCATTCATCGCATAGCGGCTCGTCCCTTTCTTGATTAGATGAAACAAATGAGACATAATGCAGCTGCTGTTCTTCAATTTCACTGGTGCAATAAAAGCACTTTTCATGCATGAAAATTCCCCCTTTTGCAATTTTCATCAGCTTAGTTTTTTCAGGTAATCAGGTTTTTATTACATACTTTCTTTATTAAAAATAGAAAATGGGTCAGTCGCACGCTAAGACCCAAAAAGCAAGCCAGCGATCGACTATAAGGGCTTTTGTCCCCCATTAAGGTCCAAAAAGGGGGGTAACAGGTGACAAGAAGGTGTCTAGTCGCCCGATAAGGTGCAAAAATCAGTGTAACAGGTGACAAGAAGGTG
>CAYNUT010000011.1:0-52092 GCA_964400595.1 uncultured Neobacillus sp. | reverse complement strand
CAGCGCCGATGGTAGTTGGGGCAGGCGCCCCTGTGAGAGTAGGACGCTGCCAGGCAAAATGAAAAGATAATCCAAAAGGGTTGTCTTTTTTTGTCTACATAAAGGGTTGCTGTAGAGAACGGAAAGTAAATCTTCCAAAAAGGAAAGTAAAACTCTGAAAAAGGAAAGTAAAACCTGAAAAAAGGAAAGTAAACTTCCCAAAGAGGAAAGTAAAATCCAAGTCTTGTTATAGAAGTAACAAAAAACCTATCAATTGTTTTGAATAAATCATAAATAGACATACACCCAATTGCTTAATCCGACATACTATATAAATTGAGACCATCACGCAGATAAAATTCTAAATATTGTATACAATGTTTTATACCGGGCAGAATAGGTGTATGGAGGTGGAGGGATTGAGTTCATTTTTAGCACAAAGTCATTATGAGGAAACGTGCGTTATTTGTGAGACTTTAAAACCGAAAGGCATACATCTATATTCAGCTTTTATTTGTACAGAATGTGAGAATGATTTAATTCAAACGGATACAACTGATCCCAAATATAAATACTTCCTTAAACAGCTAAAAAAAATAACCACACCGGAAATATTTTTGTAATAAGTCCTCTAGAGGGCTTTATTTTTTTGTTTAAAAAAGGATGAGTCTGTTTTTTTTTGTTACAATAAGTGAGAATCTAAGCAAGGATGTTTTGAGAATGATTAATCAAACGAAAATACCGCTTTATGAAGCTTTGATCAAACATGTAAATAAGCAGCCGATATCCTTCCATGTTCCAGGTCATAAGTATGGACAAATTCAGCTGTCTGATACAGGTGAGAACTTTAGGCGAATTTTGCAAATAGATGCAACGGAGTTAACGGACCTTGATGATTTACATTCACCGGAAGGGGCAATAATGGAAGCAGAAGCGCTCCTAACTGAACTTTACGGTGTGGAAAAAAGCTGTTTTCTCGTAAATGGCTCAACTGTCGGGAATTTAGCCATGATTATGGCTGCATGCTCAGAAGATGATACAGTCCTTGTCCAAAGAAATGGTCATAAGTCCGTTTTAAATGCTTTAAGGCTGGCAAAAGCGTCACCCGTATTTCTGGAACCGGATTATGACCGGGATTGGAAGACGGTAGCAGGCATTAGTTTGGAAACCGTCAAACAGGCCATTCAAGAACATCCAAACGTAAAAGCAATTATCTTAACCTATCCTAATTATTATGGAATGGTTTATGACTTAGCGGGGATAATTAAACTCGCACATTCTTATCAAATCCCTGTATTGGTCGATGAGGCTCACGGCTCCCACTTTATCATTGGTGACCCTTTTCCGGCCTCGGCGGTGAAGTTAGGAGCCGATATTGTCGTTCAATCTGCCCATAAGACGCTTCCAGCGATGACGATGGGATCATTTTTACATTTTAATAGTCAACTGCTTGATCGAAGCAAAGTTAAGGATTATCTGCAAATGTTGCAATCCAGCAGTCCTTCGTATCCAATCATGGTTTCACTGGACCTAGCGCGAAATTATTTGGCAGCTTATGAACAAAAAGATTTGGACTTTTTGTTGGATGAAGTCAAGCGTTTTAAAAATGCCCTTGCCAAAATCACTGCGATAAAGGTGTTAGATTACCCAAACAACTGTGGTGATTTTTTAAAAATAACAATACAGTCGCGGTGTGGACTAAGCGGGTTTGAGCTCCAGAAAAAATTTGAAGAGCAATCCATTTATACAGAAATGGCTGATCCGAATAATGTCCTGTTCATTCTTCCGTTATTAAAGGATGGACAGCTATATCCGCTTGAAGAAACCGCGGAGAAAATAGCGAGTGCTTTAGAAGATATGCCTGTTTGTGAAAACAAAGGGGAAATTTCTTTTGAGAGCTTGAAAATATCCGGGCTTGCTGTCGGTTATAGAGAAATGGAAAGTCTTTTTACTGAGGATGTCCCATTAGAAGAAGCAATAGGGCATGTATGCGCAGAAATGATTGTTCCATATCCACCGGGTATACCGTTGCTTTTAAAGGGCGAGAAGATAACTAAGGAAAAGCTCAGTAGGCTTCATCTTTTACTGGAATCAGGTGCACGATTCCAAGGTGGATATTCATTAAAAAAAGGATTTATAAAGGTTTTCAGGATTAGCTAAGAGAGGTTTTGATGGAATGAAGAGTGGATTATTTATTACATTTGAGGGTCCGGATGGTGCCGGAAAGTCAACAATCATCAGCATGGTGGCTGAACAGATCGGTAACGCACTTTTAACCCGGGAGCCCGGAGGAATTGATATTGCGGAGCAAATTCGCAGTGTTATTTTAGACAAAGAAAATACGGCAATGGACCCGCGCACTGAAGCATTGCTGTATGTTGCAGCAAGGAGGCAGCATTTAGTCGAAAGAGTAAAACCGGCATTAGAAGAAGGAAAAATTGTTTTATGTGATAGGTTTGTTGACAGCTCACTTGCTTATCAAGGATATGCCCGCGGATTAGGTATTGATGAGGTATGGAGCATTAATCAATTTGCCATCGGGCAGATGATGCCTGAGCTGACGATTTATTTTGATATTGAACCGGAGATAGGTTTACAGCGGATCAATAAAAATAAAGGAAGAGAGGTTAACCGTTTAGATTTGGAAGATCTTAATTTCCATCAAAGAGTTCACGAAGGATATCATATCCTCATGGAACGTTTTCCAAATAGAATTATAAAAATAGATGCTTCAGGAACAATTGATGAGGTTTTCAAACAAACCCTGCGAATTGTCGAAGCAAAAATTGCGAAGTAAGGGAAGTAAATGTATATAGAATTTAATCTGTGTGCATAGCATATTGTTTTTAGGTCAAGGATAAATTTCAGCACTCTAAAGGACAAAATACCGGAGAAAGCTAAAAAAGTGTCTCATAGAAGCACTCTAAAGGACAAAATACCGGGAAAAGCCAAAAAAGTGTCTCATAGAAACGCTCTAAAGGACAAAATACCGGAGAAAACGCAAAAAACTTTTTTATTGACCCCTTAAATAGGAAAGCTCTG
This sequence comes from uncultured Neobacillus sp., assembly GCA_964400595.1. Classification (GTDB taxonomy): domain Bacteria; phylum Bacillota; class Bacilli; order Bacillales; family Cytobacillaceae; genus Neobacillus. The sequence goes on along the minus strand of CAYNUT010000011.1, from coordinate 49,071 downwards.
TGGATTGTCGAAGCTAAAATTGCAAAAAAAAGCCTTCATCGAAAGGCTTTTTTTATTAAAATTACCAACTTCCATCCTATTACAAATGTCCACAGGTCAATACACCTGTTATAATATAGGAAAAGGAAACTAATGAACGGGAGAGGGTGTTTGCGTATGAAAATGATTATTGCAGTTGTACAGGACCAAGATAGCAACCGGTTATCGAAAGCATTGGTAGAGAATAATTTTAGAGCGACCAAGTTGGCAAGTACAGGCGGGTTTTTAAAATCGGGCAACACCACTTTTATGATTGGGACAGAGGATATCCGCGTCGACCGTGCGCTGCAGATTATTAAAGATAATTGCCGCGCACGCGAGCAGCTTGTTTCACCTGTATCGCCAATGGGCGGTAATGCTGACTCCTACGTTCCATATCCAGTTGAAGTAGAGGTCGGAGGAGCAACGGTATTTGTTCTGCCTATCGAGCAATACTTACAATTTTAATCAATAGGCTATGTTAAAGCTAATTGTTGATTGGAGCGGAAACCAACAGGCAAGTTTAACATGGCCAATCTAAAAAGCGAGTGATAAATTTGGGAAAAACATGGGATCAACTAGAAGAGCTGCAGCCAGCCGTTTTAAAAATGTTAAAAAACAGCTTAATAAAAAATCGAGTGGCCCATGCATACCTTTTTGAGGGCATGAGGGGGACAGGCAAGAAAGAAATAGGATTGTTGCTTACTAAAGCCCTGTTTTGCGACGCACCTATCAACGGGTTTAAACCATGCGAGGACTGCAATAACTGCCGGCGGATTAATAACGGAAATCATCCCGATATTCATATCGTCGAACCGGACGGGTTATCCATCAAGGTCGATCAAATAAGAGATTTGCAGGCTGAATTCTCCAAAAAAGCGGTGGAATCCAAGAGAAAAGTCTATTTGCTCGTTCATGCTGATAAAATGAGTAACAGCGCATCCAATAGTTTATTAAAGTTCCTTGAGGAACCTGGCGCCGATACTGTGGCCATTTTATTAACGGAACAGCCGCAGAAAATGCTGCCCACAATTCTTTCTAGATGCCAAATATTAACGTTTCAGCCCTTAGCGCCCCAGGTTATGGAAAGGCAATTGGCAGAAAACGGCATTGCGCCGGTAAAAGCTCTGCTGCTTGCTCATTTGACAAACAACTTGGATGAAGCACTGGCATTAAATGTCGACGAATGGTTTGCACAAGCCCAAAAAATAGTGGTAAAATTATATGAGGTGTTGAAAAAAAATCCGCTTGAGGCAATGGTCATGCTGCAAAGCGATTGGTTTACACACTTTAAAGAGAAAGAACAGATTCATCGTGGTTTAGACCTTTTACTTCTTATTTTTAAGGATTTATTATATATCCAATTAGACAAGCAGGAGCAGATCGCTTTTAAGGGAGAGACTGAGCGGTTAAAGCAACATGCGTTAAATACATCAAGACGACGCTTATCGGATCAAATGTCAGCAATTCTTGAAGCAAAGAAAAGATTAGCGGCTAATATGAATCCTCAGCTTATGATGGAACAGCTTGTGTTAAAATTGCAGGAGGGATCTTCATTTGTATGATGTTGTAGGAGTACGCTTTAAAAAAGCGGGGAAAATCTATTATTTTGATCCTGGAGACCTCTCAATCGAAAAGGATGACTTTGTCATTGTCGAAACAGTCCGCGGTGTGGAATACGGCAGGGCAGTCATTCCCCGCAAACAGGTGGAAGAGCATGATGTCGTCCTGCCATTAAAAAAGGTGGTCCGGATTGCCGACCAGAAGGACCGCATGATTGTAGAGGAGAATAAGCAGGCGGCCAAGGAAGCATATGAAGTATGTAATGAGAAAGTGAATGAGCATCAACTGGATATGAAACTAGTGGATGTTGAATATACATTTGACCGCAATAAAGTAATCTTTTATTTTACCGCTGATGGAAGAGTAGATTTTCGGGAGCTTGTAAAAGATTTAGCGGCGATTTTTCGGACGAGGATTGAACTTCGTCAAATTGGGGTCCGTGATGAAGCCAAGATGCTTGGCGGTATTGGTCCATGCGGCAGAATGCTGTGCTGTTCTACCTTTTTAGGAGATTTTGACCCTGTGTCCATTAAAATGGCGAAGGATCAAAATTTATCATTGAATCCTACGAAAATATCCGGTTTATGCGGCAGACTCATGTGCTGCTTAAAATACGAAAATGATGAATATGAAACGGCGAAAGAGGCTTTGCCGGATCTTGGGGAAATCATTGAAACGCCGCACGGCACAGGTAAAGTAGTAGGATTAAATATATTAGAGCGGGTGCTTCAGGTTGAATTAAAGGAACAAGATCGGGTGCTCGAGTACACTTTGGATGAAATTATTAAAGAAGGTGCCTTTTCAATACAATCCACAGATTAATGAGGTGTGCGGCGTGGATAAAAAGGAAATATTTGAATCAGTAAGTAATATGGAAACACAAATTGGCCATCTATACCAGCAGCTAGGGGAATTAAAGCAGCACTTAGCTGAAATACTAGAAGAGAATCACTATTTAAAGCTTGAAAATGGACATCTAAGGCGCCGTTTAGATATTACCACTGAGGAAGAAAAGAAAGAAAACGAAAATAAAAAAGGAACTGCTCCTTCCCCCTCTCCTGGGGCAAAGCCGTTTGATATTGGCGAAGGGTATGATAATCTTGCCCGTCTTTATCATGAAGGATTCCATATTTGTAACCTTCATTTTGGAAGCTTGCGGAAGGAAGGCGACTGCTTATTTTGTCTTTCGTTTCTTAATAAGAAATAACGTAAAGAGGCTGAAAACATCAGCCTCTATTTTCATACTTTTTTCGGATAGGATGATTTGATTTGGTCAATTTAAAGGAAGATGAACGGCTCGATTATTTGCTGGCAGAAAACTTAAGAATTATTCAAAGTCCGTCTGTTTTTGCCTTTTCTCTTGATGCTGTTCTATTGGCAAGATTTGTGTATGTGCCGATTCAAAAAGGGAACCTCATCGACCTATGCAGCGGGAATGGGGTTATTCCCTTATTTTTAAGTGCCAGAACAAAAGGGCAGATTACCGGGGTAGAAATTCAAGAACGGCTTTTTGATATGGCAGTAAGAAGCATTGAATATAATAAATTGCAAGAGCGTCTTCAAATGATCCATGGTGATATTAAGGAAATGCCGAAAAAACTTGGATACGGGAAATTTGATATCGTCACCTGCAATCCTCCCTATTTTACAACTTCGTCAAAAGGAGAAATTAATCCTAACGAGCATTTGGCAATTGCCCGTCATGAAATTCTTTGTACGCTGGAGGACGCGATTAAGGCTTCGAGTGACTTAGTCAGACAGGGAGGGAAAGTGGCATTTGTTCACCGCCCAGGGCGGTTAATGGATATGATCACCTTAATGCGGGAGTATAGGCTTGAACCAAAACGGCTGCAGTTTGTTTATCCGAAAAAGGGGCAGGAAGCAAATACTTTGCTAGTTGAGGCGATAAAGGATGGAAGTCCGGATTTAAAAATTCTCCCGCCGATAGTCGTTTATGATGATAAAAATGAATACACAAGAGAAATAAGAGAGATTTTATATGGAAAATAATGAGCATTATTTTTATGTGTTAACCTGCAGGGATGGCAGCCTTTATGGAGGCTACACCAATAATTTGGAGCGGAGGATTAGGCTGCATAATGAAGGCAAAGGGGCCAAATATACTAGGGGCAGGGGGCCTGTCAAGCTTGTCTACAAGAAATCCTTTGAAAATAAGACTGAAGCAATGCGGGCGGAATATCATTTTAAAAAATTACCGCGCAAGAAAAAGCTGGAGTATTTAAATCGGGAAGTGGGTGATGCTGATGTGGCAGCAAAAAAGCTTTGAGAACGAGGCGCAAAAGGGAATTCTGTATCTTGTGCCTACCCCTATTGGTAATTTAGAGGACATGAGCTTCCGCGCGGTTAGAATCTTAAAAGAGTCTGATTTGATTGCGGCTGAAGACACTAGAAATACAAGGAAACTGTTGAACTACTTTGAAATTGAAACACATGTCGTCAGCTATCATGAGCACAATAAAGAATCGAGCGGAGAAAAGTTGATTCAACAGTTAAAGGAAGGCTTAAAAATCGTACTTGTCAGCGATGCAGGCATGCCGGCCATTTCAGATCCGGGCTATGAGCTTGTGGCAGAAGCGGTAAAAGAAAGGCTTACCGTCGTCCCGCTTCCGGGAGCGAATGCGGCACTCACGTCTCTGATAGCATCGGGTATAGTATGCCAGCCCTTTTATTTTTACGGCTTTCTTGACCGCAATAAGAAGGATAAACGAAATCAATTAGAAGGTTTGAAGCACCAAACAGCAACTCTGATATTTTATGAGTCACCGCATCGTTTGAAGGAAACTTTATCCCTCATGCTGGAAGTACTCGGCAACAGGGAAATTTCTTTATGCCGCGAGCTGACTAAAAGGTTCGAGGAATTTATAAGAGGCAGCCTGGAGGAAGCAGTTGATTGGGCAAAACAGGATGAGATACGTGGTGAATTCTGTTTGATTGTCCAGGGTTCAAGCGGCTTAGCTGAGGAAGAGCCATCAGAAAACTGGTGGGATGAATTAACCATTGAAGAACACGTAAATCACTACATTTCTGTTAAAAATATGGCCTCCAAGGAAGCGATTAAGCAAACGGCAAAGGACCGCGGCTTACATAAGCGGGAGGTTTACCAAAGCTATCATATTGAAAATGAGTAATTAAAAAGCTCCAGGCCTAAAAAGGTCTGGAGCCGATATATAATAAAATTACTTTGCAAGTTCAAAGCTGTTTTGAATTTCTTGCAGTAATTGCTCTGCACCTTCGCGGCTAAGAATTAATTTTCCGCCCGCAAGTGCTAAATTATCATCAGAAACTTCGCCTGTTACCTGGCAAGTCATGTTTGGTTTATATTTTTTTAAAATAATGCGATCGTCATCAACGTAAATTTCAAGAGCATCTTTCTCTGCGATACCAAGTGTACGTCTTAATTCAATCGGAATAACTACGCGGCCCAATTCATCAACTTTACGAACAATTCCAGTAGATTTCATAAATTTATTATCTCCTCTCAAAATAAAAAAATACTTTTCTCTATTTTACTAATTCGCCATTATTCGACAAATTTCTTATAAAGTAATAATACCAGTACTTCCCATATCCGTCAATTATTTTATTTTGAAAAGCAAAAGAAATTTTTACCAAACGGATAGAATGTTGATTCAATAGGGATTCGGTGGATTTTTTTGAAAATCAATCCGTTTTTAATGCTATTGTGTTGCATATGACAAAAATAAATTGAACTACAATATTCGACAAAATTCAACAAAATTTCCTTTTGCTCTATAAATTAGTTCGACAACCATTCTTTGTTTATGGGTGTCATAGGAAAATTTTTTAAAAAATAGGATTTCCCTTTAGAGAAAGGTTTCTTGCACAAATACCAGTTTTTCGGTATATTTTGATGATATAAGAGGGGAAAAAAGAGGCAATAATGGTGATATTGCCAACCCCCTAAGGAGGGATACTTGATGGAAAAATTAAAAACTTTTTATTTAACTACACCGATTTACTATCCCAGCGGAAATTTACATATTGGCCATGCGTATACCACTGTTGCAGGTGATGCAATGGCCCGTTACAAAAGGATGCGCGGATATGATGTCATGTATTTAACCGGTACGGATGAGCACGGGCAAAAAATTCAGCGGAAGGCGGAAGAATCAGGAATTACACCGCAGCAATATGTAGACGGTATTGTTTCCGGAATCAAAGATTTGTGGAACAAGCTCGATATTTCTTATGATGATTTTATTCGGACAACGGAAGAGAGACATAAGAAAGTAGTCGAAAAAATATTTGCGAGACTCCTTGAGCAGGGTGATATTTACCTCGATCAATATGAAGGCTGGTATTGTACACCTTGTGAGTCTTTTTATACAGATCGACAGCTTGTCGAAGGGAATTGCCCTGATTGCGGACGTTCTGTCGAAAAGGTGAAAGAAGAATCATACTTTTTTAGAATGAGCACGTATGTCGATCGCTTGGTGCAATATTACGAAGAAAACCCTGAATTTATTCAGCCGGAATCCCGGAAAAATGAAATGATTAATAACTTCATCAAACCGGGCCTGGAAGATTTGGCTGTTTCAAGAACGACATTTGACTGGGGCATTAAGGTGCCGGGCGATCCAAAGCATGTTATTTATGTTTGGATAGACGCTCTTTCCAACTATATTACCGCTCTTGGATACGGGACGGAAAATGAAGCGAAGTATAAAAAATATTGGCCGGCGGATGTTCATCTTGTCGGTAAGGAAATTGTCCGTTTCCACACGATTTACTGGCCGATTATGTTGATGGCTCTGGATCTGCCGCTGCCGAAAAAAGTATTTGCCCATGGCTGGCTGTTAATGAAGGACGGAAAAATGTCCAAATCAAAGGGAAATGTGGTAGATCCGGTAACGTTAATTGACCGCTACGGCCTCGATGCCCTGCGCTACTATTTATTAAGAGAGGTGCCATTTGGGGCAGATGGCGTGTTTACACCTGAAGGGTTTGTCGAAAGAATTAATTTTGATTTGGCCAATGACCTTGGAAACCTGTTAAATCGTACAGTGGCAATGATAGAAAAATATTTTGCCGGCGTGATACCGGATTATTCTGGCACTGTCGGTGAATTTGATGATTCATTTTTACAGGTAAATCATGAAACGGTCTCCAAGTATGAGGAAGCAATGGAGAAAATGGAGTTCTCAGTTGCGTTGACTGCCATTTGGCAATTAGTCAGCCGTACCAATAAATATATCGATGAAACGCAGCCATGGACATTAGCAAAGGATGAGGCGCGGAAAGGGGAGCTTGCCAGTGTGATGGTCCATTTAGCTGAGTCCTTACGCCGGACGGCTATTCTCTTGCAGCCATTCTTAACCCGCACGCCAAACAGGATTTTCGGGCAGCTCGGGATTGAGGATGGATTACTAAAAGCATGGGAAAGCCTTGAAGAGTTTGGCTTGATTCCAAGCGGTACGAAGGTTAAGAAGGATGCACCGCTTTTCCCAAGACTTGAACTTGCTGAAGAAGTGGAATTTATCAAGACGAAAATGCAGGGGGGAGCACCTGCTGCAGAAGAGAAGAATGAAGAGAAGAAAGAGGAAAAGCCTGAAACGCATGAAGAAATCGGTATTGATGACTTCATGAAAATTGATTTACGAGTAGCGGAAGTCATTCAAGCGGAGCCAATTAAAAAAGCAGATAAGCTGCTAAAGCTGCAGCTTGACCTTGGTTACGAAAAACGCCAGGTTGTTTCCGGGATTGCACAGTACTACAAGCCGGAGGAATTAGTCGGCCGGAAAGTTATATGTATTACAAATTTAAAGCCGGTTAAACTGCGCGGTGAATTATCGCAGGGAATGATTTTGGCGGGATCAAAAGATGGCCAGCTATCCCTTGCCACAGTCGATCAGACATTGCCTAATGGATCAAAGGTGAAATAGATTCTAAAATGAAAAGCGCCTGTTTAGTGAAGGCGCTTTTACTTTGAGAATTGTCCAGCTGAAGCGCCTGAGCACTACGGTAAGTTTCTTCAATAATCATCACAGGAACAAGCTGTGCTTGTTCCAAAGGTGCTTCCGCTTTTCGTTGTTCCATGTGAAACAATTTTCGAGTAGATTCTATTTTTTACTCCGTTGGTGTTTGCATTTGTTGAATGAAAGGAGATTTATGATGTTATTCGATACACATGCGCATTTAAATGCCGAACAATATAATGAAGACTTGCAGGAAGTTATCGAAAGAGCACAAAATGAGGGAGTTTCCCATATGGTTGTTGTCGGTTTTGATCGGCCGACCATTGAAAAAGCGATGGAGCTCGCTGAAACATATGACTTTATTTATGCTTGTGTCGGCTGGCACCCGGTCGATGCCATCGACATGATCGATGAGGATTTAGCCTGGATTGAAGAATTAGCAGCCCACCCTAAGGTAGTCGCACTCGGTGAAATGGGCTTGGATTATTATTGGGACAAGTCACCGAAAGATATTCAAAAAGAGGTCTTCCGCAGGCAGATCAGGCTGGCCAAGAAGGTGAAGCTGCCAATTGTCATACATAATCGTGAGGCAACAGCTGATATTATCGAGATCCTGAAAGAGGAAAGAGCAGAGGAAGTCGGGGGCATTATGCACTGCTTCAGCGGCAGCCCGGAAGTGGCGAAGGAATGCGTGAAGATGAACTTTTATATTTCATTAGGCGGTCCCGTAACATTTAAAAATGCTAAAAAGCCGAAGGAAGTTGCGGCGGAAATTCCCTTGGATAAATTGTTGATTGAAACAGACTGCCCGTATTTGACGCCGCATCCTTACAGAGGTAAGAGAAATGAACCGGGTTACGTCAAATTGGTTGCTGAGGAAATTGCCGAAATAAAAGGCTTGACATTTGAAGAAGTAGCAGAAGCAACGACACGAAATGCTAAAAAATTATTCGCCATAAAACGCTAAGAGATTTTGTCGAAATCAAAAGAAGCATATCCTTATTTTTTCAAAAAACAAAAAGTTCTACATGTCTCCTTTTCAACATAGGATAACCGTGTCGAGAAGTTTTCCTTTGCAAAATTTCCAGTATTGTGCATAATTAGAAATACGTTCACGAGTTTGCAAGGATTGACAGCCGACAGCATGGTTTTTAATTATCTCTCCGAGAAAAGGAGGCGTTTTTCATCGTTATCGAAAACATGAAAAACCTGTTTTCCAAGTCTTTGAGTGGGAAGAATTTGACCATTGCTTTTGCTAGTTTGGTAGTATTGTTGACATCTCTTGGGGTTCTTTTTTATGAAGGATCAAAGAATACTGTTGCAATTACGCTTAATGGCCAGCAAAAGTTCGTAAAAACACATGCAGACACCATTAAAGAATTATTGGATGAACTGGATGTATCAATTCACCCACAAGACTACTTGTATCCAAAGGCAAATGCTAAGGTGAAGGACCACCTTAAAGTTGTTTGGAAACAAGCAAACAAGGTTACCATTGTAAAGGACAGCGAGAAGAAAACGATATGGACTACAGCCGGAACTGTGGCTGAACTCCTCGATGAACAGAAAATAGTTTTGGATGAACATGACCAAATTTCACTTAACCCAGAAACGGCAATCAAACATAAGATGAAAATTGGGATTAAACTGGCCCTTCATCTTACATTTGTTGACGGAGGGAAAGAGCAACAAGTTTGGACCACTTCGACTACGGTCGCTGACTTTTTAACACAGCAGGGCGTCGCACTAAACGATTTAGACCGAGTTGAACCGCCATTAACAGCAGCATTAAATGCGAATGGGGTTATTAACGTCATTCGAGTAGAAAAAGTCACCGATGTAGTGGAAGAACCTGTTGATTTTGCCGTAGTAACAAAAAAGGATAATAGTTTAGACAAAGGAAAAGAAAAGACCATTTCAGAAGGCAAGCAAGGACTCGTTTCCAAAGAGTATGATGTCTTGCTGGAAAATGGCAAAGAAGTTTCAAGAAAATTAATCAGTGAGCAGATAATTACAGAGAAACAGGATAAAGTTGTGGCTGTCGGAACGAAGGATTTCTCAACAGAAATTTCCCGTGGTGCTGTCGAAACGGGGACAGAGTTTTACGTAACTGCAACCGCCTATTCGGCGTATTGCAATGGCTGCTCTGGAACAACAGCAACTGGCCTCAATCTCCGTGCAAATCCCAATATGAAAGTAATTGCTGTTGACCCAAGAGTTATTCCACTCGGAACAAAAGTGTATGTGGAAGGCTATGGTTATGCAATTGCAGCTGATACCGGCGGAGCCATTAAAGGCTATAAAATTGATTTATTCATGCCGTCTGAAAGAGATTGCTACCGCTGGGGGCGTAAGAAAGTCAAAATAAAAATCTTAAAGTAATTTAGATTGATGCAGAGGGTCCTTTCCTCTGCATTTTTGCTTTTTTTATGTTTTTCTTTATACTTTAGTTTATGAATGATTTGATAATATAGACGATGGACGTTACAAAAATGTTTCAAGTTTTTATCAATTTTTTATTATTTTTTTAATTTTTTGGAGGAGAAATGAAACTTAAAGAAATTATTGTGGTGGAAGGCAAGGATGATACAACAGCGATTAAAAGGGCTGTAGACGCTGATACCATTGAAACAAACGGGTCTGCTGTTAATCAGGCAACCATTGAAAAAGTAAAACGAGCCCAGGAAACAAGGGGTGTGATAATATTTACAGATCCCGATTTTCCAGGTGAAAAAATCAGAAAAACCATTGCAGAAAGTGTACCAGGCTGTAAGCATGCGTTTATTGCCAAAAAAGAAGCGATCGCCAAACATGGTAAAGGCCTAGGGGTAGAACATGCCAGTCCGGAAGCCATTAGAGAAGCATTGAAGGATGCCCAGGTGATGCATGAATATGAACTGTTTGCTGAAGAAATCACTCAGGAAGATTTAATCACATCAGGTCTGATCGGCGGCGAGGGTGCAAAGGAGAGAAGAATCCGGTTAGGCGAGCTGTTGAAAATCGGCTATACAAATGGCAAACAGCTGCATAAACGGTTAATGATGTTCCAAATCACCAGTCAGGAATTTGCAGAAGCACTAGCTGTGGTCCGCAAGGAGGAGAAAAATGGATAAAGATATTGCAACCCCTGTGAGAACACGGGCGATTTTAGAAAAATATGGATTTTTCTTCAAGAAAAGCCTCGGACAAAATTTCTTAATTGATACCAACATCTTAAAAAAAATTGTCAGCTTTGCTGAGCTCAATGAGTCATCAGGAGCCATTGAAATCGGTCCGGGGATCGGAGCCCTTACAGAGCAGCTTGCCCGAGCTGGCAAAAAGGTTGTGGCGTTTGAGATTGACCAACGATTATTGCCAATATTAAAGGATACTTTATCACCTTATTCCAATGTAAAAATAATTCACAAGGACGTTCTTCAAGCAGATGTTCAGAATGTGATTGATGAGGAATTCCAGGACATTTCGGACCTTATGGTGGTAGCGAATTTACCTTATTATGTGACAACCCCTATTATCATGAAGCTTTTAGAAGAACATCTGCCTATTCGCGGCATTGTCTGTATGCTGCAAAAGGAAGTGGCTGACAGAATCTCAGCACGGCCGGGAACGAAAGACTATGGTTCTCTATCCATTGCCGTTCAGTATTACACGGAGGCTGAAACCGTGATGATCGTTCCCAAAACCGTTTTCGTCCCGCAGCCGAATGTCGATTCTGCGGTCATCAGGCTGACCAAACGGGACAAGCCTGCCGTTTCTGTAAAGGATGAGAATTTCTTTTTTCAAGTGACAAAAGCAAGCTTTGCCCAAAGGAGAAAAACCCTGCTCAATAATTTAACCAGCGGGCTGCCAGGGGGAAAAGAAAAGAAGGTGCAAATTATTGCTGCGCTAAATACAAGTAGAATCGAACCAGCACGAAGAGGGGAAACGCTCTCCTTGGAGGAATTTGCACGTCTTAGTGATGAATTATATCCCTATTTTCATTAGGCCTTTTTTAAGGCCTATTTTTTTTCACTTGGACTTCCCCATATGCATAGCCTATGAGAGAAACTATAGATGAAAGGCCTTTATTTCAGAATAAGAAAGTATAAATTATTCGACTTTGAGAATTGTCCAGCTCCAGCGCCCTAGCGTCTAGTGTCCTTCGCTCTCCGCCCTACGATAAGTCAACATCGAATCGCTTTACTCTTCGTGTTTCCTTTATCTCAGTTGGAGAGCTCCAGGCCATACGCCGCTGACCAGGGCGCTTGCGCTTTTCTCAGCTGGTCTAATTGGAGTGACGGCAGTGGAAATAAAAATAATGGATATTGTCGGCAGGCGTTCGTACCAATGCGATATTTTATTCCGTGTTATCGATATTCGAATCATCAACGACCAGAAGATTGCTATTCTTTACGGGGAAGATTTCCGCCTTGTCGCGGATGCGCCATATAACGATTTAATCGTCCTCAATCAATCGCAAAGAAATAAACTCACACAGGAATATCGGACACTTGAAGAGCAGTCATTACGGCTATTTACGCAGGATGTTGATTTATTAAGAGAACGACAGGAGTATGCAGCAACGGCTGGTTATGAAAAGCCGGGCAATTTTTTTCAAATCCCCGGGAGAGTCCTCCATTTGGACGGCGATCCATCTTACTTAAAAAAATGTATGACGCTATATGAAAAGATTGGGGTTCCTGTTTTAGGCATTCATTGCAATGAGAAAGAAATGCCAAACAAAATCGGAGAACTGATTGATTATTATCGTCCTGACATCCTTGTTATTACTGGACATGATGCCTATTCTAAGGCTAAGGGAAAAATGACTGATATCAATGCCTACCGTCATTCTAAGCATTTTGTGCAAACTGTAAAAGAGGCGAGGAAAAAGATTCCCCATTTAGATCAACTTGTTATCTTTGCGGGTGCCTGCCAGTCACACTTTGAATCGTTAATTCATGCAGGTGCAAACTTCGCAAGTTCCCCATCAAGAATTAATATACATGCCCTTGACCCCGTTTATATTGTCGCAAAAATAAGCTTTACCCCGTTCATGGAGAGAATTAATGTCTGGGATGTCTTGCGAAATACCCTGACAGGAGAAAAAGGATTAGGCGGCATTGAAACAAAGGGTGTACTCAGAACCGGAATGCCTTATCACCCTGTAAAAGATGAATAAGCCTATTATTAATCAAAGGCTTATTCTTTTACATAATCCTATACGAATAGGGCAACGCTAAAAATGTTGAAATTTAGAAGAAAAAGTGGAATAAAATATATTGACAATCAATTTGTCGGACTGATATAATTTATATTTTTGTTTGACAGAACTATGTCAGTATGATATACTTTACATAGTGAGGTGGACCGAATGCCAAAAACCTTAGCCGATATTAAAAAGGCTCTAGATTCAAACTTAGGGAAAAGATTGTTATTAAAGGCAAACGGAGGACGCAGGAAAACAATCGAGCGTTCCGGTGTATTAGCCGAAACGTACCCATCTGTATTTGTTATTGAACTTGACCAAGATGAAAATGCATTTGAACGAGTTTCTTATAGTTATGCCGATGTGCTGACAGAAACGGTTCAAATTACCTTCTATGAAGATGCAGCAGGACATGTGGCTTTAAGTTAAAAATATAAGTAATGAGAAGCAGTAAACTCCCGGTTTACTGCTTTTTGCTGTCCTTGAAAGAACACATTATAAAAAATATCTTTTATCTCATACTAAGAATGCTGTGATAGGGAAGGGGTTGTTTAGATGGGCAGAAGAAGAGGGATCATGTCCGAGCGTTTTAAAGAAGAACTGGCAAAAGAGCTGGGTTTCTATGATGTCGTCCAGCAAGAGGGATGGGGCGGCATCCGGGCAAGGGATGCAGGTAATATGGTAAAGCGTGCTATTGAACTGGCCGAAGAACAGATGGCCAGCCGCAGTCACAAATCTTAACTCTTGAAGCTTTTAATGTCTAGCTGCAGCGCCTAGCCCCTCGAGACGCTTCGGTCCTGACGCTGAAGTCAAAGAACGACTTCAACGTCAGGCCCTCAAGCGCTTGCCGAGGCTGAGCCAGGTGCTTCCGCTTTTTTCTATTTAAACAAATCATAATTTATCACAGCAAGGGCCGGGGGATTCTTCTCCCGGCCTTTAAGTTTTTCAAAAGAAATGATAAAATATTGAATTTATTATGATTATCTCATATCCAACGTCTTACATTTATCGTTTTGTGGTAAAATAGGACAAAAAAACGAAAAGTGTTAGCGCCTGTTTAGCGAAGTACACTGGACAGTAGGCGCTATAAGCTGGACAATGTGGAATTGGAGAAATTGCTGACATTACAAAAGTAGGTGGGCCTAGTGAAGCTTTTAGTAAAAGCACCGGCAAAAATTAATTTAGCATTAGATGTTTTACATAAACGTCCCGATGGATATCATGAAGTTGAAATGATTATGACCACTATTGATTTGGCCGATCGGGTAGAACTAACCTTGTTAAATCAAGATAAAATACATATTCTTTCCCATAATCGCTATGTTCCTGACGACCAGAGAAACTTGGCTTATCAAGCGGCACAGCTGTTAAAAGACCGATTTGATGTAAAAAAAGGGGTCATCATCTCGATTGAAAAAACGATACCTGTTGCTGCAGGACTTGCAGGTGGCTCCAGCGATGCTGCAGCTGCCTTAAGGGGCTTGAACAAGCTATGGGATCTTGGTTTATCATTAGATGAGCTGGCTGAGCTGGGGAGTGAGATTGGCTCAGATGTTTCATTTTGTGTCTATGGCGGCACAGCCTTAGCACAAGGGAGAGGAGAAATCATCACCGAGCTTCCTGCCCCGCCAACCTGCTGGGTGATTCTAGCCAAGCCATTTATCGGTGTATCTACGGCGGAAGTATACCGAAGGTTAGATTTGAATGGTATGATCCATCCGAATATTAGCGAAATGATTGCTGCCATTAAGGAGAATGACTACCAGAAGGTATGCCATAATGTTGGCAATGTCTTGGAAGAAGTGACATTAAATCTCCATCCTGAGGTAGCTCAAATAAAGGAACAAATGAAACGATTTGGTGCAGACGCTGTATTAATGAGCGGAAGCGGGCCGACTGTTTTTGGCATTGTTCAGCATGATTCAAGAATGCACCGAATTTATAATGGTTTAAGAGGATTCTGTGATCAAGTATTTGCCGTCAGAATGCTGGGAGAACGGCACTCACTTGATTGAAAACGGATAATAGTGGTATTCTTTAATTAGAATATTCGTGTTTCGGGGGTTAATTATGAAATTTCGCCGCAGTGAACGTCTAATTGATATGACAAATTATTTATTGGAGCATCCTCGCCAGTTAGTGCCGCTCACTTTTTTTGCTGAGCGCTATACATCTGCCAAATCTTCTATCAGTGAGGATTTAGCCATTGTCAAAGAGACATTTGAACAAAGAGGAATTGGTACACTGCAGACTGTGCCGGGGGCTGCCGGCGGTGTTAAATTTTGCGCAAAAGTCAGTCCAATTGAAGCGGAACTTTTTGTCACCGAGCTTTGCGGGTTAATGGCAGATTCCGACCGGCTTTTACCCGGGGGTTATTTATATTTGACTGATATCCTAGGAAATCCTCAGATTGTCCAAAAGGCGGGAAGGATGATTGCATCGGCATACGCTGAGGAAAAAGTGGATTTGGTCATGACGGTTGCCACAAAGGGCATCCCGCTTGCCTATGCCGCGGCAAGCCAGTTAAATGTTCCAGTCGTCATTGCCAGAAGAGACAGCAAGGTAACAGAGGGCCCGACCGTCAGTATTAATTATGTATCCGGGTCAGCCAAGCGAATTCAGACTATGGTCCTCGCCAAGCGGAGCATTAAAGAGGGCTCGAATGTCCTGATTGTCGATGATTTCATGAAGGCTGGAGGAACGATTATCGGGATGATCAGCATGCTTGAAGAATTTAATGCCCATGTTGCCGGTATTGCCGTATTAGTAGAGGCTGAAAAAATCCAGGAACGTCTGGTTGATGAATATTTATCACTTATACAATTAGCTGATGTGGATGTAAAGGAAAAACAAATCAGTGTGCAGCCAGGAAACTATTTTAAATAATCAAACGGGGGATATCCAAATGAAATATGTGCAAACCAACCAAGCACCGGCCGCTATCGGTCCTTATTCGCAGGGGATTATTGTCAACAATATGTTTTACAGCTCTGGACAAATTCCATTAACTGTTGATGGAGCTATGGTGACAGGCGATATTAAAGAACAAACCTATCAGGTGTTTCGTAATTTACAGGCTGTCTTGGGTGAGGCGGGTGCGTCATTAGAAACGGTGGTTAAGGCAACTGTTTTTATTAAAAATATGGATGATTTTTCTGCAGTAAATGAAGTATACGGGGAATATTTTGCTGCCCATAAACCAGCGAGGTCCTGTGTAGAGGTTTCCCGGCTGCCAAAGGATGCTTTAGTCGAAATTGAAGTTGTGGCACTCGTTAAATAAGCTTTTTGACTGTAAAAAGTTAGATTTTTTTTACAAAAGTTCACTAATTTGCCCTATTTTTCAAAAAAATTTCTAAATTATAGAAGGAATGTGCAAATTATTGTTGAATTTATTTACTAGCTTTTTATCTTTCAGAAAAGGGTGTGAGCACATGGAGGTAACTGACGTAAGATTACGCCGCGTTAACACGGATGGACGTATGAGAGCAATAGCTTCAATTACATTAGACAATGAATTTGTTGTTCATGACATCCGCGTTATTGACGGAAATAATGGTTTATTTGTGGCAATGCCAAGTAAACGTACTCCTGATGGAGAATTTCGTGATATTGCGCATCCAATCAATTCTGGAACACGCGGTAAAATTCAAGAAGCTGTTTTGGCTGAGTACCACCGATTAGGTGAATTGGAAGTTGAATTTGAAGAAGCCGGAGCTTCCTAAGGAATTTTACAACTGGGGCCTTTCTTCTATGAAGGCTCTTTTTTATGTTTAAAATTCCGCCCCGTCCTACGCCCCGCTTATATCCTCCCTATTCCAATCTTAGATATATATTTTTCCTTTCTTGAAAAGAAGTTTCTTTTAAGTTAATATTTTTAATGGATAAAAAGGTTTAAAATTGGAGGACTGTTCATGTCTAATCGCTATGCTGTGATTTTGGCCGCAGGACAAGGAACGCGGATGAAATCAAAGCTTTATAAAGTCTTACATCTTGTATGCGGCAAGCCGATGGTTGAGCATGTTATGGACCAAGTAACAAAGCTGAATATGCAAGAAATCGTCACGATTACTGGCCATGGCGCTGAAATGGTACAAGCTGGATTAGGAAACAGAAGTCTTTATGCCCTGCAGGAGTCTCAGCTTGGAACGGCCCATGCAGTTATGCAGGCTGCCGGTATCCTCGAAGGAAAAGAGGGAGTAACCATTGTTGTTTGCGGTGATACTCCATTAATTAAGGCGGAAACGATGGAAGCTTTGTTTATGCATCATGAGCAATCAGCGGCAAAAGCGACCGTGCTGACCGCAAGAATAGATGACCCGACAGGCTATGGCCGCATTATCCGCAATGAAAACGGCCTGGTTGAAAAAATCGTCGAGCACAAGGATGCCACGGAAGAAGAATGTAAGGTAAATGAAATTAATACCGGCACCTATTGCTTTGATAATGCTGCCCTATTTGAAGCATTAAAAAATGTGACAAATGATAATGTTCAGGGCGAGTACTATTTACCGGATGTCATTGAAATTTTGCAAAAGCAAGGTGAAGTCGTTACGGCCTACCAAACAAATGACATAAGTGAGACTTTAGGTGTCAATGACCGGGTTGCCTTAGCGGAAGCAGAGCGAATCATGCGGGCCAGACTAAATGAGGCCCAAATGCGTAACGGCGTGACGATTATCGATCCCGCTAATACCTATATCGAAACAGATGTAGTAATCGGCCAGGATACGGTAATCTACCCGGGAACAATCCTGAAAGGAAAAACGATTATCGGTGCAGAGTGCCAAATCGGCCCTAACACAGAAATTGATTCCTGCGAAATAGGCAGCGAAACAGTAATCCGTCAATCTGCTGCCTATAATAGTTCCATTGGAGCAAAGGTTAATATCGGCCCCTTTGCACATATCCGGCCAGATTCAACAATTGATGATGATGTGAAAATCGGCAACTTCGTCGAAATTAAAAAGGCGGTATTTGGCAAAGGCAGCAAAGCGTCACATCTAAGCTATATCGGTGATGCTGAGGTAGGAAGCAATGTCAATATCGGCTGCGGTTCCATTACAGTGAATTATGATGGGAAAAATAAATACCTGACAAAAATTGAAGATGATGTTTTTATTGGATGCAACTCCAACCTAGTTGCCCCTGTCACGATTAGCAAGGGCGCCTATGTTGCGGCCGGTTCAACAATTACCAAAAATGTACCTGGCGATAGCCTTGCCATTGCCCGGGCACATCAAGTGAATAAAGAAAATTATGTTGAAAAGCTAAATTTAAAAAAATAAGCGGAATCATTCCGGGAGGGCCAAATGTCAAATCAATATTTAGATCCAAATTTAAAGGTATTCAGTTTAAATTCCAATGTTCCTTTAGCAAGAGAAATTGCAAAAGTAATCGGTGTAGAACTAGGTAAGAGCTCTGTTACAAGATTCAGCGATGGCGAAATTCAAATCAATATTGAAGAGAGCATCCGGGGCTGCGATGTCTATGTCATTCAATCGACCAGCTGGCCGGTGAATGAGAATATTATGGAATTATTAATCATGATTGATGCATTAAAGCGGGCCTCTGCGAAAACGATTAATATTGTTATGCCGTATTATGGTTATGCCCGCCAGGACCGTAAAGCCCGGGCTCGTGAGCCGATTACGGCAAAATTAGTGGCGAACCTGCTTGAAACAGCCGGTGCTACCCGTGTCATCACACTTGATCTCCATGCACCGCAAATTCAAGGATTCTTTGATATTCCAATTGACCATTTAATGGGCGTGCCGCTTTTATCTGAGTACTTTAAAAACAGAGATTTAAGTGGAGATATTGTCGTCGTTTCACCGGATCATGGCGGAGTAACTAGAGCCCGGAAAATGGCTGAGCGCTTAAAAGCACCAATTGCGATAATTGATAAACGCCGCCCAAGACCAAATGTGGCGGAAGTAATGAATATTGTCGGTAATATTGAAGGAAAAGTAGCCATCTTAATAGATGACATCATCGATACTGCCGGAACGATTACGCTTGCAGCGAATGCCTTGATTGAAAACGGCGCAGCGGAAGTATATGCCTGCTGTACCCATCCGGTTCTTTCAGGTCCGGCCATTGAGCGCATTCAAAATTCAAAAATTAAAGAGTTGGTTGTGACGAATTCGATCGCCCTCCCTGAAGAGAAAAAGATTGAAAAAATCATCAACCTTTCTGTTGCGCCATTAATCGGCGAAGCGATTATCCGCGTCCACGAAGAGCAGTCAGTCAGCACGTTATTTGATTAAATCGAAAAGCGGAAGCCCCTAGGCGCTGCAGCTGGACAATTCTCAAACTCAAAAGTCCAAATTTGGGTAAATTATGTTTAGAACCTCCTGTTTTGGGGCATTTTTATATAGAATGTTTCAACTAAAATAGGAAGGTGACGAATCTATGAGTGCTGTTTTACAGGCAAAAGAGCGGAAGGAACTTCGGCGAGGAACGCTGAGGGAAATCAGAGATAACGGCAATATTCCTGCAGTAATATATGGTTCAAGGGTTACCAGCAAGCCGGTTTACGTCAGCTCTGCTGATTTAACCAAAACGCTTCGAACAGTAGGCAGGAACGGAATCATTTCTCTGGATGTTGAAGGCAGCAAACAGGATGTCATTTTAACAGACTATCAGGAGGATCTTATCAAAAAAGAAATCATTCATGTTGATTTTCTAGCAGTTGATAAATCATCAAAAATAAATGTCAATGTGAGACTCGTATTATCAGGCACGGCTGCCGGGGTAAATGATGGCGGCGTCCTGCAGCAGCCGCTTCATGAGCTTTCCATCACCGCTGCACCGGATAATATCCCGCAGCAAATTGAAGTGGATGTAACAAACTTGCAAGTCGGTGAAACATTATTGATAGCTGACATTCCATATCAAGGTTCGGAATTTGCAATCAACCATGATGAAGGAGAAGTTATTGCCTCTATCCTTCCACGTAAGGCTGAAGAAGAAATAAATGCCGGCGAGCAGCAGGAAGAAGGCCATCCTGATAACGAAGAAGGAAGAGAAACGACACCTGTCGGTAATGAATAGAAAGAAAGACGTAACCTATTTGCAGGTTACGTCTTTTGCCGCATAAACAAGTGAGTAAGGAAATGGGAGAGTTCGATGTTTCGAAAAATATTTAAAAAGTCCGCTAAGCCGGAAGAGGTGGGGAACATGAAGTTAATCGTTGGTTTAGGGAACCCTGGAAAAGAGTATGATCAAACGAGACATAATATCGGGTTTGCAGTCATTGATGAATTATCAAGCAGGTTTCAAATCCCGCTTAACCAATCGAAATTTAAAGGCTTATACGGGATTGGTTTTTATCAGGGTGAAAAAGTACTGCTCCTTAAACCGCTTACTTATATGAATTTATCTGGAGAATCCATCAGGGCGGTAATGGACTATTACCAAATTGGCTTAGAAGATTTATTAATTATCTATGACGACCTGGATTTACCGGTGGGAAAAATCAGGCTTCGGCAAAAAGGCAGTCCTGGAGGCCATAATGGCATTAAATCAACGGCGGCCCATTTAGGGACGCAGCAGTTTAACAGGATACGGATTGGAATTGACCGTCCTGAACCGGGGTGGAATGTCCCTGACTATGTCCTCGGACGTTTTCGTGAAGACGAAAAACTCCCTGTTCAAGAAGCGGTAAAAAAGAGTGTCGATGCAGGTGAAGCGTGGCTTAAAAAACCCTTTTTACAAGTAATGAACGAATATAATCAGTAATTGTTCATGAAATAAGCTGTACTTTCATACAATAAAGGATATCAGAAACATCTATTCCAAAATTTTTGAAGGATTAACCGGCTGAATAAGTTCCTCCTCTAACGTTAATACTAATACGGAATCGTAGATTAGGGAGGGACAGGCATGGCCATCCATTATCATTGCCGCCACTGCGGTACAAAAATTGGTTCCATTGATCAAGCGTCGATTCACTCAGAAACTCTTGGTCTTCATAAATTAACAGAGCAGGAAAGACAGGAAATGGTGGCGTATGATACATCGGGAGATATTTATATTACGGCCATTTGCGAGGACTGTCAGGAAGCGCTGGAACGGAATCCGGATTACCACCAATATGATTTCCTTATTCATTAACAAGCTTTGGAAGGAACTCCAAAGCATTTTTCTATTTTTTCATTAAGGATTGATTTTGCCGCTTGCTTGAGAGAGCAGATCAACAGGTAAGTTCAACATAGCATTTTATTCGTAAATCCTTTTGGGGGAGGAGGTTCAAGTTTGAAGGGGTTAAAATCATTATTCCTGAAGCAGGAAGATATCCATTCCGTTATTGCCGGGGTGGAAGGAGGTTTAAAGGAACAGCTGATTGCGGGGCTGTCAGGATCATCCCGAACAGTGCTCGCGGCTTCCATTTATGAACAAACGGGAAGACCAATTATGCTGGTAACCCATAATCTATTACAAGCACAAAAACTTTATGACGACCTTGTCAATCTAGTAAGTGACAAGGAGGTATTTCTTTTTCCGGCCAATGAATTAATCGCTGCCGAACTAAGCGTTGCAAGCCCTGAGTTAAAGGCTCAGCGAATCGAAGCATTAAATTATTGGAGCAGAGGGACCCGAGGGATTTTAATTGTGCCGATTGCCGGTTTAAAGAAAATCCTCCCGCCTAAAGCCTTATGGAAGGAATACCAGCTATCATTGCAATTAGGGGAAAATATCGAGGTTGATAAACTGCTGAAGACCTTTGTCAAAATGGGATATACCCGCTCTGAAATGGTTGCAACGCCAGGCGAGTTTAGCGTCAGGGGCGGCATTATTGATATATATCCATTGACAGAGGCGAATCCGCTCAGAATTGAATTATTTGATACAGAGATTGATTCGATTCGTTACTTTTCTCTTGATGACCAGCGTTCTAAAGAAAAGGTAAAGCAAGTTTTGATTGGTCCTGCCACCGAAACTCTACTGGAAGCGGAGAATTACAGTCTGATTATTGATAAGCTTGAAGAAGGCTTAGGCAAAAGCCTGAGAAAATTAAAAGATGACAAAGCAAAATTGCAGCTTTCACAAAATATCAGTTATGAACTGGAACAATTAAAAAATGTCCAAAAACCTGATCAGATATATAAATACCTTTCTCTCGCATATGAAAGTCCTAGTAGTTTAGTAGACTACCTGCCAAGAAATGGGCTTGTATTCATCGATGAAATCAGCAGGGTTCAAGAGATGAATGATTCTCTTGTAAAAGAAGAAGCAGAATGGTACACCACTTTACTTAGTGAAGGCCAAATCATACATGATCTACATATATCCCATGACCTGCAGGCACTTTTGCAAAGAAAGGAATTCCCGGTTATCTATATGTCGCTGTTTTTGCGCCATGTCGCGAATACCAGTCCGCAAAATATCATCAACATTGCCTGCAAACAAATGCAAAATTTTCATGGACAGATGCATTTGTTAAAGGCAGAAATCGACAGATGGAAAAAAGGGCATTATTCAATTCTTTTCCTAGGTCCGGAGGATGACCGGGTGAAAAAGCTCGAGCGTGTGCTTGAGGATTATGAGATAGAAGCAAGTGTTTCTGGGGCCGGCAACGAGCTTATACCGGGAAAGGTTCAGATTATGAAGGGCAGCTTGCAAACAGGATTTGAACTTGCCATTCAAAAAATAGCTGTTATCACGGAGGAAGAATTATTCAATAAACGGGTTAAAAAGCCGGTCAGCCGCCAAAAGCTCTCTAATGCTGAGAGAATTAAGAGTTACTCTGAGCTGAAAATCGGAGATTATGTCGTTCATGTTAATCACGGCATCGGCAAGTATTTGGGAATTGAAACACTTGTCATCAACGGTGTTCATAAAGATTATCTTCATATTCGCTATCAAGGGACTGACAAACTGTATGTCCCTGTTGAGCAGATTGACCTTGTGCAAAAATATGTTGGTTCAGAGGGGAAAGAGCCAAAGGTCTATAAATTGGGCGGCAGTGATTGGAAAAAGGTGAAAAAGAAAGTCCAATCGTCTATTCAGGATATTGCCGATGATTTAATCAAGCTTTATGCTGAGCGGGAAGCAGCCGTTGGGTATGCTTTTTCTCCTGATGGAGATTTGCAGAGGGAATTTGAAGCTTCATTTGCATACCAGGAAACGGATGACCAGCTGCGCTCCATCCATGAGATTAAAAAGGATATGGAAAGACCGAGGCCAATGGATCGTTTGCTGTGCGGTGATGTCGGTTATGGAAAAACAGAGGTGGCCATCCGGGCTGCTTTCAAGACCATTGCGGACGGCAAACAGGTAGCCTTTTTAGTGCCGACAACCATTTTAGCCCAGCAGCATCATGAAACATTAAGGGAAAGATTCCAGGATTATCCGATTAATATTGGACTGTTAAGCCGCTTCCGTTCGAAGAAGCAGCAGACAGAAACGATAAAAGGATTAAAGGCGGGGACGATCGATATCGTGGTTGGAACTCACCGGCTGCTGTCGAAGGACATTGTCTACCGCGACTTAGGGCTGTTGATTATCGATGAAGAGCAAAGATTTGGGGTCACCCATAAGGAAAAAATCAAAAAATTAAAGACGAATGTCGATGTCTTAACCCTAACAGCCACACCTATCCCAAGAACCCTTCACATGTCAATGCTAGGGGTCCGTGATTTATCGGTTATCGAAACCCCGCCGGAGAATCGTTTTCCGGTACAAACCTATGTTATGGAGTACAACGGCTCTTTAGTGAGAGAAGCCATCGAGCGGGAGCTTGCCCGAGACGGACAAGTCTACTTTTTATATAACAGAGTGGAAGACATCGAGCGTAAAGCCGAGGAAATTTCTATGCTTGTTCCAGATGCCAGGGTAGCCTATGCACATGGCCAGATGACGGAGAATGAGCTGGAATCCGTTATGTTGAATTTTCTGGCTGGTGAGTTTGATGTTCTTGTCAGTACGACGATTATTGAAACCGGGGTCGATATCCCAAATGTCAATACATTAATAGTCTTTGATGCAGACAGAATGGGACTTTCTCAGCTTTATCAGCTTCGCGGCCGTGTCGGCAGATCAAACCGTGTCGCCTATGCTTATTTTACTTACCGCAAAGATAAGGTATTAACGGAGGTTGCGGAAAAACGCCTTCAAGCCATTAAAGAGTTTACGGAGCTGGGCTCCGGTTTTAAAATTGCCATGCGGGATTTATCGATAAGGGGAGCGGGTAACTTATTGGGTGCCCAGCAGCATGGTTTCATTGATTCCGTTGGCTTTGACCTCTATTCACAAATGCTCAAGGAGGCCATTGAGGAAAGAAAAGGAGACCATGTTCAAGAGAAGAAGGCAGCTGTTGAAATTGACCTCGAAATTGATGCCTATATTCCCGATACTTATATTAAGGATGGACATCAAAAAATTGAGATGTATAAGCGCTTTAGGGGCGCCGTGTCTCTTGAGGATATTGAAGAATTGGAGTCCGAAATGCTTGACCGGTTTGGTGAATATCCTGATGAAGTGTCCTACCTGTTCCGGGTTGCGGAGATGAAGGTATATGCCCTGCAAAATGGTGTAGAACATATTAAGCAGGTCAAACAGGATGTTAATATCTTTGTCAATGAAGAGGTAACGAAAACGATTGACGGGGCAAAAATATTCTTTAGGGGAAGTCAATATGGCAATACGGTTACTCCTGGAATGGATAGCCAAAGACTGAAAATACTCATTAAAGTAAAGGATTACAGTCCTGCTGAATGGCTGCACATTGCCATTGAAATGATTAAAGCTATTCCATTAGCGAAAAGGGAAGAAAAAAACGCTGTTAAATAAACTGAAATGGGCACAGTTAAAAAAGCGTCCATTTTATCTGATGAACGGTTCAATTGAAAGGTATCTGTATCCATCGTTTGGAATATTTCTGTATATGTGAAAAATTATTACGATTGTGTATAGAACTTTCCAGATGAAAGATACTAAGTTCAAAGTTGGCGAATAGAAAAGCGAAAGCGCCTTGACCCCGAGCTCCTAGGCGCTGCAGATGGACAATTATCAAAGTCTATTACATAGTCCGCCAAGTTGAAAAATCATCAGATGAAAGTGAGGCAACATTGGATGAAAGCAACTGGAATAGTTCGTCGAATTGATGATTTGGGTCGTGTTGTCATTCCCAAAGAAATACGCAGAACTTTGCGTATCCGTGAAGGGGATCCGTTAGAGATTTTTGTTGATCGAGACGGAGAAGTCATACTAAAGAAATACTCACCAATCAGCGAATTAAGCGATTTTGCCAAGGAATATGCAGAAGCCCTATTTGATAGCCTCGGAAACCCTGTTTTAATTTGTGATAGAGATGCATATATTGCTGTTGCAGGCAGTTCTAAAAAAGATTATTTAAATAAAAATATTAGCGATTTAGTGGAAAAAACGATGGAGGACCGCAGCTCGGTTCTTGTGACCCAGCAGGGTGAAGTAACATTAGCGGAAGGAAATGATGAATCGGTTTCCTCTTATACCATCGGACCGATCATTGCAAATGGTGACCCGATTGGCGCCGTGATTATTTTTTCAAAAGAAGGAAGCCTCGGCGAAGTGGAACAAAAGGCGGTTGAAACTGCCGCCGGCTTCTTAGCAAGGCAGATGGAGCAATAAAGGATAGTTGATTTAAACAAAAGGCTGTGTCATTGTTGATTTTTTATCAAAGTTGATTTGAGCGGAAAGCGAAGCGCCTGGAGCGAAAATTTTAACACAGCTAAACAAAAAAGGTAGCGCTGGCTGCCTTTTTCTGTTTTTAAAACATTATTCTGCTTGTCCTGTGCTATAATACTTTGGAGTTTATGATTGGCAGGTGAACAAATGAAGCCCATAAATCCATCGAAGACTTTATTTAAAGGGGCCTTTATTTTAACTATTGCAGCCTTATTGACGAAAATATTAAGCGCCTTTTACCGCATTCCTTTTCAAAACATTGTCGGGGATATCGGATTTTACATTTACCAGCAGGTTTACCCATTTTACGGAATGGCAATTGTCCTTTCGACAACAGGTTTTCCGGTTGTCATCTCAAAGCTTTATGCTGAACAAAAAGAGAAAGGGAATCATGAAAAATCCCGTCTCCTTCTGTTTATTTCATTTATCTATTTACAGGCATTTGGCTTCCTTTGTTTTCTCATTCTCTATTTTGGGGCAAACCGCATCGCGATTTGGATGCATGATGCCCATCTCGCTATTCTGTTAAGGGTCGTTTCGATTGTCTATTTGACGTTCCCGATTGTTGCCATCCTGAGGGGGTTTTATCAAGGAAGGGGCGACATGGTACCGACGGCATTGTCACAGGTGGGGGAACAATCTATACGCGTTTTAACAATTCTGGTCTTATCTTATTTTTTCATGGAAAAAGGGTATTCTCTCTACCTTGTCGGCGGCGGGGCCATGTTTGGTTCGATAACAGGCAGTATTGTATCAACCCTTATCTTGTTTATGTTTTTATGGATTCGTAAAGAATGGAAGCTAATAGCACCCGGGATTGAATTCTTTAAAAAAAATAATTTGGATTACAAAAGGATATTTAAGGCACTTCTTTATCAAGGTCTGACAATTTGTTTGAGCGGGATGCTGTTAATTTTTATTCAAATGGCCGATTCCTTAAATTTGTATTCCTTGCTTGTTTCAAGCGGGGTCGAAAAGGACATGGCCAAAAGCTTAAAAGGGATTTTTGACCGGGGCCAGCCGTTAATTCAGTTAGGAACAGTGGCTGCGACCTCAATGTCATTGACCCTTGTGCCGCTCATTACCAGTGAGCGGCTGGCCGCAAAGCCGGAATTTTTGCATCATAAAATCCAATTGGCACTAAAGGTTAGCATCGTGATAGGGGTTGGTGCCTCCGCAGGGTTATGGGCCATTATGAGACCAACCAATACGATGCTGTTTGAGAATGAGCTGGGATCCCCGGTCCTTGGCATTCTTAGTTTTGTTATTTTATTTACTTCGATTATTTTAACAGTGATCAGCATACTTCAGGGGCTGGGAAGTCTCACATTTCCGGCGATAGCAGCAGCTGCATCGTTTCCAATAAAATATATACTTAATGCGGCTCTCGTTCCGGTCTTTGGAACAATGGGTGCCGCCGTTTCTTCGCTGATTACGCTGGCACTGATAAGTATATTGTTAATCGTAAGACTAATGAGGATGCTTCCGATTCAGCTTATTTCCTTTCCTTTTTTAAGAGTGACGGGGATGGCAGCGGTTTCGATGGGTGTTTTCCTTAAAGGCTATTTATTTGTTACAGGTTTTATGACTGATGCACTGGGGTTGGGCAGGGCAGGGTCAGCTTTTCAGGCTTTAAGCTCTGCGGTAATCGGCGGTATGCTATTTTTTTGGATTATTATAAGAGGAAAGGTATTTCGTGAAGAAGAGCTGGCTTTTTTCCCGCTGGGCAGTAAATTAACTTATTTTATCGCACGAAAGGATCGAGGTTAACGATGGCAAAAGAAATTGAGATTGTTGGTTTAGGGGCAGGAGACCTTGAGCAGCTTCCCGTGGGTGTATATAAAAAATTATTGCATTCGGGGAGCGTATATTTGCGAACGAAGGAACATCCGGTTATCTCGGAATTAGAAAAAGAAGGTTTTATCTACACTTCATTTGATTTTGTGTATGAAAAGCACGACCAATTTGAAAAGGTCTATCAAGAAATTGTTCAGACATTGCTGGATAAGGCGCAAACGGATTGCATTCTTTATGCCGTTCCAGGGCATCCGCTTGTGGCAGAACGGACTGTCCAGCTTCTAATCGAAAAAGGTCCAAAAGAAGATGTGGAGATCATCATCGGCGGCGGGCAAAGCTTTATTGACCCGTTATTTTCTTCTTTAAAAATTGACCCGGTTGAAGGGTTTCAGCTGCTTGACGGCACATCTCTCCGAGCGGACCAATTACAGATCAATCAGCATATCATCATCAGCCAGGTATACGATGCTTTTGTCGCTTCTAATGTCAAGCTGACATTAATGGATAAGTTGCCGGACGATTATGAGGTTTATATCGTGACAGCGGCAGGAAGCAGTGAGGAAGTGATTGAGCGGGTGCCTTTGTTCGAACTCGACCGAAACATTTCTATCACCAATCTCACATCCGTTTATGTCCCGCCGGTACAAGAAGAAGAGCTTTTGTGGAAAAACTTCTTCAAGCTGCGAGAAATCATTGCCGAATTAAGGGGGCCAAATGGCTGCCCATGGGATAAGGAACAAACACATGAGTCGCTGAAAAAATATTTGATTGAAGAAACGTATGAAGTCATTGAGGCCATCAACTCAGGAGATATTGATCATTTAATTGAGGAGCTTGGCGATGTCCTGCTTCAGGTCATGCTCCATGCACAAATAGGCGAGGATGAAGGTTATTTCACAATTGATGATGTGATGGAGGTCCTATCGGCCAAAATGGTCCGCCGGCATCCGCATGTTTTTGGCGATATTAAGGCGGAAAATTCAGAAGAAGTATTAAAAAACTGGCAGGAAATTAAGCAGCAGGAAAAGGGTGATGCTCCCAAGCCGTCTTCTTTGCTTGAAGGTGTTTCAAAGGGCCAGCCCAATTTACTTAGAGCCTTTGAGCTGCAAAAGAAAGCTTCGAAAGTCGGCTTTGATTGGAAGGATATCACCCCTGCTTTGGCGAAAGTGAAGGAAGAGCTCGATGAATTTGTGCAGGAATTAGATGGAACGAAAGAAAGTATGGAGTTTGCGAAAAAAGAATTTGGGGATTTATTATTTGCCTTTGTCAATGTGGCAAGATTTTTAAAGATTCATCCCGAGGAAGCTTTGTTTGAAACAAATGAAAAGTTTATCCGCCGGTTTCAGTTCATCGAGGAAAAGGTAATGGGAAGCGGCAAAACTTTTGAGGAGCATACACTCGAAGAGCTCGACAAATATTGGGACGAAGCAAAATTAAAAGGACTGTGACTGTAGATGAGGAGGAGCACATATGCGCTTAGATAAATTTCTAAAGGTTTCAAGATTAATTAAAAGAAGAACATTGGCAAAGGAAGTATCCGATCAAGGCAGAATTGAAGTGAACGGTAAGGAAGCCAAGGCGAGTACAACTGTAAAAGCAGGAGACGAATTAACGATTCGGCTCGGACAGCGAAGAATAACGGCTAGAATTGACCGAATTCAGGAAACATCGAGAAAAGAGGAAGCAGCGGAGATGTATACAATATTACGTGAAGAACGTTTAGGCTCATCCGAGAATCCAGTGGAGTAAACCGGGTTCTAATTTTCCTATCTTTCACATACATTTTAACCAAAAGGTTGTACAAAGGATTGTGAGGGATGAATGATGAGCCAATATTATGACAGCCAGCCAGCCAAAAGCAGTATTCCAGACCATGATGTTGTAATGCGGGGAAGAAAGATCCTTGATATTACAGGAGTGAAGCAGGTGGAAAGCTTTGATAATGAGGAGTTTTTATTGGAAACGGTGATGGGGTTTTTAGCCATCAAAGGCCAAAACCTGCAAATGAAGAATTTGGATGTGGAAAAAGGCATTGTTTCCATTAAAGGAAAGATCTTTGACTTAGTATATTTAGATGAACAGCATGGGGAGAAAGCTAAAGGCTTCTTTAGCAAGTTGTTCCGATGAGCCTTTCTACGCAATTTTTTACCATGCTTTCGATGATTGGCATGGGTTCATTATTCGGGGCTATGTTTGATACATATCAACGATTCTTAAACCGGCCAAAAAGAAAGCATTGGATCGTTTTCTTTAATGACTTGTTGTTTTGGGTTATTCAGGCATTGATTATTTTTTATACATTATTTCTTGTGAATAATGGGGAAATCAGATTTTATATTTTTCTTGCCCTTATTTGTGGGTTTGCGGGCTATCAGAGCTTATTCAAAGGAATCTACCTCCGTCTCTTGGAGGCCGCTATTCACATCTCCATCTCCGTTTACCAATTTTTTAAAAGGGCCTCCCATCTCCTGATTTATAAGCCCGTTGTTGGACTCATTCATCTCGTAACGATTATTGTTTTATCACTTGGCAGGGGGCTCTTTTCCCTTGTCAAATTTTTATTTAAAGTAATATGGACGATTTTAAAAAATATTTTTGTTATTTTACAAAAAATATTATTACTTTTTTGGAAACTTTTGCCGAAAGGTCTTAAAAAATCCGTCGAGAAGTTATATAATAGAACGGCAGGAAAATTTAAGACTATAGGGAATATTATTTTAAAGTGGATCAATAAGTGGAAAAAGAAAAAGGTATAAGGGCAAGGAGGTTTGCCAAGTGGGAGCGGAAAGACAAAGAAATATATCCAAAATCCAGACAACCTATGTTGCGCAACAGGAATATGCAGAAATTGCTTCAGCCAGAAAACGGAAATTATTGATAAGACGGCTCTCGTTGTTCTTTGTTTTTGCCAGCGTCCTTTCTTATCTAATGATTTCGAGTTATATTTCTCAATCCGCAAAATTAGAGTCCAAACTTGCCCAAAAGGAAAAAGCAGAAAACCAGCTGGCTGATTTGAAAAAGCAGAGGGATATTTTAAAAGAGGATATTATCAAACTAAATGACGATGACTATATTGCGAAGCTGGCAAGAAAAGAATATTTCTTCTCAGAGAAGAATGAAATCATCTTTAATATCCCGGAAGATAAAGAAGGAAAAATGAACCAATAAGGAGTCTTATTGACACTCATTTTTTTCTTTCTGTATAATATATAGTATGTATGATTTTTTATATTCTTAAGGAGGAACATTCTTTTTATGTCAATTGAAGTAGGCAGCAAGTTACAGGGAAAGGTAACAGGAATAACAAATTTTGGAGCGTTCGTGGAGCTGCCGGATGGCTCAACGGGACTTGTTCACATCAGTGAGGTTGCAGACAATTATGTGAAGGATATTAACGACCATCTTAAAGTTGGCGACCAAGTTGAAGTGAAAGTTATCAATGTTGAAAAAGATGGGAAAATTGGCCTGTCCATTAAGAAAGCTAAGGATAGACCAGAACAACCGGAAAGAGAAAGAAGAAATTCGCACTCACATTCGCAACGTCCCCGTCAAGGCAGAGCAAACGATCGGAATAATTCTAGACCAGAGAACTTTGAAACAAAAATGGCAAAATTCTTAAAAGATAGTGAGGATCGTTTATCTTCCTTAAAACGCCACACAGAATCCAAGCGTGGAGGAAGAGGAGCTAGACGGGGTTAACTTGCTGCTTATATAACCTATAAATATTTAAAGTAAGGCATAAGACAGGTCCAAATGGGCTTGTCTTTT
Organism: uncultured Neobacillus sp.; assembly: GCA_964400595.1. Taxonomy (GTDB): domain Bacteria; phylum Bacillota; class Bacilli; order Bacillales; family Cytobacillaceae; genus Neobacillus. Next base: position 18,111 of record CAYNUT010000011.1, on the reverse strand, counting down.
TTGTTTTTTATTACGACATTTCTTAGATTTATAAATATTATTTGAATGATTATAGTGAAAACCGTCGAACGATTTTTTTAGTTTGTTCACTGATTTGACAAACTTTTGAATCTAGCAAATTTATAATAAACTGCAACGATGAATTAATAGGGAGTGTGATTTATGGAAAAGGTAGAACGTGGTTTAATAGATACTGTCGGTGAAGTAAACCTCCATTCATCTAAATGGGATCTGGGGATGGGATTGAAAAAGTTTCAATTCATGCTCGATTCTTTTTTTATAAAAAAAGGCTATATATTACTATTTGTTGGTTTTTTACTGGGTCGGGCTTTAATATTGGCAAAGCTTACGCCTTTTAGTCTTCCCTTTTTTGCCTCTGTTTATGTAATCAAAAAAGATCGGGCGCCCCTTGCCCTTATCGGTCTGATTGCAGGGGCAGCGACTATCTCGCTGGGCAATGCCGCCTTTAGCTTTATTATCACGGTTCTCTTTTTATTGATTTTTCGGATCAGTAAAAAATGGCTCAGCAATGAAATGAAAGCACTGCCGTTTTTCGTCGGAACCATTTTAGGGCTTGGGAAATTAGCCGAAGCCTTTATTTTCTCGAAACAATTAACTTTATTTGATGCGATGATGGTGGGTGTTCAGGCAAGCCTTGCCTTTATTTTGACGCTGATTTTTTTACAAAGCATTCCCCTGCTGGCTGTGAATAAGCGAAAACAATTGTTTAAGACCGAGGAAATCGTTTGTTTAATTATCATTCTTGCCTCGATCATGACCGGGACCATCGGCTGGAAAGTTTACGATTTGTCGATTGAACACATCATGTCACGGTATTTGGTGTTGATTTTTTCCTTTATTGCCGGTGCTACGGTTGGCTCGACTGTTGGAGTGGTCACGGGGTTAATTTTTAGCCTGGCAAGTGTATCAAGCTTTTATCATATGAGTCTCTTGGCCTTTGCCGGGGTTCTTTCCGGGCTGCTTCGGGAAGGGAAGAAAATTGGCGTTTCCATCGGTTTGTTTATTGCCACCCTATTAATCGGCATGTACGGAGAAGGAGGCGGCTCTTTATTGCAGACTGTCATGGAAACGACGAGTGCCGTTCTTTTATTTTTGTTAACACCGCAGTCCTTGACCGCAAGACTTGCAAAATATATCCCGGGAACACCGGAACATACTGCTGAACAGCAAAAATATATGCGAAAAATGCGCGATGTGACCGCACAGCGGGTCGCGCAGTTCTCCAATGTCTTTCATGCCCTTTCCAAGAGCTTTTCACAAATGGAAGCACCGCCTAACGATAATAATGAAAGTGATCGGGAAATGGATTACTTTATGAGTAACGTAACGGAAAAAACCTGTCAAACCTGCTTCAAAAAAGAGCAGTGCTGGGTAAAGAATTTTAGTACAACCTATGCCTGCATGGAAGAAATTATTCACGAGATGGATCAGAATGAAGGAAATGTTCCTCTACGGCTTGCGAAAGAATGGGACAAGCATTGCACACGCTCGAAAAAGGTATATGAAACAATTGGCCAGGAACTGACCTTTTTCCAGGCAAACCAAAAATTGAAAAAGCAGGTGCAGGAAAGCAGGAGACTGGTTGCAGACCAGTTATTAGGTGTTTCTGAGGTAATGGAAAACTTTGCGAAGGAAATACAGCGGGAAAGAGAAAATCACTACAAGCAGGAAGAGCAAATCATGGAGGCCCTGCAAGGCTTCGGAATTCACATCGAGCATGTTGAAATTTTTAGTTTGGAGCCGGGAAATGTAGACATTGAAATGTCAGTGCCATTTTGCAACGGGCACGGGGAATGTGAAAAGCTGATCGCCCCGATGCTTTCCGATATTCTTGGAGAAACCATCGTTGTGAGCAAGGAGGAGTGCGCAGCCTACCCTAATGGTTTCTGCCATGTGATATTCAGATCTTCAAAAGCCTTTACGGTGGAAACCGCTGTTGCCCATGCGGCCAAGGATGGCGGGCTAATCTCTGGTGACAGCTATTCAACAATTGAACTAGGCTTCGGCAAGTATGCAATTGCCATAAGTGACGGCATGGGAAATGGCGAAAGGGCCCATTACGAAAGCAAAGAAACACTGCAGCTTTTACAAAAGATTCTCCAATCAGGAATCGAGGAAAAGGTGGCAATTAAATCAGTCAATTCCATTCTTTCCTTAAGGACAACAGATGAAATATTCTCCACGCTGGATCTAGCGATGATTGATTTAAAAAATGCTTCGGCAAAATTCCTGAAAATCGGCTCGACCCCGAGTTTTATCAAAAGAGGGAAAAAGGTTCATAAAATTCAAGCGAGCAATCTGCCCATGGGCATCCTCCAGGAATTTGAGGTCGATGTTGTCAGCGAACAAATGAAGGCTGGCGACTTATTAATCATGATGAGTGATGGCGTCTTTGAAGGACCGAAGCATGTGGAAAATTATGATCTGTGGATGAAACGGAAAATACTCGAGTTAAAAACGGAGGATCCCCAGGAGATTGCAGATTTAATCCTTGAGGAGGTTATTCGTTCAAGGTCGGGAATCATTAATGATGATATGACCGTAACAGTCGCAAAAATTAAACATAATACTCCGAAATGGGCTTCCATTCCCGTTCATAAATTAAAGCGGCGGGCGTAAACTCTTATTTTACGCCGGCTTCTTCTTTATTATGTATAAATAATCTTTCTCCAGTCGAAAATAATATCAAAACAATTGTGGAGGAGAAAGTTATGTATACAGGGAAAATTCGGCAGATTTTATTAATTACCGATGGCTGCTCCAACAAGGGCGATGACCCGATTGCAATGGCAGCACTCGCAAAGGAGCAGGGAATCACGGTCAATGTCATTGGCGTTATGGAGCATGATGTCATTGATGAAAAAGGAATGACCGAAATTGAAGGAATCGCACTGTCTGGGGGCGGAGTCAGTCAAATCGTTTATGCTCAAGCGCTATCACAAACGGTGCAAATGGTAACCCGCAAGGCCATGAATCAGACCATTCAAGGGGTAGTAAATCGGGAACTGCAGCAAATTCTGGGACGCTCGCAAACAATGGAAGATCTGCCTCCGGAAAAAAGAGGGGAGGTCATGGAGGTTGTCGATGAATTGGGGGAAACTGTCGAATTAGAAGTGTTGATTCTTGTCGACACCAGTGCAAGCATGAAACATAAGCTCCCGACGGTAAAGGAGGCGCTCCTTGACCTGTCTCTAAGCTTAAATGCCCGAACAGGAGAAAATCATTTTTCTGTCTTTGTATTTCCCGGGAAAAAGAATGATGTCGAAAAATTGCTGGATTGGACACCAAACCTGCAATCTTTGACAAGTATCTTTTCTCAGTTGACAACTGGGGGAATAACTCCGACTGGCCCTGCTATTCGGACGGCCCTTCATAGCTTTGATCGAAAACCTTCATTAAGGAGACTGCTTTCACGTGATGATGAATCATATTTTGAAGAGTCAATATAAGGTTATTCCCGGGACAATCATTTCTGGAAAATGGCATGGTAAAAAATATACCATCATTAAGGAACTGGGGTTTGGAGCAAATGGAGTTGTCTACCTTGCTAAGCATAACAACACTCAAGTGGCTATGAAAATGAGTGAAAACGGCATGTCCATCACCTCTGAGGTGAATGTCTTAAAATCTTTTGCAAAGGTCCAGGGGCCATCCTCCCTTGGGCCTTCTTTGCTTGATGTCGACGATTGGCAAAGTAACCGCGGCTCCCTTCTGTCCTTTTATGTGATGGAATACATCCAGGGGCCTGATTTCCTTTCATTTATTCAAGCAAAAGGGAAGTCTTGGTCCATTGTATTAATGCTGCAACTGCTTAATGATTTAGGAAAGCTGCATGAAAACGGCTGGGTGTTTGGTGATTTGAAGCCGGAAAATCTGATTGTTACAGGTCCGCCGCCGAAAATTAGATGCATTGATGTGGGCGGCACCACTATTCAGGGCAGGGCTATCAAAGAATTCACGGAATTTTATGACCGCGGCTACTGGGGCCTTGGCTCGAGGAGGGCGGAACCTTCCTATGACTTATTTGCTGTCTCTATGATTATGCTAAATACAGCCTATCCCAAACGATTTATTAAAACAGTTGGCGGAATTGGCCAGTTAAGAGAAGCCATTCGCCAAAAGCCCGAACTGCTGAAATTTAATAAAGTAATCGTAAAGGCATTAGAAGGCCAATACACAACAGCAAGGCAAATGAGGTCAGAATTATTATATTTAATGAATGGTCAGCCTGCACCTAGTTCAACACCAAAGCCGGCAAAAACAAAAAGCACACCCAAGAATCAGTCTATGCCCTTGTCTGCCAATGGAAATCAGCCAATTACAAGGCAGGGGTACCGGCAGAAGAAGAAAAAACGGGAGTGGCGGGAGTTTCTAGTCATTGCTGCTGTACTAGGTATTTTCTATACCATATACATTTTTACAAAACTGCTGTAAAGGATGAAACTTCTTTCTTGTTAATTCGTATTAAAAAGAAAGCAATGGTGTAAATCATAATAACTGCTATTTCTAAAACCATTTGTAAATCCGATGTTTTGAAACAGTTATATTAGAAGTGGTAAGATTATGATATTCTAAAAACATTTTAAGGAAGAATACTATATGTTAGAACCAAAGGTTGATGCCTTTCTAAAACGCCATTCATTTTCACTTGATAACAAAAAAATGGTTGTCGGTGTATCTGGCGGTCCTGATTCATTAGCACTTCTTCACTTTCTGAATAAAGAAAGTGAAAAAAGGAATCTCTCTATTATCGCAGCCCATGTGGATCACATGTTCCGGGGCCGGGAATCATTTGAAGATGCCATGTTTGTCAAAGGCTTTTGCGAACAGGAAAAGATCCCTTTTGAAATGGCTAGAATCGATGTAACAAAAATAATGAAAGAAAGTGGAAAAAGCGCGGAAGTGGCAGCAAGGGAAGTTCGCTATGATTTTTATCTAAAAATAATGGAAAAATATCAGTACCCGTATTTAGCCCTTGGACATCATGGAGACGATCAAACAGAAACCATTCTTATGCGGCTTACAAGGGGGAGCACGGGGATGGCAAGGGCAGGAATTCCTTTCTCCCGTCCTTTTCATTCAGGGACCATTTTCCGCCCCTTCTTATGTTTGACCAAGGATGAAATAGGGGAGTATTGTAAAAAACACAATCTTAAACCAAGGCTTGACCCGAGCAATATGACGGATGTCTATAGCAGAAATCGCTATCGCCATCATGCTCTGCCGTTTTTAAAGACGGAAAACCCTCATGTACATGAGCATTTCCAAAGGTTCAGTGAGGATTTACAATGCGATGAAGCTTTTCTTCAGGAATTAACGATCCAACAGATGAAAACCGTTATCACAAAAAGAGCGCAGGGTAAAATTGCCATTGACGTTGCAGACTTCCTGAAAGTGCCTTTACCTTTACAAAGGAGAGGTATTCAACTAATATTAAACTATCTTTACAATGAAAAGCCTGCAGATCTTGCTGCTGTACATATCGACCAGGTATTTAACTTAATTCATCATCATGAGCCTTCTGGGAAACTTGATTTTCCCAACGGTTTAAAAGTTATTCGCTCTTATTTAACTTTATCCTTTCAATTTCAGTTCAATCAGGCTGAACCGTTTTATTTTGAAATGAAAGAACCTGGGACGCTGCTGCTTCCAAACGGCTGCAGTATAAAAATTGATGATGCAGGTCAGGATGTACCAGCAACAGATTCCCATACTGCTGTGTTTCTTCAAGAAATAATCAAGTGGCCGATTAAAATTCGCACCCGGAAAAATGGTGACCGAATGACACTGAAAGGAATGCAGGGGACAAAAAAGTTAAAGGATATCTTTATCGATGAAAAAATCCCGGTTCAGGATCGGGATGTGTGGCCTGTCATAACGGACAGGGAAGATTGCATTCTTTGGCTGCCAGGTTTAAAGAGATCTTCATTAGAAGGAATAGTCACAGCAAAAAAACAATATTTACTACTCACATATAACAAGTATATTGCTTCTGGAGGGCACAATTATGATGAATGACGATATTAAAAAGGTATTAGTATCAGAAGAGGAAATCCAAGAGAAAATAAAGGAGCTGGCAGCGCAGTTAACGGAAGAATATAAAGATCGCTTTCCACTGGCCATTGGTGTATTAAAAGGTGCCATGCCTTTTATGGGTGATTTATTAAAACGAATGGACTGCTATTTGGAAATGGATTTTATGGATGTATCGAGCTATGGGACTGCCTTTGTTTCATCAGGGGAAGTGAAGATTCTTAAGGATTTGGACACATCAGTAGAAGGAAGGGATATCTTAATTATTGAGGATATCATCGACAGCGGGCTGACGCTCAGCTATTTGGTCGACCTGTTCCGCTACCGGAAAGCAAAATCCATCAAAATTGTCACGCTGCTCGATAAGCCTTCAGGCAGAAAGAGCAAAATTAAAGCAGACTATGTAGGGTTTATCGTACCTGATGAATTTGTGGTCGGCTATGGTTTGGATTATATTGAAAAATATCGGAATCTCCCATATATTGGAGTTTTAAAACCGGAAGTATACAGCAATAATCAGTAAAAAATACATGCTGGTAAGGAATTAAGCCCTTGTCGTTAGCGGGTAGTTCAAAAGCCCGTCACATAAGTGCAATTCCTTGAATTAACAGGATTTACTATGATACTATTTATTATAGTTTTTACCCGCGGGAGGAGGTAAGAGATGAATCGGATTTTCCGTAATACCATCTTTTATTTATTAATATTCTTAGTCATTATTGGCGTTGTCAGTTTTTTTAATGGGAGTACCGAGTCGATAAAACACATCCGGTACGATAAATTTGTTGCTCAACTTGAAGATAATGAAGTTGCATCTTTTTCAATGCAGCCTGAACGAGGCGTTTTTGAAGTTCGCGGAGAATTAAAGGAGAAAAATGAAAAGTTTGTCACTTATATTCCAAACAGCGAAAAAATTCTCGACCGCATTGAAAAATCCGGATCTAAAGTGGAGGTCATGCCTGCAAAAGAAACCAGTGGCTGGGTAACCTTTTTTACTTCCATCATTCCGTTTGTGATTATCTTTATTTTATTCTTCTTCTTATTAAACCAAGCTCAAGGCGGCGGAAGCCGTGTCATGAACTTTGGGAAATCAAAGGCAAGACTTTATAACGATGATAAGAAAAAAGTGCGTTTCCGGGACGTTGCCGGTGCAGATGAAGAAAAGGCTGAATTAGTAGAGGTCGTAGAGTTTTTAAAAGACCCGCGCAAGTTTGCTGAACTTGGAGCGAGAATTCCAAAAGGTGTCCTTTTAGTGGGACCTCCTGGTACAGGTAAAACCTTGCTTGCCCGTGCGGTTGCCGGTGAGGCAGGCGTACCGTTCTTCTCCATCAGTGGATCTGATTTCGTAGAAATGTTTGTCGGTGTCGGGGCATCCCGTGTCCGTGATTTATTTGAAAATGCTAAGAAAAATGCTCCGTGTATTATCTTCATTGACGAGATTGATGCCGTAGGGCGCCAGCGCGGTGCCGGACTTGGCGGAGGACACGATGAACGAGAGCAGACTTTGAACCAATTGTTAGTGGAAATGGATGGCTTTGGTGCAAACGAGGGAATCATCATCATTGCAGCAACAAACCGTCCGGATATTCTAGACCCTGCGTTACTGCGCCCTGGCCGTTTTGACCGTCAGATTACGGTTGACCGTCCGGATGTCAATGGCCGCGAGGCGGTCTTAAAGGTACATGCCCGCAATAAGCCTCTTGCAGATACGGTTAATTTAAAAAGTATTGCGATGCGCACACCTGGTTTTTCAGGTGCTGACTTAGAAAATCTATTGAATGAGTCAGCCCTCGTTGCTGCCCGTCAGAATAAAAAGAAAATTGACATGACTGATATTGATGAAGCAACAGATCGCGTTATTGCCGGTCCGGCGAAAAAAAGCCGAGTCATTTCCGAGAAGGAAAGAAGAATTGTTGCTTTCCATGAAGGCGGTCATACTGTTATTGGTTTAGTGCTTGATGAAGCAGAAATGGTTCATAAGGTAACGATTGTCCCTCGCGGACAGGCAGGCGGATATGCTGTCATGCTGCCAAAGGAAGATCGTTATTTTATGACCAAACCGGAATTGCTCGATAAAATTGTCGGGTTACTTGGCGGCCGCGTTGCTGAAGAAATTGTTTTCGGTGAGGTCAGCACTGGGGCTCATAACGACTTCCAACGCGCGACAGGCATTGCCCGCCGCATGGTAACCGAGTTTGGAATGAGTGATAAGCTGGGTCCATTGCAATTCGGCCAGGCGCAAGGCGGACAGGTATTCTTAGGCCGCGACCTGCATAATGAACAAAATTATTCAGATGCGATTGCTTATGAAATTGATCTTGAAATCCAGCGGATTATTAAAGAATCCTACCAAAGATGTAAAAAGATTCTTACAGAAAATCGCGATAAACTAGACCTCATTGCCAAGACGCTTTTGGAAGTGGAAACATTAAATGCTGAACAAATTAAGTATTTAGTGGAAAATGGCGAATTGCCTGAAAAGCCGGCTGAACTTGAAAAGGTCAGCGGAGAGGCGAAAAAAGCGGATGATGTCAAGGTGACGATCAATTCTAAAAAGGACGAAGAAATCGTACCACCGCCGATTCCTCCGGTGGAAACTGAATAAGGATAAGGAGTGCTTCTAGTTGAAGCACTCTTTTTTTTCAACTATTAATAATTATGGTATGATGTTGCCATGTGAAACAGAAAAGCGGAAGCGCGAAGTATATTAGCCGCTGGCCGCTGGAGCTGGACAAAGAAAAATCGGATAAAGTGAGTGATAGATTTGATTTTCGTTTTTGATGTGGGAAATACGAATATCGTATTAGGTGTTTATCATGGCGATGAGCTAAAGTATCATTGGCGGATTGAAACGAATCGCAACAGGACAGAAGATGAATTTGGCATGAACATCAAGGCTTTGTTTGACCATTCAGGCCTTGCCTTTAAAGATATTGATGGCATTATCATTTCCTCGGTCGTGCCGCCAATCATGTTTGCTTTAGAGAGAATGTGCCAAAAGTATTTCCATATTAAGCCGCTGATTGTCGGCCCTGGAATCAAAACGGGCCTCAATATTAAATATGAAAACCCTAGGGAGGTTGGTGCAGACCGAATTGTCAATGCAGTAGCGGCCATTCATGAATACGGCAGCCCGCTGATTATTGTCGATTTTGGAACCGCTACAACCTATTGTTATGTGAATGAGGAGCGTCAGTATATGGGCGGAGCCATCGCACCCGGTGTCGGTATCTCGACCGAGGCATTATACTCAAGAGCGGCAAAACTGCCGCGGATTGAAATTGCCCGCCCTGAAGGTGTCATTGGCAAAAATACAGTAGCAGCGATGCAGGCGGGTATTGTCTATGGATACGTTGGGCAGGTAGAGGGCATCGTAAAGCGCATGACCAACCAAAGCAAGAAAAAGCCAACAGTGATTGCAACTGGCGGATTAGCAAGCCTTATTGCTCAGGAATCCACTGTTATCGATATTGTCGACCCGTTTTTAACATTAAAAGGCCTGCAGCTTATCTATAAAAGAAATATGGGATAACCTAATAAGAAAAGCGGAAGCGCCTTGCTAAGGGGCTTATGAACCCGAGCCCCTAGGCGCTGCAGCTGGACAATAGAAAGCAGCAGAAGGGAGTAATGTAATGAGTGATTATTTAGTAAAGGCACTTGCCTATGATGGAAATATTAGAGCTTATGCAGTCCGCACCACAGAAACTGTCAGTGAAGCGCAGCGGCGCCATCAAACATGGAGAACGGCTTCCGCCGCCCTTGGCCGCGCGATGACCGCAGGGGTCATGATGGGTGCGATGCTAAAAGGGGATGAAAAGTTAACGATTAAAATAGATGGCGGCGGCCCGCTCGGCCCGATTCTTGTTGACAGTAACGCAAAGGGCGAGGTCCGCGGCTATGTGACCAATCCTGAGGTCGATTTTGAAGCAAATGAGCTCGGGAAGCTCGATGTCCGCCGCGCGGTTGGAACAGACGGTCTGTTAGCCGTTGTGAAGGATATAGGGCTCCGCGATTTCTTCTCTGGGCAAGTCCCGCTTGTTTCCGGAGAATTAGGCGAAGATTTTACCTATTACTTTGCCACCTCGGAGCAGGTTCCTTCCTCTGTCGGAGTTGGGGTATTAGTGAATCCTGATGATTCGATTTTAGCCGCAGGCGGGTTTATTTTTCAAATCATGCCTGGAACAGAGGAATCATTAATCGCAAAGTTGGAGGAGAGGTTAAAAACGATTGAACCAATATCTACGCTAATTGAAAGAGGCCTGACACCTGAAGAAATCTTAGATGAACTTTTCGGAAAAGGGCAAGTGAAGATATTGGAAACATTGCCGGTCCAATTTGCGTGTCCCTGCTCGAAACAGAGGTTTGCCGATGCGATTGTCGGTATTGGGGCAAAGGAAATCCAGGATATGATTGATGAAGATGGACAAGCAGAGGCTCATTGTCATTTCTGTAATGAAAAATACCACTTTTCAAGAGAAGAATTAGAAGAACTAAAAAAAGAAGCAAAATAAGGCTGCAGATTTGGAGGAGAATAGGTTGGGGAGGAAGCAGCTTTGGATGGTCATCGCTGCACTCATTATGCTCAATTGCTTAACGGCTGCCTTTTTTCTCACAAAGTCGAGTGAGGCAGGCGGTGAGGCAGTCAATGATGAGGCAGTGGCGACAATAGGAAAAATCACCATTACCAGGCAGGATTGGCTGAATGAATTAGAAGCCCGTTATGGGAAAGATGTGTTAAAGGATTTAATTGACCAAAAAGTCGTGGAAGAAATGGCGAAAAAATATGATATCGAAATTGCGGACCCGGATATTGACCGCGAACTTAAAATGCTCCAAACAACCAATAATCCCTTTGGTCAAAAGGGAAAAATGGATGAGAAAAAGTGGAGGGAGCAAATCCGCAGCAGTCTTCTATTAGAAGAACTGCTGACGAAGGATGTCAAAGTGTCGAATAAAGAATTAAAAAGCTACTATGACAAAAATAAAAATCTGTTTAATGTCCCCGATGCCTACCATTTATCACACTTAATTGTGAAAACAAAGAAGGAAGCAGAGAAAGCGTCAAAGGAGCTTGCAGGGGGTTCGAGCTTTTCTGCCTTAGCGATGGAGAGGTCTATCGATGAATTTTCCGCTAATGAAGGCGGCGATATTGGATATATTAGTGAAGGGGATGAGCGGTATCCTAAACAATATATCGAAACAGCCACAAAGTTAAAAACAGGGGCTTGCAGCAAACCAATCAAAGTCAAGGACGGCTACGCACTGATAAAGCTTAATGGAAAAATGAAGGGTAAAAAATATTCCTTTGATGAGGTAAAGGATGAAATCCGCAGACAAATTGCTTTAGAGCAAATGAAGACACCGGCTTCGGCATCGACCTTCTGGAACGAAGCTGAAGTGGGCTGGTTTTACGGTAAAAGTAAAAAAACAAATTAGAACACAGGAGATGCTTTCTGTGTTTTTCTTTTTAAAAAAATTCACACTATTTATTGATTAAAACGATTGACAAAACGAGTATAAAACTGGTAAATTCATAATATATAAATCCAATAAAATTACTCGGAATAGAGGTGCCGTTATGGTTCGTGTTGCAAATTCAGTAGCCGATTTAATCGGCCAAACACCTATTGTGAAATTAAACAGCTTAACAGATGAAAATAGTGCAGAGGTATATTTGAAGCTGGAGTATTTTAACCCTGGCAGCAGTGTAAAGGATCGTATTGGGCTGGCGATGATTGAAGCTGCAGAGGAAAAAGGCCTAATTAAACCAGGTATTGATACGATTATTGAACCAACAAGCGGCAATACGGGTATCGGACTTGCCATGGTGGCTGCTGCCAAAGGATATAAGGCTGTATTTGTTATGCCGGAGACGATGAGCTTAGAAAGAAGAAATCTTCTGCGTGCCTATGGGGCTGAGCTTGTGTTAACACCTGGCCCAGAAGGGATGAAAGGCGCCATAGCAAGAGCAGAAGCACTTGCAGCCGAAAAAGGCTATTTTATGCCGCAGCAATTTAAAAATGAAGCAAATCCTGAGGTTCATAGAAGAACAACGGGAAAAGAAATTGTCGAACAAATGGATTCGCTTGATGCATTTGTCTCAGGAATCGGGACGGGGGGAACCATTTCGGGTGCAGGCAGTGTGCTTCGTGAAAAGTTCCCGAATATCAAAATATTCGCAGTGGAGCCGAAGGATTCACCGGTCCTTTCCGGAGGAAACCCTGGCCCTCACAAGCTGCAGGGGCTTGGTGCAGGCTTTGTGCCTGACACCCTGAATACCAATATTTACGATGAAGTGATTCAGGTTGCAGCTGAAGAAGCATTTGAAGCTTCCCGCCGCGCTGCACGAGAAGAAGGAATACTTGGCGGAATTTCGTCAGGTGCAGCCATCCATGCAGCCTTGGAAATAGCTAAAAAACTAGGAAAAGGTAAAAAAGTGCTGGCGATTATTCCAGATAACGGCGAACGTTACTTAAGCACACCGCTATATCAGTACGAATAGAAAAGTAAAAGCGGCTGTTTAGAGAAGTACACTAGCCGCTGGAAAGTTTCTTAGTTCAAAGATATTAACAGGTATAAAAAGAACAGGAGGCATCGGCATTGGCCGCTGTCTCTTTTTTGTTTATATTTTTTCATGTATGATAGAAGAAATGAAAACAAGAATTAGTGCAAAGGGGATAATGGATGAGTAAGACACAGGAGCAAAAGATTCATTGCGGTCCATATACATTGGATTTTTCGAAAAAAACATTCGTGATGGGCATCTTAAATGTCACGCCGGATTCCTTTTCAGATGGAGGGAAGTTCAATCAAATTGAACGTGCCGTAAACCATGCCGAAGAAATGGTGGCAAACGGAGCGGATATTATTGATATCGGCGGAGAATCGACACGCCCTGGCTTTGCTGCCGTTTCCTTAGAAGAGGAATTGGAACGGGTATTACCGATTGTCGAAGCGGTCGCTAAGCGGGTTCAAGTGCCGATTTCCATCGACACCTACAAAGCCGAGGTGGCGAAACGGGCAATTGAAGCCGGCGCCCACATCATTAATGATGTCTGGGGGGCAAAGGCCGATGAAAAAATGGGGCAGGCGGCAGCTGAGTGCAATGTGCCAATCATCTTAATGCATAATCGCAGCGGCCGTCATTATCAATCATTCATCCGTGATGTCTTGAATGATATATATGAAAGTATTGCCATTGTTAAAAATGCAGGTGTAAAGGATGAAAATATCATTTTGGATCCGGGCATTGGTTTTGCTAAGGATTATCAGGAAAATATCTTGATGATGCAAAACTTGGATAAGCTTGTTATGCTGGGGTATCCAGTCCTGCTCGGTACATCTAAAAAATCAATGATCGGTCAGGCCCTGAACCTCCCTGTTACAGAAAGGCTTGAGGGAACTGGAGCAACCGTTTGCTATGGAATTCAAAAGGGCTGCCACATCATCCGTGTTCATGATGTGAAGGAAATAAGCCGAATGGCAAAAATGATGGATGCCATGATGGGGAAGGGTGTTTCAGTTGGATAAAATATATGTTAATCGAATGGAATTTTACGGCTACCATGGAGTTTTTCCGGAAGAGACGAAACTGGGACAACGTTTTGTCGTGGACTTAGTCGTTTCCCTAGATTTGAAAGAAGCAGGAGAAACAGATAAACTGGAATATTCCGTGCACTATGGAGAGCTCTACCAGCTATGTAAGGAGATTGCTGAGGGGAAGCCATTTAAACTCGTTGAAGCGGTCGCTGAAAAAATTGCCTCCAGTGTGCTCGAAGCGTTCCAGCTTGTTCTAGAGGTTACCGTTAAAGTGGTAAAACCGGACCCGCCGATTCCAGGCCATTATCAATCTGTTGCAGTAGAAATTACAAGGAGTAGATGATAGTGGAAAATACAGCATTTATTGCCCTTGGCTCGAATATGGGAAATCGGTATGATAATATATTGAAGGCAATAAAAATTTTAACCGGACAACCAGACACCATGATGGTAAATTATTCCTCTATATATGAAACGGATCCGGTCGGCTACGAGGACCAGGATTTATTTTTAAACATGGTAATTGAGATAAGAACGGCATTAAGCCCAGTTGAATTGATAGACAAATGTTTAAAAACAGAATTAGAGATTGGAAGAAAGAGGGAAATTAGATGGGGGCCAAGGACAATAGACCTTGACATTCTCCTTTATAACCAAGAAAATATTGAAACAGAGAAGTTGACTGTTCCGCACCCCCGGTTGATTGAGCGGGCTTTTGTGTTGATTCCGCTTTTAGAAATTAATCATGATATTAGATTTCCTATAACAAATAAGCCACTTAAAGCATGGTTAAAAGAACTACCAGATACAGAAGGAGTCAGATTATGGAAGCGGATAAATGGGGAAGACGCATTCGAGCTTACCGAAAGCTGAAAGGGTATACGCAGGAAAGTTTCTCAAAGGAACTTGGTGTATCGGTATCAATTTTAGGTGAAATTGAGCGGGGAAATCGAATGCCAACAGAAGATTTACTTGAAAAAATAGCTCAGTCTTTAAAGATTAGTATAGAGGATTTAACACCAAAAGATTAGGAGGAAGATTTTTTGTTGAAAATTGGCAATATCGAAATGAAGAATCCTGTCGTCCTGGCGCCGATGGCCGGTGTCTGCAACTCTGCCTTTCGCCTGACAGTAAAAGAGTTTGGGGCGGGGCTTGTTTGTGCAGAAATGGTCAGTGATAAAGGAATCGTTTTTAAAAATGAAAAGACAATTAATATGCTATATATTGATGAACGTGAAAAGCCTTTGAGCCTGCAGATTTTTGGCGGTGAAAAAGAAACGCTGGTTGAAGCAGCAAAGTTTGTCGACCAAAACACAAACGCCGATATTATTGATATCAATATGGGCTGCCCGGTTCCCAAAATCACAAAATGTGATGCAGGAGCAAAATGGCTTCTTGATCCAAATAAAATTTATGAAATGGTATCAACTGTTGTTGAGGCGGTTGAAAAACCCGTGACTGTCAAAATGCGGATGGGCTGGGATGAAGAGCATATTTATGCGGTTAAAAATGCCCAAGCAGTGGAGCGTGCAGGTGGAAAGGCCATTTCGCTTCACGGCAGGACCCGTGTGCAAATGTACGAAGGAAAAGCGAACTGGGATATTATTCGCGAGGTTAAGCAGTCCGTCAACATCCCGATTATCGGAAACGGTGACATCCAGACTCCTCAGGATGCCAAAAGAATGCTGGATACGACAGGGGCTGATGGTGTCATGATCGGCCGGGCCGCTCTCGGAAACCCATGGATGATTTACCGTACTGTCCAATACCTTGAGACAGGCAGATTAATAGGAGAACCGTCAGTCCGTGAAAAAATCGATGTCTGCGTCCTGCATTTAGACAGGCTGATGGCCCTTAAGAATGAGGATATTGCTGTTAGAGAAATGCGCAAGCATGCAGCCTGGTATCTAAAAGGGGTTCGCGGTAATGCAAAAGTGCGCAACGCCATTAATGAGTGCCACACACGTGATCAATTAGTGACGCTATTAAATGATTTGGTCATTGAGGTAGAAGAGATGGAACAAAACCAGGAGATAGTCTGATAAATTTGACATTCCAGGCCTCTTTTTCTAAAATGTTTTTGTCTGCAAGATTGCTGCCAGTTAGATATCTGGCAGTTTTTGTTTTTATTAGCTTAGTTAAACTTGCCTGTTGATTGGAAAGAAAGGACCCCTTTCCACGGGCAGTCCGGGAGCCCCCTTGGCGCATGACGCGCCTGCGGAGTCTCCTTTGGTCATCTTTTCCCGCTGGAGTTTTCGTGCCTTCCGCTCCGATCAACAAAGCGGGAAAAATCAACAATGAGCTTTAACATAGCCAAATATTAAAAAAACTTTTTATGTCTGATTTTCTTAGTTTATGTAAAATAATATAATTATGATGTAAATGATGAAAATATGGTGGTCTTTTTCAAGAGTTTTACATAATTATTACTAATGGAGTTGAGTAATGTGAGTCAGGAAGAATTAAATGACCAAATAATGGTCCGGCGAGAAAAAATGAATGCTATGCGTGAGAGAGGTCTTGATCCTTTTGGAAAGCGTTTTGACCGATCACACACTACTAATGAATTAATTCAACAATATGGTGGATTAGAAAAAGATGCCCTTGAAGCGGAGAATATTTCTGTTTCCCTTGCGGGGAGAATTATGACAAAACGCGGTAAAGGAAAGGCCGGCTTCGCCCATATTCAAGACCTTTCCGGCCAGATCCAAATTTATGTGAGACAAGATGCTGTAGGCGAAGAACAATATGAAATTTTTGATTCTGTGGATTTGGGTGACATCATTGGAGTTGCCGGTACATTATTTAAGACGCAGGTAGGCGAGCTTTCTGTTAAAGTTGAAAACTTTGTTTTTTTAACAAAAGCACTCCGCCCGCTTCCGGATAAATTTCACGGTTTAAAGGATGTCGAACAGCGGTACCGCCAGCGCTATCTAGACTTAATCATGAGCCAGGAAAGCAAAGAAACCTTTATTACACGGAGCAAGATTATTCAATCTATGCGCCGTTACCTTAATGACCAAGGCTATTTAGAAGTGGAAACACCTATGATGCACGCGATTGCCGGCGGTGCTTCTGCCCGACCGTTCATTACGCATCATAATGCTCTTGATATGCAATTATATATGCGTATTGCCATCGAGCTTCATTTAAAACGGTTAATTGTGGGCGGTCTTGAAAAAGTATACGAAATTGGCCGTGTTTTCAGAAATGAGGGGGTTTCTACCCGACATAACCCAGAATTCACCATGATTGAGCTTTACGAAGCCTATGCGGATTACCGCGATATTATGAACCTTACTGAAAATCTTATTGCTCATATTGCCCAAGAAGTTACAGGAAAAACAACAATTCAATACGGCGAATATGAAGTGGACCTTAAACCAGAATGGAACCGGCTTCACATGGTCGACGCCATAAAAGAATACACTGGTGCAGATTTCTGGAAAGAGATGAGTGTGGAAGAAGCACGCGCACTTGCTAAAGAGCACGGTGTAGAAATTAATGACAATATGCTATATGGTCATATCGTGAATGAATTCTTTGAACAGAAGGTTGAGGAAAAATTAATTCAGCCAACCTTTATTTACGGGCATCCGGTGGAAATTTCTCCGCTTGCTAAGAAAAATGACGAAGATCCAAGATTCACAGATCGTTTTGAGTTGTTTATTGTTGCTCGTGAACATGCCAATGCCTTCACAGAGCTTAACGACCCAATTGATCAAAGGGAACGTTTTGAAGCACAATTAAAAGAACGTGAGCAGGGTAATGATGAAGCACATATGATGGATGACGATTTCGTCGAGGCATTGGAATACGGTCTGCCTCCTACCGGCGGACTAGGAATCGGTATTGACCGCCTTGTCATGCTGTTAACTAATTCACCTTCAATTCGCGATGTCTTGTTATTCCCATTAATGCGTCATCGTTAATAAAGGCAATTATATTAAAAAGCAATGCAGCCTGTAACAGGTTCGCATTGCTTTTTTGCATTATTGTAGCCGAGATTCAGCTTCTTGAGGACAAAATTCATCCGGAATCGGGTCAAAAAGTCTTTAATGAGTCTTGTTAAGGACAAAACATGGGTGAAATGGGGTTGAAATGTCTTTAATGAGTCTTGTTAAGGACAAAACATGAGAGAAATGGGGTTGAAAAGTCTTTAATAAGGCGTCTAAAGGACAAAACAGGAGTGAAATGGGGTTAAATTGTCTTTAATAAGGCACCTAAAAAACAAAACATGAGTGGAATGTGGTTGAAAAGTTTTTAATAAGGAAAACCCACTAATATTGATAATAAAAAATTTGAAAATTATTACTTTATAACTTCAGCAAAAAAGCATAAAAAAGCTATTGCGCGGAATAACTAATGGTGGTATATTAATATCTGTTGTTGCAAAACAACAAGCTTTCGAAAAAGAAAGCAAAAAAGTTGTTGACTTTAGGTTAACAACTTGGTAAGATAATAAAGTCGCTTTTGAGCGATAGAGAAAATTGATCTTTGAAAACTAAACAAACAAAA
>CAYNUT010000010.1:29690-55150 GCA_964400595.1 uncultured Neobacillus sp. | reverse complement strand
ATGCTGCTAGATGTCATGATGCCGCATAAGGATGGCCTCCAAACACTGCGGGATATCCGGTTGAAGCATAAAAAACTACCCGTGATTATGTTAACAGCAAAATCTGAAGAAATAGATAAACTATTAGGTCTTGAAATGGGCGCTGATGATTATATTACCAAACCGTTTAGCATTCGAGAGCTTTCCGCGAGAATACGTGCTGTCCTAAGAAGGAGTTCAAATGATGATGATCTTAAGGAAGCAGATGAAGTTCTGGTAAGAGACGACATTGAAATCAATTTAACAACATATGAAGTAAAGGTAAAAGGGGAATTTTTGAATTTAACCCCAACTGAATATAAAATCCTGGTGACACTTGCTCGAAAACCGGGCCGTGTCTATAGCCGTCTCCAATTGATGGACAGTGTGATGGGGGAGGCATTTGTTCAATATGAACGTTCGATAGATACCCATGTCAGCAACCTAAGAAAAAAAGTTGAAAAAGACCCTGCTCATCCGAAGTACATTCATACAGTGTACGGAATCGGCTATCGTTTTGGTGAAAAGAAATGAAACTTCAAACGAAGCTAATCA
Organism: uncultured Neobacillus sp.; assembly: GCA_964400595.1. Taxonomy (GTDB): domain Bacteria; phylum Bacillota; class Bacilli; order Bacillales; family Cytobacillaceae; genus Neobacillus. The sequence goes on along the minus strand of CAYNUT010000010.1, from coordinate 54,577 downwards.
TCGCATTCATCGTGATTGTTTTGTTAATGGGAATAAGCCAATCCGTCTTTTTACAATCGAGGATCCGGGCTACTTTCCAGGACTATTTAGACCAGCACACCCACAATTATATGATGCGAATGGAACAAATACTTGAACAATATTATGAAGAAACAGGTTCATGGAAGAATGCACAGCAGCTATTTTTTAGTTATGATTCCTCATTCGGACAAGGGCATGGCATGATGATGCGCGGAATGAGAATGAATATGTCCATGTCAAGTGATGATATTCTTCTAGTCGATCTAAATGGGATCGTAATTGCGGATTCAGGAGCTACAAAAATTGGATCTGCTGGAAAGGATCTTTCGGGGAAAAAAGTAGATTTAATTGTAAATGGTGAGAAAAAAGGGACTCTTGTTCTATATCAAAGCAAACTGCAAGACCTTGAAAAAGAGTTCATTCATTCATCCAATACAACCATTCTAATCAGCGGTTTGATTGCGGCATTAACAGCAGCCATATTCAGTCTATTTATTGCAAGGAAAATCTCCAAGCCCTTAAAGGTCTTAATGATGGGGATTAAACAGATTGCAAGTGGGGAAAAAGCAAAGGAAATCAGCATTTCAGCCACTGGTGAATTTTATGAACTTGGGGAAGCATTTAATGACATGGCCCGGAAACTCGAACACAATGAAGAAATAAGACGGACACTTGTCGCGGATGTTGCACATGAGCTGCGAACACCTTTATCAATTCTTCAAGGAAAGCTGGAATCAATTCAAGAAGGCGTGATTAATCCTTCGGAGGAGATCATTCTTGAACTTACGGATGAAGTTTATCGGTTAAACCGTTTAGTCAGAGATTTACAGCAATTAAGCCTTGCAGAAGCTGGCAAGCTCCCATTAAACATCCAGCCTATTGATATTCGCCTGCTTATTGAACGAATTTGCAATCAGTTACAATGGCTTGCTGATGAAAAGGAAATCCTACTCCAGTTCGATAAAATTCCAAAAGAATATTATCTGCAAATAGATGCCGATAGAATGACACAGGTTATTGTAAATCTGGTTGGCAATGCATTAAGGCACACACCTGCACAGGGTAGGGTGGAGATTTCTGCTGAAGCACGAGCAAATTCATTCATAATTCAAGTAGCAGACTCCGGCCAAGGTATCCCGGAAGATGTGCTTCCTCATATTTTTGACAGGTTTTATAAAAGGGATACGTCAAGAACCCGTGGTGAAAGCGGTACAGGTCTCGGACTGTCTATTGCCAAAGGGTTCGTGGAAGCACACGGTGGTTTTATTACTGTAGAAAGTGAAAAGAACAAGGGGACCGTTTTCACCATTACACTTCCAATTTAATACTGCTGTTTGGAATTATTAGGTAGATGATAAACATACTTATTCGTTTTTTTACAGATACTAAGTAATGACGATTTCATTTTAATTAGAAAGGAATACATATTGTGATTGTTCCAACTCAAGTAATTGAATTGTTATTGGCGTTACTTGCCGTAATGGGCATTTGGTTATCTATTTCAAATTTCAACAGTTTTAAGCGTTTATTAATTGGAAGACCTATGAGAACGGCAGAACTGCATGCCCAGCACAACAAGTTAATTTGGTATATTGCTCTGCCTATTCTTTCTGCTGACCTTTATTCATCCGTAGCATATGGCCCTGAAGCAGGAATAACAGAACTCACTAAGTTAGGTAGCGAAGCAAAATGGTATATTATACCTATTACAATCTCTACTATTGTTTTATTGTTTATTCTTATCGTTTCATATATCATGGGAATCTTGGCATATCCAAATGGAGGCGGTGCATACGCCATTGCCAAAGATAACTTTAGACAACGTTGGGTATCTCTAATCGCATCAAGTTCATTGCTGGTAGATTACATCTTAACGGTAGCAGTTTCAGTATCAGCTGCATTAGAAGCTGTTGTCTCAGCATATCCAATTGTGGCTCCATATGAAACAATCCTCGCTATTTTTTGTGTTTTTATTTTATTAATGGTAAATCTTCGGGGGGTAGCTGAGTCAGCTAAAATTTTTGCTTGGCCTACAATTGGGTTCGCAGTGTGTATGTTGGTATTAGTTGTTACTGGTTTATTTGATGAGACTAAGCATGGTTTTGTACAACCCAGCACACCTCCATTAGGAACAGTTCCAATTGGATTAACCATTTTACTTATATTAAAAGCATTCAGCTCTGCTTGCTCTGCTTTAACTGGAATCGAAACCATCTCAAATGCTGTTCCAATTTTCAGGGAACCACAGCAAAAAAATGCAATTAAAACCTACATTGCATTAGGAGCAATTACATCAATAACCCTTATAGGCTTTGCTTATCATTTATATGTAAAGGGCATAAGTCCAAATCCAAATAATACAATGCTTTCTCAATTAACTGAGGAGTACTTTGGACATGGAATCTTGTATCAAATTATCATTTGGTTCACGTTTATAGTACTCATTCTTGCAGCCAATTCTACATTTACAGGTTTTTCTCAACTAGCTGCTATCGTAGCTGCTGACGGCTTTTTACCGCGTGGATTGACAAACAGAGGAGATCGCTTAGGATATTCTAATGGAATTATTGCACTTGCAGCAGTAGCAAGTTTATTAATTATTGCATTTCGTGCCCATACAAACTCCTTAATTCCGCTGTATGCAATTGGAGTGTTCTTATCCTTTTCAGTGGCCCAGTTTGGTTTAATAAAACGGTGGAAGCGTGTAAAAGGATCACATTGGAAAATTAAATTTGCCATTAATTCAGTGGGGGCAATAATCACGAGCATTGTTGCTGTCATTTTTGGAGTTACCAAATTTATAAGTGGAGCGTGGGTTGTATTAATCGTAATACCACTGCTTATTTTCTTTTCATTGCAAATTCACCATCATTATCAAAACATTGCAAATGAGTTAAAAATTGATCTTAAAACCTTTAAACCTAAAGGAAACAGGGTTATTACAATTGTTCTTGTTTCAGGAGTACATCGAGTAGTCCAAAACACCTTATCTTTTGCTCTAGGTATATGTCAGGACAACTTATTAGCTGTATATGTAGGTTTTGATGATGACTCTATGAAAAGGATGGAGTCAAAATGGGAGGAATGGGGAAATCCGTGCAGACTGGTAACTTTGAAGAGCAAATATAGATCGGTTTTAGAGCCTTTTTCAAGGTTAATTAAATTAATTGAAGAAAAAGAAGAATTTAAATCACAAATCCAGATTGTGATACCACAATTTATTGCTAAGAAATGGTGGCATAACTTACTTCATAATCAAACTGCATTATTACTTCGATTATGGTTATATAGACATAAAGATGTTGTTATTACAACAGTTCCTTATCACTTAAAGAAATAGCTAAAAAGGATAGGAATTTATGAATGCAAAACATTTATTTTGTATTACCCTTGCTATCTCATTATCTTCATTGATGAGATAGCAAGGGCCGGTCCAAAATTCAAATTCTCAAAATGTATGTAATAAACCGTAAACATCCTATTGCTGCTAATGTTTAGGATATTTCCCTACAAGATAAATAGCACTTACGATTCTCTTGTTTATCCAGCTTCTATTTGAATCATTATTTAACTGTTCAAATATTGTCTTTCTTCCATCCTCAGTAGTTACATAATGATGCGGCAGATTATTGAGACTATATGCTATAATGTCAGTTCTGCACTTTTGACATTTGCAAAACAGTTGAAAATCTGGACTAAGCAATAAATAGGTAACAAGAGACTCGACGAATTCTTCCATAACGTTGATGTAATTTCTTTCCACTGTTGAAATCTCCTTTTTGTTTAAGAATCCTCATCCATTATAGTTATCGTCAATTTTTATCAGATATTTAGTTTTACATCATTAACAACTTCAAAATAAATAAATTTTCCTATGTTTTAAAGAATTAACCTAAGCACAAAGTAGTAAATTATTATAATTTGCGATAAAACTAACTTGTTTTTTATAAGATGACCATTACATTTTTGTTGAGCATTAACGCCATACACGATTACTTCAATAAAAAAAGAGGTCTTATACGCATTGTTTTAACCCTCATTATATATTTTTTTAGCAGCATCCGTTAACGCATTCCAAATTATGTGTATATCCTTATTCTTAGTTCTCCAATTACTAAAAGCAGCACGTATTGCTGGCGTATTTTTATATATTGTAGGCGTAACAAATACTCGACCATCTTCATTTAATAATTCAATGAATTTATTAACCATATCTGTTGTAAGTCCCTCTTGATTTAATGTAAAACAAACAACATTTAACCTTACAGGAGCTAACATAATAAACTGTTCACTTTGTTCAATCATATCCTTTAACATACTTGCCATTTCAATATTTCTCTCAATAAGTTCTTGATAACCTTTTTTTCCATACGCTTTTAGGGTAAACCATGCAGGTAATGCCCTAAATCTGCGGGAATTTTCAGGGGTAAGGTGAATGAACTCGGGATTACTAATTGAGCTGCCAAGATAAGAAGCGTTATTTTGAAACACTTCTACTTGTAAATGCTTATGCCGCGTAAATTGCATAGCAGAATCGTAAGGTACATTTAACCACTTATGAGCGTCTATTGTAATAGAATCAGCTTGGTTAATTCCTTCGACTAATATTTTATACTTAGGGGAACACGCTGCAAATCCTCCAAAAGCTGCATCAATATGTAACCAAAAGTTGTAATTTTCTTTTAATTTTCCGATGGCAGACAAGTCATCAAAATCAACTGTATTAACTGTCCCGGCATTAGCTATTACGATACATGGTTCATTTTTATTTTCCTCAAGGTACGAACGTAATACTGATGTTTCTATAGCTTCCCGATTTAATTGAAGATCAATAGGTTGAACACAATCTCTCCCCATGCCTAACATAGCCAATGCTTTATAAATACTGGAATGTATTGCACCTCCAAAAACTTTAATAGGAGGGAGTTTAAAAAGACCATGTTGAGACACATCCACCTTATAATGATGGGCGACCCATTGTCTTGCTTGAGCAAGACCTATAAAATTTGCCATAGTTGCTCCACTTACAAATGTTCCACTAAAATCCTCACTAAGGGAAAATAAATCTTTTAACATTTCTATTGTTTCGATTTCCATAAACCCAGCAATGGAGTCTTCAGTCATCATAACATTTTGATCATATAAACTTGCAAGCCAATCACCTATGATTGCGGCAGGGGTTGATCCTCCAGTAACAAATCCTAAGTATCTTGGCCCAGTGCTAGCGCTTAGGCTTTTAGAATATTCTTTCTCAAAAACATCCAATGCCTTATGAAGCCCTATTCCTTCTTCCAATAATTCTTGCCTGTTAATTTGATGATTCGATACAGCAACTCGTCTTGAGTCTAGTTCTTTGAAAAACTTTTTGGTATGTTGAACGAATTTTCCTAAAATTAAGTCTATCGTTTCTTGATCTTTTTCCATTTTCTTTACCAAAAGTCCCACCACTTTCTATGATTAATAGACAGTTAACCAACAAATTGTTATTATCTGTAAACTTAATTTTTATTATATTATAAAGTGATATGATCTAGGACAAGAGAAATCTTATTGAATGACAACAGGGTTCTCTCTTTATCAGAAAGTGTCCGTGTGAGGTGGACAAATTCACGGAAATGTCCACGAGTGGTGCCTGACACCCTGAAAACGATGGGAAATTAATGAAATTGTTATTTGGCTATGGTAAGATTAGGTTAGTGTGTTCGACAAATTTTTTGTTTTTTTAAGGTTTAAGAGAGAATTAGTGACAGAAGGGGAGAAGAGAAGGAATGAAGGATATAATTAGAAAAGCTCCCTTTTTACTTGCTTTATCAGTTTTTCCGTTCCTTGGAAGCATTTATTCTAAGCTGAATAGTCGGGCAAATGGAGCGATAGACATTTCTACATCATTCGACCAATGGATCCCTTTCCTGCCCATTTTTATTATTCCTTATATTTTGTGGTATGCCTATATCTTTTGCTATCTGGTTTATTTTTGTTTTAAGGATACGAGAATTTATTTTAAAACATTGATGTTGATTACGGTGGCAGAGCTCATTTGTTTTGTTATATATTTCTTTTTTCAGACAACCGTTCCAAGGCCTGAACTGCTAGGGGAAGGTGTCATCAGCGACCTGGTGCAATGGATTTACCACAAGGATCGTCCCTATAATTGTTTCCCGAGTATTCATGTGCTGACGACATTTGCCGTGATGCTTGCATCGCTGCATATTAAAAATAAGAATTTATTAAATAATTTATGTATCCATATCGGCGGTTCGTTAATCATTATTTCAACGCTTTTTGTCAAGCAGCATGTCATTTTTGATATGATGGGCTCTATGTTTCTTGTAACCTTTCTTTATGGAATTTTCTTCGATCTTTTATCATTAAGGGTTACAGAAAAATCAGATACAGTATATGTGAAAAAATAAAATCTTTCAAAGAAACGGACAATTCCTGTCCGTTTCTTTTACATAAAAAGAGTGTCCTTCGACACTCTGTTTTTAAAAAAGCTTGTTTACTTGTCCGGCGTAAAATTTCTGTCGGACTTTTTAGGTCATATGAACTGTTTTAATGTGATGGAGATTCAAGTAGACCGGGTCTTCCTTTGCTGTGATTAGTTCAACGAAATTGTTCTTGATTCCATGAATTTTCCCCATGACATTCTCATTTTCGCCGATATTGAACACGATTAATTCGCCAGTTAATTTTTCAATTTGGACTTCAAAGGACCTTGCAAAGGTTAAATTGCTGGGGTTAACAGGCAAACTGGAGTTACTTAAGCCGTAAGGCCTTTGATTCGTTGTGTACGGGATTAACCACTTTAAATGATTCAGGGAGATAAACATGGTTTTATATATAGGGGAGTAGAATACAAAATAGTTGTTCATAATACTGATAATATAACCATGCAGTGCTTGTTTACTTGTTACATAGATTTCAGAAAAAATACCCTTTGCAGATGTTAAGGTTTTTCTAAGAGAGATTTCTTCATTGTGATTATAGATCGGAGCGGGCTCATTGTTGAAAGTAATTTCATCAATTTCATCCTGTTTCAGGAAATGCCAGTTTTGGATATGGATTGCAGGTATATACAAATAATCTATTCCATTGAAAAGGACCCAGAGATCACTGCCAATATCAACTAATAATCCACTTAATAACTTCTTTCCTGAAATTTCTAATTTTATATATTTTCCAATATTTTCTTTAAAATTCATTTATTCACACCCTTTCCTCAATATTCGTCATTACAAAAAGAGAAGGGCATCCTGAAGACAAATAATGGTTATTTTTCTCCCAAAGAGGTCTTGCCCAACTCATTTTTGTAAATATCATAAGGATGTTATCTGATTCAGTGAATTCGCTGGTGAGTATTGTAATTGTCTTCATTTTTCTGGGAAATTTATTTTGTCAGTTTAAAATCTTACTCTGCTGGTTCTATTTGGCCACCCGGAAAAAATAGAGGGTTTATCTTTGATTTCACGGCCAGGTACAGGTTCACCCGCAAATCGAATTGCTCTGATTGGTTGCTCTTTGTGTTTTGGTCCATCCTTTTTATTTTGAGCGGTGTCAGTCTTTTTTTCATTTTTAGAATGTTTTTGCGCTTGTACTAAATCTTTTGATTTGTAAACTGGGGTAAGTGGTTCTTGCCTGTGGGACTCCTGCACTTCTTTTGATTCCTTGATAGACCTTTGCGAAACTTGTTTTTCCTCTTTTTGCCGGGAGTCTTTGTTTTCAGCAGATGCTTTATCTTTTTGTTTTTCCGTCTTTTTGCTGCTTGGAACGATGTCTTCTTTTTGTTTCCTTGGTTCACCGCTTGCTTTGTGTAAAGAACCTTCATTTTGATTTTCGCTTGTATTTTTAATCGGTTCAGACCAAACGCGGGTTGGCTGCACTTTTTCTTCGGGTACTACTTTTACCATGTTTTCGGAAATAATGGGATCGAGACTGGATTTTGAAGTGGAAGAAACGTGATAATCCTTTGCAGCATCAGTAGAAATTTTAGGTGTTAGTTCTACCTGTTTATTTTCATTTTTAGCTTCCTTTTGGTCGTTGGCTTCATTCGATTCAGTTTTTTCCTCATCTTTAATGAATCCTTTTAAAATGTTGGAAATATTGGTTAATTTGATTAAGATTCTTTTGTCACCGCTGATTAATGTGGCAAAGTCTTTATCCACATGGCTTAAAATCCCATTAAACTGCCGCTTGTTTAAACATAAAATCGAAACCCAGGAATTTTGCAGGGAACTTAAAACCTCTTTCATACTCGGCGTTTTTAAGAATTCAGCTGTAATTTCTTCGCTCTGGAACTGCTTTGTATTTTTCTCTATGGCTTGAACCTGATCAATGCTGTAATAAAAAACGTAATTATTTTCATTTTCTAAGATAACATGGTCGGATTCAACACCAATCAATTTTCCTTTAAAAACTTCTTCACCAACATATAGATTTACGTTATATCCAACTAATAAATCCAATGTAGATGAGAATTGGTCTGTACCCATCTAATTTCCTCCTTTTGAATATGGTTGTCGCTTCTCGATTCGAGAAGCGACAAGGTTTCTTCAACGTTTACTTTGTATAATGACTGTCTTCAGTTTTCATAACCCGCTGGCGAAGTGCCTGCTTTTCCGTAGAAGACATTTGCGTTTCTTGGTTATCGGCTTTTTCTTCTTCTTGTTTTTCGATTTTTAATCCGTAGCTGATATTGCGGATATGGAACATGGACAAGCGAACAACTTCTTCTTTGTTAATTAGTGAAACAAAATCTTGGTTTACATCACTAAGGACGCCTTCTAATTTTTCAGGACCCCCTCGATTGATTTTAACCCATTGGAATTTTAATGAATCCAGCAGGTCTTGGAAATTCGATCCTTTTTTAAACTCAAATCCTTCCGGAACTTCGATATTGAATTCGAGCTGTTCCTTTGCGTTCTCCGTAACGCTTTTTATATGATGAGTGTTGTAGTAAACAACCCCATCATCTTCTGTAATGATGACAAGGTGATCATCATAAACATCTAATAATTTTCCGATTCTAGACTCTGGACCCCCCCGATCAATCTTGATTATTTTGCCGACCATTGACTTCATCATGTCTTGATTCATAAAAAGTTTTTCCTCCTTTAAATAAAATAAACATTTACACTGCATCTATATGTATCATGGGATGATGTTGTACTAATAAAGTAGCCTTTTTTCATAGTTTCATTGAAAAATAGGCGAAAAAAAGTATATGATACATGACCATATACTCAAACTGTCTATTGGAGTTTGTCTAACTGTTCTTTTAGATAATCATTTCTGTCTTGAATAAAGCGGACGTTGAAGTCTTTTTCATGGACTAAAACCTCAGTGAGGGTGTTAAAATAGGGATCTAAGATTAGGTATGGTTAAAAGCCACTTTACATATTTGTCTATATATAAAATTGCAGGAATATCCTGCTCGAAATTCTCATTACTCAATGTGTTTATTTTTACGATAAATTCCTCTAAATTTTTCAAGTTTTTTTTGTTGTCATACTATAAGGTGTATCCGTCATCGAGTATGGTATTTAATTTTTGCAATTTGAATACCCCTAATTAATCATTTTTTCTAGAAGTGTATGCATTTTTTTTATGAATGTGCACAATCCAATAGTTGGGTTGCAAAAGAAAAAATCATTGTTTGTCCATAGGAACTAGAAAAAATTTGCTTGTATTTGTCCCATCGATCAAACTCTAAATTCCATAAAATAGTAATGTTTAACACGCTTAATTGCGATTTATATCACTGCAATATTTTTCCATCCTTAATATATTTACTTATATAAATATATTTTGAATAGGGTGAATGACCATGGAAAAACGCTTAGCAGACATCCAGCTTAGAGTGGGAAACGAACATAAGGACATTGCCAAATTTGTTCAGCATGTATTTGAAGCACTAGACGAAAAAGCTAATGAGCACCGTATTTTGAGAGCTTCTGATGCACTTGCAGGCATCAAAATTAACGGTGATGAAGAAAAAATTTATTATGATCATATCTACGATACCAAGAAATTATTATTGGATGTTTTGGAAAATACGACTGAGGATTTTGAGCATCTAGGCGATAAACGGTGGGAGAAAAAATATAAAGATGGAGTAAAGCAATAAGATAATAAAAGACTTAGTCGCTCCAATCAACAATGAACTTTAACTTAGTGTTCAAAAAAAGCCAGGGATAGTAATCCTTGGCTTTTACTCGATATAACCTTTTTCCTTTAAATGTTCATAAGCTGCTGTTTCATTTTCTTCTTTGATTTGATATTCAAGTTTTTCTTCAATGATTTTTGCGCAGCGTCCGCCGAATGGTTTTAATTCCTCTTTAATCATTTTAATATCTGTAGTGCCATTGAATGGATATGATACTTTCATTTTGTACACCTCCTCCTAACCAATATAGGAAATCGGGAGGCGGGATGCAGTGAAAAGATTACATAAATACTTGGATTTTTAGATGAGTATAGGTAAAATCTAATTCATAAGCATTTTTTGAAAAATATTTTGATTGGGGAACTAAACATGATCGCAAAGACAGAAGAGGATTTTAATGGTTTAAAGGAAATTGGCAAAATAGTTGCTGCTATACGGGATGAATTAGTCCGTAAAACGAAGCCTGGCATCACGACGAAAGAACTTGATGAAATTGCAGGCGAGATGTTTAAGCAGGAGGGAGCCATATCTGCTCCAATGGGTGAATATGATTTTCCTGGTTATACATGCATTAGTGTGAATGAAGAAGTTGCTCACGGAATCCCAGGAAACCGGGTCATTCAGGAAGGGGATCTAGTGAATGTGGACGTATCCGGCTCCAAAAACGGGTATTTCGCCGATACCGGGATCTCATTTGTTGTGGGTGAAGGGGAGGAGATCCTCCAGAAAATATGTAATGTCGCCAAAGAAGCTTTTGAAGCAGGCATTAAAAAGGTTAAACCGGGTTCGAAAAAAAGCGGTATTGGAAAAGCTGTTTATCAAACGGCCAAAAACAATGGAGTAAAGGTGATTAAAAACCTTACAGGCCATGGTATTGGGCGCAGAATTCACGAACGGCCTGACCATATTTATAATTATTTTGAGCCATGGGACGATGAACTGCTAAAAGAAGGAATGGTCATCGCCTTTGAACCATTTATCTCAACCGATGAAGAGGAAGTATATGAAAAAGGTGACGGCTGGACTTATATCACTGAAAAAAGCTTCGTTGCTCAGTTAGAACATACCTTAATTATTACAAAGAATGGTCCTGTCATCATAACACTTTAAAAGAAGAGGATATGGGTTTTTTCTAAAAAAATCCCCATATCTTTTTTAAAAAGATAAGAAAGTATAAAATTTTGTCACACCACAGTGCTTGATACTGTGGTATTTTTTTGTATATGTTGATTGGAGCGGAAGGTGCTCGACTCCTGCGGGAGTACGGGGCAGGGGAGACCCCACAGGCGCCAAAAGCGCCGAGGAGGCTCCCCGGCACGCCCGCGGAAAGCTAGCACCTGGAGCGGAAATCAACAGACAAGGTTAATAGAGCAAACCAAAAAAGGACCGGGCGGTTTCCCCGTTTTTTCTTAATTCCATAATTTTCATTGGACGTAGTGAAAGTGTGGTAGTATAGTAGTTTTCATGAGTTTTATAGCATGGAAAGGAGGACTCACTTTGTTCGGTATTACTTTGCCTCAATCTTTTTTACAAATGAATACCATTTTTATTTCTATCCTGATAGAATCATTACCATTTGTGACACTAGGAGTCCTCATCTCAGGCTTTATTCAAATATTTGTGACAGAAGAAATGATTGCCAAAATAATGCCGAAGAATCCTATTCTAGCTGTTATTTTTGCTAGTTTTATTGGTATATTATTTCCTTCTTGTGAATGCGGGATTGTTCCTATTGTCAGCAGGCTTGTCTCAAAAGGAGTGCCGATATCTGCTGGTATCGCGTTTATGCTGACAGCACCGATTATCAATCCAGTTGTATTGTTCGCGACATATATCGCCTTTGGCAGCGATTGGAAAATGCCGTTATACCGTGCCATTGGCGCCATTATTGTTTCCATCATTGTCGGAAGTCTCATTGCTTTTTTCTATAAAGAAAATCCTTTTAAAGAACAATTTCATCTGCACCATCATGCACATGAACAATCATCATTTTGGAAAAAAATCTGGCAGACACTTGAACATGCAGTCGAAGAGTTTTTTTCAATGGGAAAATATTTAATCATTGGCTCACTCATTGCAGCGGCTGTACAAACCTATGTTAAAACGGCAACCCTTGTATCAATCGGGCAGGGACATGCCTCTTCATCAGTAGTTATGATGGCTTTGTCATTTATCTTATCATTGTGTTCAGAAGCAGACGCGTTTATTGCCTCTTCGTTCAGAACTACATTCTCAACTGGATCGCTTTTAGCCTTTTTGGTTTTTGGACCAATGGTGGATATGAAAAATTTAATGATGATGCTGGCTACCTTTAAAAAACGTCTAGTATTTATGATTGTTTCATCCACTTTTGTTGTAGTCTTTTTGTACTCTTTATTGTTTTAAGGAGTTGTCATTATGATTAGAAGTTTAATCTTAATTGGTTTTACCTATTTTTTATTCAAATTGCATATGACTGGTGATATCAGCAAATATATCAACATGAAATATTCCTATTTGTCTGCGGCTGCAGGTTATGCTCTTTTAGTCTTAACCATCATTCAGATATTGATGCTGAACAAAGACAAATCTAAGGAAGCAGCATGCGGCCATGGTCATTGCGGCCACGACCATTCCAAAGAAGATAAATGGTATAAGAAAATACTGATCTATCCAATATTTGCCTTTCCGGTTATCTCTGGCTTATTTTTTCCAATTGCTACCCTTGATTCTAATATTGTTGAGGCGAAAGGCTTCCATTTCCCAATTTATGATGAAGGAAAAGGAGACTCTTTTTATCAAAGGCAATTTTTACGTCCTGATTCAAGTGTTTATTATGCAAAAAACGATTATGATGCCTTAATGAAAAAAGAAAAAAAGAATTATGTAAACCAACAATCCATTATTTTAAATGATAAAAATTATTTAAAAGGGATGGAAACGATTTATAATTTTCCTGGAGAATTTCTTGGAAGAGAAGTGGAGTTTAAGGGCTTTGTATTTAATGATAAAGAAACCATTGATAAAAATCAGCTCTTTGTTTTCCGCTTTGGGATTATTCATTGTATTGCTGACGCCGGAGTTTTCGGAATGCTCGTTGACATGCCCCCGGGTACGAACCTTAAGAATGATGAATGGATTACCGTAAAAGGAAAAATATCAACGATTTATTATCAGCCATTCAAAACAAACATTCCTTATTTAAAAGTAGAAAAATGGTCCCATTCTTCGGCACCTAAAGAGCAATATGTTTATCGGGGGTTCTAAAAATGGAAAAAGACCGCTGAAGTGAATGGCACCCAAATGTTAGACACAACTAACATTTGGAGGTGCAGTTCAATATATCAGCGGTCTTTCTTGTTGCTTTTATAATCCCAGTACTTTAAAGTATCCGTTTTTCCGGTCGGTTCACTTTTAATAATTTTCCCATTTTTGTCTTTATAAACCTCGTATTCCTCGTATGTTTCAAGGATATAGCCATCTACCTTTACGCGTTTTTCCAGTTTTTCCATAACCTCAGGCAAGTCCTTGGGTGTCTTTATATCCTGCGGCTGAGCCATAACAGGCTGATCGGCTGTATAGGCATAATTTTTATTTAATAATGAGTATGGTGAATCAAGATAGGCTGCAATACCTAATGTGGCCAAAAGACCGAAAATACTTAGGATGTTTTTTTGTTTCATGCACAGGGCTCCTTTATCAATAAGCTTGCTCGTTACCCATTTTATGCATGTCCCATCTACTTATGTCTCAATTATTTTCTTGATGAACAGTATTCACTTGCGGGCGAAACAAAAGGAAAAGAATAAAAGCTGCAATTGTAACGATAGCCCCAGAGATATAAGGCAGATTAAAAGCAATTGAAAACAGCCATCCTCCGAGCGTAGGGCCGACAATCCGTCCCAAAGAATCAAAGGAAGAAAGCAGGCCTGTTGAACTCCCATGCCCCGTAGTAGACATTTTTGTCAGCAGGGAAGAGACACTTGGACGAATGACGCCATTGCCAAGACCGAAGATGGTTAAATAAATAGCTGCAGTCGTAAAACTATGAACGAGCAAAATTAATCCGAATCCGACGGCTGAAATTATCATGCCGCCTTGAATAACGGCACTTTCGCCATATTTTTTTGTTAAATTTCCGACAAGCCCGCCCTGCACTACGGCGCTCCCAAAGCCCATAATCATGAAAATATATCCGAGCTGAGCGGTGTCCAAACCTGCTTTTTCCTTCGCAAAATAGGCAAACGTAGCTTCTAAACCGGATAAGGATAAGGAAATAAATAATTGCACGAATAACAGTACGGAAACCGTTCTATTAAAAGCGTTCCAAATGGACTGCTTTTCTTCCGAAACTTCCTTTGTGGTCTTTTTTGATTCCTTTAGTAAAATTAATACCAGAAATAGGGTAATAAAGGATGACCCGCTGGCCAGATAAAACGGCAGGCTTAAATTGATTTTTGAAAAAATACCGCCAATTGCCGGACCGAAAACAAAACCTAATCCGGTTGCCGCTCCAACTACGCCCATTCCTTTTCCGCGATTTTCTAATGTTGTGATATCAGCCACATAGGCCATCGCTGTCGGCATGTTGGCAGATGAAAGAATGCCGCCAATAATTCTGGCAGCAAATAGCATCCAGAGCTCTGTAGAAATAGCCTGAATAAAAAAAGAAAGTGCAAGTCCTGCAATCCCAATCATCATGACAGGTTTTCGCCCTATTCGGTCGGACATTTTACCCCACACTGGTGCAAAAATGAGCTGCATGAGCGAGTACACCGACATTAATAAACCGAGTTCAGTGGAATTTGCCCCAATTTCCTCAGCATAAAAGGGCAGCACAGGAATAATAATCCCAAAGCCGACCATCACTAAAAACATAACAACAAACAGAATCGGTAATGTCCATTTTGTTTGCAAAGGAATTCACTCCTTCAATAAATCCACAATATTTTTAAACTCCTTTTATAATTATCACCTACCTAGGTAAAAGAATGCAACTTTCAAGTGATTCTCTACGTGTTAATGAATTTATTCAAAATCTATAAAAAACGCTAGGAATCCTATGCAAGGAAAAATGACGAATTAAAAATAAAAAGGGAATTATGGCCTGGGAAGAAGCCTACTTAATAGGTAATTATTATCAAGAATAAGTACTAAGGACTTGATAAGTTCATTGTTAATAAAGAAAACCCCTGCCTGATGGCAGAGGTTATGAAAAATACTTAAACCGTTAATTGTGACCATTCTTCGACATTCCAGACTTTTGTTACCCAATCCTCATAAAAGTCAGGCTCGCGGCATACAAGAACGACAGTTCCTTTATAGGACTTTAAGGCAAGTTTTAGTTCTGCTTTTGCGCCGATATCCAGATGGTTTGTCGGCTCATCAAATAGAATCCAATTGCTTTCATTCATCATTAATTTACATAAACGACCCTGGGCCTGCTCTCCGCCGCTTAACTGGTTCATTGGGTGTGAGATGTGCTCGTTTTTCAAGCCGCACGGGCTAACGCAGCACGAACCTGGTGCTGGTCCATATGCGGGAAGGCATCCCAGACATCCTCTATAGGGGTAATGTTAATGGAAGTTTTTTTAGGTTATGTATAGTTCACCAATAAATCGGGGCAATTTAAAATAAAAAGGAAAATTATATGCTTGGACTTATCATTGCCATAGTTGTATTTAATCTCGTTGCATTTAAGGCGAATAAAACCCTCACAGCAAATCAAATTGTCCATATTTGGACCTTTACGATTGCGTTCCAAGTTTGCTTCGATGTATTTATGGAGTTTGATTTTCACGCGTACTGGTATTTTAGCAAGGATATTGAGTGGGAAGGATTGATTCCTCATTTATTTGTGGTCTCCCCTGTAAATATGATGTATTTAAATTGGTTTCCCTTTCACTCGATAAAAATTAAACAATTTTTTTACATAGTTATTTTCGTTATTGCCATCTTAATGTATGAACTATTAACCTTACTTCCGGAACCCTGGGGTTATTTCCATTGGGGATGGTGGAAATTTTGGCATGCTGTTGTTCTTGATCCTATCTTGCTTTTAATTGTATTGAGTTACTATAAATGGATTGTCATGTTAGAAAAAAATCTGTCAGTAAATAAGAATTAGTGAAGACGTGTAAACAAGCCACCAAACTTGTACATATGATAGGATAAAGAAATTTAGGGTGGGGATACATTGGCAGTTAATCAAGATAGAATCACAATTGGAACGATTTCCGGCGGAATTGTTAATTTCGGGGGAGCCATTTTTATTTCTCCCATATCCGTCACCAAAACTGTCTCGGATTCTGGCGAAGATAATGGCTGTGGCAAAAGGACGAGATTTCAGTTCAAAAATTTATAAGAAATCCAAGGCAAAATGCTATAAGTCAAACAAGCAATGTAATCGATTTTATCAGACGAAGCTTCGAATAGCTTCGTCTTTGTTTATTTTTGGATATTTTATTGAATACCTATTCATTTTCAGGTACTATAAATATAGGTTTTCTTATTCAGAAAATTCCAAAACAAGAGGTGTTTTGTATGAAGAAATCTGTTATTGAAAACTGGTGGAATCAGCTGAGGCTCCCTGTGATTGCTGCACCAATGTTCCTGGTGTCAGGAACCGAGCTTGTGAAAAATTGCTGCTTAAACGGTGTCATTGGTTCCTTTCCGGCTCCTAATGCGAGGCCAATTGAAGTTCTTGACCAATGGATGGGGAAATTAAATGAAGAGCTTAGTGCGGCCCGCGCAAAGGATCCTGAGAGGAAAATTGCTCCATGGGCGATGAATATGGTGGTACATAGCTCATACAGCCGCCTTCAGGATGAATTGGCCTTAATCAAAAAACATCAGCCGCAATTAGTCATTACATCTCTCGGTAGCCCTAAACACGTAGTGGATATCGTTCATGATTATGGCGGACTTGTTTTCTCTGATGTAAGTGACCTGAAATTTGCAAGGAAAGCGGCAGAGGCAGGTGTTGATGGCTTAATCCTGGTGGCAAGCGGTGCAGGCGGACATGCCGGACAAATCAATGGCTTCGCTTTTGTTGATATGGTTCGAAGCTTCTGGGATGGAATTATAGTGCTTGCCGGAGCAATTTCAACTGGAAAGGGAATTTTGGCTGCCCAAGCGGCAGGGGCGGACCTCGCCTATATGGGGACAAGGTTTATTGTAGCGACAGAGAGTATGGCGAATGACGAATATCGGGAAATGCTGGTTGATGCAACGCAAGAGGATATTATTTTGACAGATGCTTTCTCAGGGGTTAAAGCCAACATGCTGAAACCAAGCATCAGAAAAGCCGGGCTAGATCCAGAACTTTTGGTGAAGAAAGAAAAAGTTGATTTTGATGATATGCATAAGGGATTAAACGTCAAAGCATGGCGCGATATTTGGTCCGCAGGGCACGGTGTGGGTGCTATTGACCGAATTGAAACGGCAGCTGAAATCATCAACAGATTAGAAGTTGAATATGCAGAATCACTGAGAAAAATCAATTCCCTTGCCGCAAAGATGAACCCAATCAAAGCAAATTAGTTACAAGAGGGTGTTCCCCATTCGGGACACTCTCTTATTGTTTCTTTGGTACTAGTTTGACTATTTTATAACCCGGCTTTATTTTTACTTTCAGCGTTTCTTTGTCTGTCCTTATTTGATAGATGGAATATTTACGTGCCACATGCTCAAGCATTTCAATTTTTTTGATTGTTTCCTTTTGATAATAATTCCGAATTTTCTTGAGTTGTTTTTCCTGCTTTTCTCCATATAAGAAGTCGTAAGCAAAGATACAGAGGTAAATGAAAAGGGCTCCGACAATAGCTGTATAAATCAAAGAAGTGATAAGGGACACGGCTTAATCATCCTTTCAAATGGTGTCCTTTTATTATACCGATTTTTACTGGAAAGAGAAGATATTCGCAATATCCTGATTTTGAATAGGACAACCTATAATTAAGTTTGAAAAATTTTTTCAAACTGTTGTCCACTAGATATGAACATTTACTTAAAAATATGATAAAGTATATAGTAGAAAACCTTGTTACATCAAGGTTTGAGGTGTCCGCTCCACGAGGACATTTGTATTTTTTTAACGATGAAAAGCCACGAATGAAGAAGGGGGAATTGTGAACATGTCCAGTAATACTCTTGAGCAGTTTTTACATGAAAATCTCGAGGACTTAAAGGGAAAAGGGCTTTATAATGTGATCGACCCGCTTGAAAGCGCGAATGGTCCTCTTATAAAGATCAACGGCAGAGAGCTTATAAATCTATCTTCCAACAATTATTTAGGTTTAGCAACTGATGAGCGATTAAAAAGAGCTGCGGCTGAAGCGATTGAAAAATATGGAGTCGGAGCCGGGGCAGTTCGTACCATTAATGGAACACTCAAAATCCATCTCGACTTAGAGAAAAAATTGGCGGAATTTAAGCATACTGAAGCGGCTATTGCCTATCAATCCGGTTTTAATTGTAATATGGCTGCGATATCAGCTGTCATGGATCAAAATGATGCGATTTTATCCGATGAATTGAATCACGCATCAATTATTGATGGCTGCCGGCTTTCGAGAGCAAAAATCATCCGTTTTAAACACTCTGATATGAAGGATTTACGTACGAAAGCAAAAGAAGCACAAGAGTCAGGCCAATACAACAAAATCATGGTCATAACAGACGGCGTATTTTCCATGGATGGAGACATTGCACTGCTGCCTGAAATCGTAAAAATTGCCGAAGAATTTGATTTAATTACATATGTCGATGATGCCCACGGTTCAGGCGTATTAGGTGATGGGGCAGGAACTGTCAAGCATTTTGGCCTTTCAGATAAAATTGATTTCCAAATCGGGACATTATCTAAAGCCATCGGAGTTGTCGGAGGGTATGTTGCCGGTAAGCAAAATCTAATCGATTGGTTGAAGGTTCGCAGCCGCCCGTTCTTATTTTCAACTGCATTAACACCGGCTGACGTTGCGGCATGTATTAAATCGATAGAAATTCTTATGGAAAGCACAGAGCTAAATAAAAAGCTTTGGGAAAATGGCAGCTATTTGAAAAAGGGCTTAAAGGAATTAGGATTTAATATTGGGGATAGCGAAACGCCAATCACCCCTTGTATTATCGGAGAAGAAACCTTAACACAAACCTTCAGCAAGCGGTTATTTGAAGAAGGCGTGTATGCGAAGGCGATTGTTTTCCCTACGGTTCCTAAAGGAACAGGCCGGGTTCGTAATATGCCTACAGCGGCCCATACAAAAGAAATGCTCGACAAGGCAATTTCCATTTATGAAAAAATCGGCAGGGAAACCGGCGTAATATAAAACAATACTTCCGAATTTTAAGAAAGAGGATGGAGAAACCCAATGAAGCGAATTTTAATTACCGGTGCTTTAGGTCAAATCGGTTCAGAACTAACCTTGAAACTTAGAGACATCTATGGTGCTGACAACGTAATTGCCACTGATATTAAAAAGAATGACAGCGAGGCAGCCGTAAGCGGACCTTTTGAAATAGTCGACGTGACCGATTTGAAAACCATGGGTGAAGTCGCTAATAAATACAAAGTGGATACTGTCATGCATCTGGCAGCACTTTTATCTGCAACTGCAGAAGCAAAGCCTGTCTTTGCGTGGAATTTGAATATGGGCGGGTTAATGAACGCTCTCGAAACAGCTCGTGAATTAAATGCTCAATTTTTTACCCCAAGTTCAATTGGTGCCTTTGGGCCAAATACGCCAAAAGATAACACGCCTCAGGATACAATTATGCGCCCAACCACTATGTATGGTGTGAACAAAGTTGCGGGTGAACTTTTGGCGGATTATTACTTTCATAAATTTGGCGTCGATACAAGAGGACTGCGTTTTCCTGGCTTAATCTCGTACGTTGCTCTTCCTGGCGGCGGAACTACTGATTATGCGGTTGAAATTTATTATGAAGCCATCAAGAATGGCCGGTATACATCCTATATTGATAAAGGAACCTATATGGACATGATGTATATGCCGGATGCATTGAATGCCATTGTGGATTTAATGGAAGCTGATGCGTCCAAATTAGTTCACCGCAATTCCTTTAATGTGACGGCTATGAGTTTTGATCCAGAGGAAATTGCCGCGAGCATCAAAAAGTACATCCCTAGCTTTAAATTGTTTTACGATGTTGACCCTGTGCGGCAAAAAATTGCCGATAGCTGGCCGAACTCCATTGATGCGGCTGCAGCGAAAGAAGAATGGGACTTTAATTTTGCATTTGATTTAGACCGCATGACAAGAGATATGCTTGATAAGCTTCGCGAGAAACAAGGAATAAAAGAATCCAAAGCGATTTAATGATAAAAAAACAGCGAAGTCAATTGGCTTCGCTGTTTATCGTTTTACGTATATTAATTTGTCTTTTTTCTCGGTCACTCGGCCGATGATGGATGCCTGTCCAAGGCGATTTTCATGAAGCCTGTCAACAAAGCTTGCGGCTTCTTCTTCAGGAATCGAAACAAGAAGACCGCCGGATGTAATTGCATCACAAAGTGTCAGCTGTTCCTCAAGCAGGATATTTTCATATCCAACATCGTCCTGAAGCCATTTATGATTAGATTTTGAGCCTCCCGGAATAACACCACTCTTCGCTAACTCCACAGCGCCTTCAAGAATTGGTACTTGTGAAAAAGAAATTTCAAAGCACACATCACTGCCGCGTGCCATTTCACTGCTATGCCCAAGAAGTCCAAACCCTGTAACATCTGTAACGGCATGAGGATGAAAGTCCATTAACACCAAGGCTGCCGTTTTATTAAGCATTGCCATTGTTTCTGTAACGATTTGCTCCTGATCTTGTGTCACAGCATTTCTTTTAATACCCGTTGTTATAATGCCTACACCAATCGGCTTGGTTAGGACGAGGACATCCCCGGGTTTCGCTCCAACATTTTTCCATACCTTTTCCGGGTGAACCACTCCGGTAACGGATAAGCCGAATTTTGGCTCCTGGTCATCAATAGAATGACCGCCAACCGTAATCGCACCCGCTTCCTTTACTTTATCGGCCGCACCGCGTAAAATATCTGCTAGCATATCCGGCCCCAATTTCTTAATTGGGTATCCGACAATATTCATAACGGTTTTCGGTTCACCGCCCATCGCATAGACATCACTTAACGAATTGGCTGCAGCAATTTGCCCAAACATATAAGGGTCATCGACTATCGGGGTGAAGTAATCAACCGTTTGAATAAGTGCGATGGAATCTGTAATTTGATAAACACCCGCATCGTCGCTGGTTTCATGACCAACAATTAATTCCGGCACAGGATCTTGTTTTGGCAGGCGACGCAAAACTTGCGTCAGGTCCTCTGGACCAATTTTACAGCCTCAACCAGCTTTTGTAGATAAAGAAGTTAGGCGGATTTTCTCTTGTTCACTCAATTTCTGCACCTCCATTTTATTAGTATAACCCTTTCCCCAGTAAACCGCATCCATTAAGTGAGCGTAGCAATTGCACCAAATCGAAGGGTAGGATAAAATGTTTTTACTATCATAACTTTAAAAACAAACCTAGGGGGCCTTTGAATGAAGAATTATCATGTGACCGTTGAATTTTGCATGCAATGAAACTATGCACCAAAAGCTGCGAGTTTCGCAGATGAACTTTTTCAACATTTCCGGCGGGATATAGAAAAATTAGAATTAGTACCAAGTTCAGGCGGTGCTTTCGAAGTAACCGTAAATGGGGAGAAAATTTATTCAAAGCTGGATACAGGAATTTTCCCTGATACTGATGAGATGATTAAAATAATTGAACAAAAATAAAAAATATCCCTCATACCAATTGTGGCATGAGGGATATTTAATGTTGCCAATAATATTATTATGTAAACAACTGAAAAAGAAAAAAAAAATTAGAGCAATGTAATATAACGATTTTTTCCTGTTCCTGTTTGTGTCTTTGAAATAAATATTTCTAATATCCCGCTATTAAATGATGCAGTTATATGATGTTTGATGATAAGAAAGGGAAAGTCGATGGTTCTTGTCTTTTTTGGGAAAGGAGAAGGAAGAGAATAGGAATGCTTTTGTGCTGATATGAAAAGCTGCTTATCTTCCGCTTTAACAGTTATTTCGTAACTGACATATTCGTTAAGAAGAGCTTCGACAATCCATTCCTCATCTGTTTCGTATAAGTCAATTTGAAATTGGGTCAAATCACACCATGATGTAAATGGGTCAAGAAAATAATTCTTTAACCACTTTTCCATTAATTCTAAATCAACAGAACTAATCTGCAATGTTTTTCTCTTTTTCAATTTCTATATCCCCCTTGCTGGAGTCATTCTATTCACAATGCTGAAAAACGTGAAAAAATGATATAATATGCCTACTGAAGGAAAAGTGAAGGAGTTTTTAAAGTGAAAGAAACCTTAAGGTCTATTCCACCTGTCCATGAATTACAAAACCATGACCAGTTTTTAACACTTCTTGATGAAAATCAACTTGATGCTGTTCAGCTGACAAAGCATTTAAAAGAAGTAATCGATCAAATCAGGCTTTCCATTATCAATAGTGAATGGGTTGCTGCATCGCCAGGTACAAACCAGTTTATTCTCGAGGTTTTTGCCATTCTTCAAAAAAAGGTAAGCATGCAGTATTCCTATACCTTAAAAAGGATTATTAATGCCACTGGCACGATTTTACATACAAACCTGGGAAGATCGAGATTAAGTGATTCTGCGATTCAACATGTTGTCGAGGTTGCCCGGAACTATTCAAATCTTGAATATAAATTGAATGAAGGGGAACGAGGCTCCCGCCATTCTCATGTAGAAGCTCTCATTAAAGATATCACAGGTGCTGAAGCGGCAATGGTTGTCAATAATAATGCAGCGGCCGTTTATTTAGTCTTAAGGGCATTGGCAGAAAATAAAGAAGTAATTGTCTCAAGGGGAGAGCTTGTTGAAATTGGCGGCTCATTCCGAATTTCTTCCATCATGTCGGAAAGCGGGGCTAAACTGGTGGAAGTTGGGACAACGAATAAAACTCACTTATATGATTATGAAAAAGGAGTAACTCCTGAAACGGCGATTGTCATGAAGGTTCATACCAGTAACTTCAAAATCATCGGTTTTACCAAATCTATCGAAACGGAGGAACTTGTTCAGCTGACAAGTAATTTGGATCACGTGATTTTTTATGAAGATCTTGGAAGTGGTGCCCTTTTTGACTTCAAAAAACATGGCATTGGTGAAGAACCGGTAGTAAGAGAGGTTCTTGAAATGGGGGCTGATGTTGTTACCTTTAGTGGAGACAAGCTTCTGGGAGGTCCTCAGGCAGGGATTATCGCCGGAAAAAAAGAAATCATTGACCGATTGAAAAAACACCAGCTGGCGAGGGTGGTCCGTGTGGACAAGATGACCTTAGCTGCGCTTGAAGGTACATTAATAGATTATGCTCGCGGCGAAAAAACCATGCATAACATCCCAGCTATTCGAGATTTATTAGTTTCCGTTAACGAAATAGACGATCGTTCAAATAAATTTGTTACCAATTTGTTGAAAATGACAAGTGATTTTCAAGCAAAAATTTTACCCGGAATCAGTCAGGTCGGCGGGGGAACGATGCCGGATGTCGAACTTCCTACAATGGTTATTGCTTTAAAGCATAAAAAGCTGTCTTCTGAGCAGCTGGGGAGAAAACTCCGCACTGAATCCAATCCTGCCATTGTCGGACGTATTCAAAAGGATGATTACATTATTGATTTACGTACCGTTACACCTGAAGAAGAAGGCTTATTGCTTAATTCATTAATCAGCATCAAATAAAGCGCTTTGGCACTTTTCAGTGCCAGAGCGCATTTTTTGTCTAGTCCTATGGGCATAACCAGCACCCAAAAAGTCACAGGTCCGGCTTTCCGGGTGGAGAACCTTTGTTTTTTAGGAGCGAAATCCCCATTTTTACATATCGTGGTGAGAATTATGTTTAGCTCGTGTATGATTTCGATTCTTAACTTTTTTCGAACCGCTTAACGGCTCCGGCTGGCCGGATTGTTTCGCTGCATTTCTACGCATATCTTTGCCATCGTTTTTGTTCACTTGTAATCCCTCCTCATTATTAGAATGTGGTCATTTAGTCTTTTTATGTGATGAATATTTTGGTCTCTTTTGTGTAATTTAAAAAGTATACAAAAATGAAGGAGTGAATGTAGTGACGCAAAAGTATCCTTACAACAAGAATAAACAGCAGGCTTTCCAGGCAGCACAGCAAGGATATGAAAACGCCCAAGGGCTTTATGAAACCATCGTGACAGATAGTGCGAGTTACGGTCATCAATTGAAACACCTAAAGGACGAAGTAAATGAGGCCTATCAGCAAATCGAAAATGCTCTGGAAGTTGCCTCAGAACATCAGCGCGCGCAATTGGAGCGGTTCCAGATGGATTTAAAGAATATGGTATCAGAAGTAAATCTCGAGTAAAAAAAGCGGGTGACTGACACCCGCTTTTTCTACTGGTTTTTCTTCCTTTTCTTATTATTCATTCTTTCTTTCACTGTTAACGGCTCGTTTGCCATTTCTTCATTATATCCGGCACCCATTCCTTGTGCTTTCGCGGCATTTGCCCCTGGTATGACATGCTTCGCCCTCCGTTTTGCCATTCGACTCACCCCCCTACAATTTTACTATTTCCCAGTGAGCTAAAAACATGACAAGCCAAAGGTTTTTTGGGATAATAA
>CAYNUT010000010.1:26459-29657 GCA_964400595.1 uncultured Neobacillus sp. | reverse complement strand
TGAGTTTTTTCTATTCTAAGCATTAATCAAGCATTTATAAGATTTTCGAAATATTCCGAACAAAATACATATAAAAACATAAGAAAAACTTATCAATCACAATAACTTTCTTGTTATTTACTTATGTATAAGGTTGTATTAAGATTGAATTGTGAGAAAAGTGATGCTGGATGGGAAAATTCAAACTTTTCGACTTTTCGTTAAATTTTTTTTTTCATGACGAATGAGGGGGATTTTATATGGTGAAAAATGATGTTTTCAATGCGCATTCTTCATTTGAAGTTAATGGCAAGCGCTATCACTATTACCGTTTAAGCGCATTGGAGGAAGCTGGAATCGGCAAGGTTTCCAAATTGCCTTATTCCGTAAAAGTATTGCTTGAATCTGTGCTGCGCCAATATGATGGCCGCGTCATTACAAAAGAGCATGTTGAAAATTTAGCAAAATGGGGTACTGATGAGCTGAAAGAAGTGGATGTTCCATTTAAGCCATCTCGTGTAATTCTGCAGGACTTTACAGGAGTTCCTGCGGTCGTTGACCTTGCTTCATTAAGAAAAGCAATGGCGGATCTTGGCGGTAATCCGGATAAAATAAATCCGGAAAAGACGGTTGACCTTGTTATCGACCATTCTGTACAGGTTGATGCTTATGGTTCCGCTGATTCCTTACGTGTCAACATGGACCTTGAATTTGAACGTAACGCCGAGCGCTATCAATTTTTAAGCTGGGCGCAAAAATCCTTTAACAACTATCGTGCGGTACCGCCTGCAACAGGAATCGTCCACCAGGTTAACCTTGAATACTTGGCGGATGTTGTCCACGTTTCCGAGGCAGACGGCGAACTTGAAGCCTATCCTGATACATTGGTTGGAACCGATTCCCATACTACCATGATAAATGGACTTGGTGTTCTCGGATGGGGTGTTGGCGGAATCGAAGCTGAAGCCGGAATGCTCGGCCAGCCATCTTATTTCCCGGTACCTGAAGTCGTTGGCGTTAAATTAACCGGTGAACTTCCAAACGGCTCCACTGCTACAGATCTTGCCCTAAAAGTCACACAAGTACTTCGCAAGCATGGTGTGGTTGGTAAATTCGTTGAATATTTTGGATCCGGTATTTCTTCACTTCCGCTAGCTGATCGTGCAACCATCGCCAACATGGCTCCCGAATACGGTGCAACTTGCGGATTCTTTGCGATTGATGACGAATCTTTAGAATATTTACGTTTAACTGGACGCGATGAAGAGCATATCAATCTAGTTGAACAATATTGTAAAGAAAACGGCTTATTCTTTAACCCGGCAGATGAACCTGTGTATACAGATGTAATTGAAATCAACCTTTCTGAAATTGAAGCAAATCTTTCCGGTCCAAAGCGTCCGCAGGATTTGATTCCACTTTCAAAAATGAAGGAAGAATTTGTGAAAGCTGTTTCTGCACCACAAGGTAATCAAGGCTTTGGCTTGCTGGCAGATGAACTTGACAAGTCTGCATCCGTTAAATTCAACAACGGTGATGAAGCTGAAATCAAAACAGGCGCCGTTGCCATTGCTTCGATCACAAGCTGTACAAACACCTCAAATCCATATGTATTAGTAGGTGCAGGGTTAGTGGCGAAAAAAGCGGTGGAACTAGGAATGGAAGTACCTAAATTCGTGAAAACATCCTTGGCACCGGGGTCAAAAGTTGTAACAGGCTATCTTCGTGATTCAGGCTTGCTGCCATACCTTGAGAAAATCGGCTTCAACCTTGTTGGTTATGGCTGTACAACCTGTATCGGAAACTCCGGTCCACTAAAAGAAGAAATCGAAAAAACAATCGCCGAAAATGATTTGTTAGTCACTTCTGTACTTTCAGGGAACCGTAACTTTGAGGGACGTATTCATCCTCTTGTCAAAGCTAACTATCTTGCTTCACCGCCGCTGGTGGTGGCTTACGCCCTAGCTGGAACAGTTAATATTGATTTTGCTAAAGATCCAATCGGTAAAGATAAAGGCGGCAAAGAGGTATTCTTCAATGACATCTGGCCTTCCACTGCAGAAGTAAATGATGTTGTCAAACGCACGGTAACTCCAGAGCTGTTCCGTAAAGAATATGAAAATGTGTTTGGCGACAACGAGCGCTGGAATGAAATTAAAACAAGCAGCGAGCCATTATATACTTGGGATGAGAATTCAACTTATATTGCTAACCCGCCTTTCTTTGAAGGGTTATCACCTGAACCAGGCGAAGTTGAACCGTTGAAAGGACTTCGTGTAGTTGGTAAGTTTGGGGATTCTGTTACAACCGATCATATCTCACCAGCAGGAGCTATCGGCAAAAATACTCCTGCCGGAAAATATTTATTAGAAAAAGGCGTCGAGCCTCGTGACTTTAACTCTTACGGTTCCCGTCGAGGTAACCACGAAGTTATGATGCGCGGTACATTCGCTAACATTCGGATTCGCAACCAAATCGCACCTGGCACAGAGGGCGGCTTCACTACCTACTGGCCGACTGGTGAAGTTACATCTATTTATGATGCATGCATGAAATATAAAGAAGATGGAACCGGCCTTATGGTTCTTGCTGGTAAAGATTACGGCATGGGTTCTTCACGGGACTGGGCTGCAAAAGGTACAAACCTTTTAGGAATTAAAACAGTTCTTGCTGAAAGCTTCGAGCGTATCCACCGTTCTAACCTTGTGTTAATGGGCGTGCTGCCGCTTCAATTCAAAGAGGGCGAAAACTCTGAAACACTTGGCCTAACAGGTAAGGAAACATTTGAAGTGCAGGTTGACGAAAACGTCAAACCACGTGATTTGTTAAAAGTAACAGCTGTTGACGAAAATGGAAGCAAGAAAGAAATTGAGGTTCTTGTCCGATTCGATTCAGAAGTAGAAATCGATTATTACCGTCACGGCGGTATCCTGCAAATGGTTCTTCGTGAAAAATTAAAAGCGTAATTGAATTTGAGTAGATCCAATACATACGAGACAAATCGTCTCGTATGTATTTTTTATATATAAAGGACAATTTTGGGTTGAGATCGGCAGATTTGTCCTATATAGGTGGTCTAAAGGACAAATCTTGCTTAGGTTGAGGGGATTTGTCCTTAATAACCGGTCTATTGGACAATTTTTGCTTAGGCTGTGAAGATTTGTCCTTAATAACCGGTCTATTGGACAATTTTTGCTTAGGCTGTGAAGATTTGTCCTT
>CAYNUT010000010.1:15399-26359 GCA_964400595.1 uncultured Neobacillus sp. | reverse complement strand
AACCGGTCTATTGGACAAATTTTGCTTAGGTTGAGGAGAATTGTCCTTTAAAACCGGTCTATTGGACAATTTTTGCTTAGGTTGAGGAGATTTGTCCTTAATAAGTGGTCAAATAGACTAATTTTGGCTTAGGCGTAGGAGGTTTGTCCTCTATAGGTTGTTAAAGAACATTTGTTCGGAAAAAGAAAATATGGATTTATTTCAAGCTGACTTGTCAAAACAGATTATATTCTCACTTATGTTGACATTCCTAAAACGATTAGAATAAAATGGAACTATCAAATGTAAAGGAATGAAAAAAGGGCCGATGATTAATTAATCTTATTTTTCAGCACATGTTTCGAATAAGCGAAAAATGTTGAACCTGAAGAATGGGATTAGTATGTCCTTTTTTATGTCCTGATGAAATTTCACCTAAACCTTAAATGGGTTTATTTGTTGACGGCATAAAACTCTCTTCAGGTTCACTTGAAGGGGGTTTTTTTATGCATAATAATACAGTATTGATTAATGTTAAAGGATTGGAGAAAAGCTTTAACACTCAAAAAATATTTGCCGATATTCAGTTTGAAATAAAAAACGGAGAAAGAATCGGGCTGGTCGGCCTTAATGGGACTGGGAAAACGACACTGGCAAATCTTATATTTGGTAAGCTGCAGCCGGACCAAGGTGTCATTGAAAAAAGAAACGATTTAGCAATCGGTTATCTTTCGCAATCCATTGATTATGAAATCAACGATTTTCATAAATCATTTGCAAAAAATATGGAGGATGAGTTTTTCCAGCACGTTAGCGAGCTGGGGTTAAAAAAAGTATCTGATTGGGATGAGCATAAACTGGCCCATTTAAGCTGCGGGGAAAAGCTCAAGCTTGCTTTGTCGCAGGTATGGGCCTCAAAGCCGGAGTTTTTGATCCTTGACGAGCCGACGAACCATTTAGATTTTAAAGGGATCAGATGGCTGATTTCCGAATTGGAAAAATTCCATGGTCCTGTCTTGATTATTTCTCATGACCGGCATTTTCTTGACCAAACCGTTGAGCGGATATTTGAAATAGAATCCGGAAAGCTGCATTTTTACAACGGAAATTACAGTGCCTATCGTGAAGAAAAACAGAGGAGAGCAGAGGCTCATCGCCACCAATATCATGTTCAGCAGAGACATATTAAAGAAATTGAAACGCAGATGGAGCAATTAAGAAGCTGGTCCGATAAGGCCCACCGAGAATCTACAAAAAAAGAAGGCGTTAAAGAATACTACCGCATGAAGGCCAAAAAGCGGGACAATCAAATAAAATCAAAAATGAAGCGGCTTGAAAATGAGCTTGTGAAAAATAAAGTGGAGCAGCCTCGTGAAGATGCCAGTGTACGATTTCAGTTTGACAGCAGAGGGAAACGCGGAAAACGAATAATTGAGGCGAAAAATTTGGGGATGGCGTTCAATGGCCGAAAACTCATTTCAGGTTCCCAATTTTACATCAACCAAGGCGAGCGGATAGGCCTCCTGGGCGAAAACGGATGTGGAAAAACCACCTTAATTAAAGTGATTCTTGGTTTGGTGTCAGGTACCGAGGGAGAGCTTTGGAAAAGTGATTCCTTGAAAATTGCTTATTTGTGTCAGGATGTCGGTGATTTGCCTATTGAAAAAACCGCAATTGAAGCATTAGGATTTACAGACCGGGATCAGTTACTTCAAGTAAGAACATTATTTGCAAATCTCGGTTTAAAAGAACAGCACATCAGTAGACCTATCGGATGCTTAAGTTTGGGTGAACGGACCCGGGTGAAACTTGTTGACATGCTAATGAAAGAATACGATGTGCTGGTCTTAGATGAACCGACCAATCATCTAGATTTGCCAAGCCGGGAGGAGCTTGAAAAAACGTTAAGCGAGTTCACTGGTACGATCATAGCCGTATCCCATGATTATTACTTTTTGAATAAACTTTGTGACGGGCTGCTGGTATTTGAAAATCAGCAAATTAAGCGTCTTGAAATGAAGGCAGAGGAATATTTCAATGAGGATGAGCAGGAAAAAGGGAAGCCGGATGAAACGTTAATGGTACTAGACAATCAAATCGCGGCCATCTTGGGAGAACTATCGCTTCTTGATCAAAAAAATCCAAAATATGCTCTATTAGATCAAGAATTTAATGAACTCTTGAAGAAAAAAAAGAACTTATTCGGATAAAAACGGCGCAGAGAAGGACTCTGCGCCGTTTTTTACTAAATTGCAATCATATCTGCGATGAATTCGATTTTTATTGTGAAATACACAAACTTAATTGAGAACTAAAATATATCCGCGATGAACCCCCGAACATATCCGCGGAAAAAACGAACATATGGCGATGCACAATGTTCATGCATTATTTTAAGAGTAATGAAAGCAGTTCTCGTTCTTTTTCTGAATTCATTCCGGACTTCCATTCCTCTTCAGTCAAATTTCGCATCTTTTCCCATTCGTAAATTTCAGCCAAACTCTCCAGAAGTGGGCGTAACCTAAGTCCGCTAGCGATTGCTTTTTCAATACTGATGGAAAAAGCGCCCTTCCATGGTTCGGTAAGCTCTGGGGCAATAGGATACTGCTCCGGGACCCATAGTGGCATCTCGGTCCACGGCGACACGCCCTTTTCAAAAAGAAATTTTTCATCCGCCCAGACCAATTCTGCATTTGAGCCGGTCACACGCACGCATGCTTGTAAGAACTCTTTCATCGTTAAAGTCCTATCCGGCCCGGTGGCATTGAAGGTTCCCGCAGTGCCGCTTTTCATTAATGAGAGTATCCATTTGGAAAGATCTTTAATGTCAATAACCTGAACGCGGCGTTCAGGGTTTCCAGGAGCAAGGACTTTTCCGCCTTTTGCAATTCTATGTATCCAATAGGGAATTCGATCTGTATAATCATTCGGACCAATTAACTGACCAGCCCGCACGTTCAACGCCCGACCAGGCATTGCATCCTCGACAATTCGTTCACATAATGCTTTAAATTGACCGTAATATTCATAAAGCGGTCCGCCGGCACCCTTCGAATGCTCATTAGCCTCTTCAAGAGATATTTCTAAAACAGGATAGTTTTCATCTACGTTTTCCGGAATCCAATCACGATAAACGGAAATACTCGAAATAAAGGCATATTGTTTTACACGATCCTTTAACAGTTCAACGGTATTTTGTACGGTGTAGGGGATAAAGCCGCTCGTATCCAGCACAACATCCCAATACCTTCCATGAAGTGATGATAAGTCACCAAAGCGGTCACCTGTTAAAATTTCCACATCCTTTAAACCCTCATTTTGAGTACCACGGTTGATAATGGTCACTTCATGATTTTGCGCAAGTGCTTCCTCTACAAAAGATCTGCCTAAAAACCTGCTGCCTCCTAAAACGAGAATTTTCACTCGAATCCCTCCTTATCGTCTTCTTATCTTAACAATATTCAGATAATTTGACTATAAAATTGTTTCCAGAGAATTGTCACAATTTCGGCATACTCCATTTTTGTTTCAACTAAGTTTATAGTGTAAAATCAAGGGTAGCAGATTAAGTTTAGAGGAGGGATTCGGGAATGATAAAAAAAGTAATTGCTGCCGTTTTATTAATAACATTGTTAGCAGTTGCGATTGTACAAGCTATGGATAAAAAGACTGAAAAGCCCGAAGTTGCCAGTCAGGAAACAACAACCAATGCAGGCCCCGCCATTAGGGAAAAAGCACCAGATTTTGCATTAAAAAACTTAAATGGTGAAACAGTTAAGCTTTCTGATTTAAAAGGCAAAAAAGTCATGCTGAACTTCTGGGCAACATGGTGTCCACCATGTAAAGCAGAAATGCCTGAGATAGAACAGTTTTACCAAAAATCCGGCAATGATGTAGAGATCTTAGCTGTAAATTTAGATCCACAGGCAGACGTTAAGGGTTTTGCTGATAAAAATAACATTACTTTTCCCATTCTTCTCGATGCTGAGGACTCAGTGAATCGCCAATATGAGATCATCTCCATTCCAACGACATTTTTTATTAATAGCGATGGCGTCATTCAAAATAGATTTGTCGGCGGCATGAAGCTTGAGGATATCGAGAAATTTACAAAACAACTTAAATAACCGAGACATTGGCCTTCTGCCAGTGTCTTTTATTGTTCTTTGTAATTAGAGAAATATCTTGCGATAGAACTAAGGCATTTTGGCCTTTCGATTTAATTTTCAAAAAGTTGTAATAATTACAAGCGTTTCCGGACATAATAACTGTTACAATAGTAAATAAGGAAGGTGATACTAATGAGAAAGCCTAGAAAACGCACTTTTGCTGAACTTGTATCTGAAAATAAATCACAACTTTTAAAAGATCGTGCTGCCATGGAGAAAATTGAGCAGCGCCTGGAAGAAAAACGTCTCGGCAAAGCTGAGTAACATAAAAGATTTCCAATCATGATCTCCGAACTTTCGGGCAAAATGAAAGTAAGGGGGGATTAGGAAATGGGTAAAGGGTATCAAACAAAACGTTTTCGACCAGACCACGTTGGAACACAGCCGATTGGTTTCACTGGAAATAAAGGAAAGAAAATGAATGATAAATCTGGGGAACATGCCCAGGTTATTCAAACTAAAGGTGAATAATTTGGATTCAAGACCCGTCAGTTCCATGCTGGCGGGTCTTTTTTACAGCTAAATATTCAATCTTTTTTGTGATATTTTTTCTACTGCGATACAAACTATATCTGTATCAAGTACAACTTTATTAGGAGGAATAAACATGACTTATGATAATAAACCAAATCCAGATGATCGCAGTGATAACGTTGAGAAATTGCAAAACATGATTGAAAATACCATTCAAAATATGGAAGCTGCTGAAGAATCCATGCAATTTACAGATAGTGATACACAGCGTCAGCAAATTGAAGCAAAAAATCAAAGAAGACGCGAAAGCATTGACTCCTACCGTTCGGAAATTAAAGACGAAGCCAATAACACACAAGGGTAAAGAGCCAAGGACCAGTTCTATATGACTGGTCCTTTTAAATTTTAATATTTCGTTTGTAGAAGGATGATATGGTAAGATGAAAAGGAAATTTTAAAAAAGAAGTGATGGTTTTGGATCAACAGGGAAAATATCAATTCACGGAAGGCTCGCAAATTAACCAATGGGAAAATGAGTTCACGGAAACGGGACAGAGATTAAATGAAAACAAACTTATTTCGACTCTAAAAGATGAATCTAACCCACTTATTCAAGCAAAATTGCTGACTCTAGCAGCAGTTTCCAGGCTTGAACGGGATCAGCATGATTCCTTAGCAAAAATTTGGATTGAAAAAGCGCTGGAACTCGACCCCCATAATCAACAAGCAAAAGAATATTTTCTTCAGTCCGACTGGAAAAGGCTGAGGGGTTTTTTAGATGCTCTTACCTTCCCGGCGATGAGAGAAACCGATAATCGAACAGCAAAGAAAAAAACGGCAGAGGATTATATTGACATTTGTCAAAAATTTCTGCGTAAGTCAGAAGATGGAGTACAATTATTAGAAGAAAATATGATCGTGTCTGCTAGACATAATAATGAGGATTCCCATAGGAAATATAAGGACCTACTGGAACTGCTCTCCCTTGTGCAGGAGGAGATTGAAAGACTATTAAAAGCAGCGGAAGAATATAAACAATCTATAATAGGGGTTTTTCACACAGCAAGCTTTTATGAAGATTTAAAATCACAATTATCAGCAGTTGAAGCAAGTAAAATTAAATGGTTGCAGCTTTTTTCTGATGAGGTTGAAAAATCCTACGTCCCGAAAATAAAAAATGCCTTGGAGCAATTAAACGAAATGGTCGGGATGGATCTGGTAAAAAAACGGATAAATGATTTTTATCGCTTTTTAAAGTATCAAAAACAGCGGAAGAAAATGGGGTTTCAAATAAAGGATGAACTAAGCCTCAACATGATTTTAACCGGAAACCCTGGGACAGGAAAAACGACTCTCGCCAGGCTCATGGCCAATATATATTATGAACTGGGGGTTCTGCCTTCTAAAGAAGTTATTGAAGCAGATCGTTCACAGCTTGTCGGTTCCTTTGTTGGTCAAACGGAAGAAAATGTCCGGGCGCTCGTTCAACGTTCAATGGGCAGGGTTCTGTTTATTGATGAGGCATATAGTCTTAAGCGTGATGGTCAGACAGGCAATGACTATGGTCAGACTGCGATTGATACACTTGTCTCCCTCATGACTGGAAACGAATTTGAGGGCAGGTTTGCCGTAATTTTAGCAGGCTATCCTGAGGAAATGCGAACTTTTCTTGACGCCAATCCAGGGCTGAGAAGCCGGTTTCCAAAATCTAATTTTTTTCACTTGGATAATTATTCGAATCAGGAATTGATTATGATTGCTGAACAAATTGCCGCTGACAATGATTATTTTTTAACTGAAGAAGCCAAATACGAAATTGAAAATCGTCTTGAAAAAGAGCGGGTAGACGAAACATTTGGAAATGCGAGGACGGTGCGAAATATCGTTTTAGATGCTATTTTCAAGAAAGGTTCAGATGATCAGGGGAAAAGTGATAATATTCTTGATTATATGCTGTTAGACCGTGAAGATTTTCAAACAGATGAAAATGAAATTCAACAATCTCCGGATGCAGAACTAAACAGTTTAATTGGCCTTGATTCTTTAAAAGGAGAAATGCAATCGTTGATTTCATTTGTCAGGATGCAGCAATTTAGAAAAAAAAGCGGGCTCCCGACGGTCCCGATCCAGCTTCATGCTGTATTTACAGGAAATCCTGGTACTGGTAAAACCACGGTTGCAAAAATTTATGCAAAGCTGCTGCGGGATTGCGGAATTTTAAAGAGAGGTCATCTAATTGTTGCGAGCCGGGCCGATTTTGTTGCAGGATATGTAGGTCAAACGGCAGGGAAAACAAAGAAAAAGATTAGACAGGCCCTTGGCGGTGTTTTATTTATTGATGAAGCATACTCCCTTCTTGGTCATTCAGCTGGCGATTTTGGCAAAGAAGTCATTGACACTTTTGTGGACGAAATGACTAAACATAATGAAAATTTGGTCGTTGTCCTGGCAGGATATCCAAAGGAAATGGATGAACTTCTTGAGAGCAATCCCGGTCTTCGCTCCAGATTTAAAAAATTTTTTTTCTTTCCTGATTATTCGCCGGAGGAATTGCTCGCTATTATGGTGTCGTATGCAGAAAGATTTCAATACTGTCTTACGGATGAAGCAAAAACAGAGCTTATGCAGACAATGGAAAAGGGAAAATTCAAGGGGAATGGACGCTTTGCCACAAACTTGGTCGATGAGATGATTCAAGTTCAAGCTTCGAGGCTAATGAACCGGGAGCCAGAGGAAAATTTATTAAAAAAAGCAATGGTGCTTGAAGCTGCAGATGTCAAAGAAGCGTTTAAAAAATTTTACAGCATTGAAAGAAGGTAGTTTTAGTGGAAGGATATTTTGTTTCAACGAGAGAAATTCAGCTTTATTACGCAGACACAGATATGATGGGTGTTATTTATCATGCCAACTATTTAAAATTTTTCGAGCTGGGCAGGACAGGATTTATAGAAGATTTAGGATTCAGCTATCTTGGTATGGAGGAGAGAGGTTATTATGCCCCTGTCTATGATGTACAGGTAACCTATAAAAAACCGCTGCGTTATGGCGACAAAGCTTTTGTCAACACATGGGTAGAGCATAATGACGGGATAAAAACGGTTTATACCTACTCCATTGTAAACGGAAGCGGAGAAATATGCGCGGAGGGTAAAACCACTCATATTATTGTGAAGAAGGATAATTTCCGGCCGGCTTCCTTCAAAAAAACCTTCCCCGAATGGTACTTTAAATATGAGGAAATTAAGAAAAAGTAGCTTTATTCTTCAAGGATTACCCGGAAATGAACATATATGGCAATAATGTTAGGCACACGAAATGAAACGTGTGCCTTCATTATATCGGGATGACGAAACTTCCGCTTATTAATAATAATATAGTAACCAAAAAATGGATAAAAACAGAAGGCAGGATACTCTTCGTTTTAACTGTTAAAACTCCAAGTACCAGCCCAAGACCAATATAAATGAAATAAATGTGGGGTGAATAGCCGAACATCGTTGTGTTAAGTCCAAAGGCAATACTGGTTACGATAATACCCCGACGCTTGTTCATCATAGAGGTCAGCTGCTGCAGAACAATCCTTCTCCATAAAATTTCTTCCAACAAGGCATGTAAAAGGGAAAATAACAAAATGAAGAAAATATTCTCCCCATTTAAGTCCTTTCGATATATTAATAGAATCAGAATGATCCATATGGTTAACGTGATCCAAATCAGCCGAAAAAGAATCTTCATGGACAGGCGGCAGCTTGTGACAGCCCAGAGACTTTCGTGAAAGACAGGGTTACCGAAAATGGGTTGAATTTTTCGTTTAAATTGCTTCATGACATAACCCATCAATAGGATTGGAATTATTAACAATAATTGTCCAAAAATAACGAGTGTAAAAGGGGATAGCGGGTAACTCTCAATGTACTTATCCGCATACTTTGAAATGATATTCCCAAGAAAAAAAGCAATGCTCACCCACACAAAAAGACGATTGTTTTCCTGTAAAAAAACAACTAATAACAATAAAACAAATAAACATAAAAAGAAAGGGGTGTAAAACTCCCTCGAAAAGAAGTAAGTCATGAAAATAAAAAGATACCCGGATAACAGACCCCTTGGGTCTTTCAAACCCATCTAAATCCTCCATCCTTCATTAATTTTTTTAACAAAATGGCCCCGGATTAACGGAGCCATTGATTCATATGCTGGTGAATTTCTTTATTTTTCGCATTTGCATTTGAAAGACCGAATGCGCCAGCTTTTTCTAATGGTATGACCCGAAATTGGTGATATTTTTGACTTGTAACGTAAGTTGGAGGATTAGAAATTTCAATTGATTTTCCTTCTTCTAATACATGCTTGGTAATGTCTATGGTGGATAAGCCGCCAATATCTTTAAAGTCATTATATTGTGCTGATATAAAATTACCTAATGAATAAACCACAAAGGCTTTTCGGCCATCCTTCGCCTTAAGCCATTCCATCGGCTGCAGAACATGCGGGTGGGAGCCAAAGATGATATCCACGCCTTCATCAGCTAAGAACTGTGCTAAATTCTTCTGTTCTGCTGTTGGAATTCGCTGGTACTCAATCCCCCAATGGATGCTCATGACAACCACATCAGCCTCTTTTTTCGCACGATGAATTTCCTCTTTCATATTATCCAGGTCAATAAGGTTGACTAAATAGTCTTTTCCTTTAGGAACAGGGATACCGTTCGTTCCGTATGTGTAAGATAAGAAGGCAAGCTTAATTCCGTTTTTTTCGAGAATCCTTAATGTTTGGCGGTCTTTTTTATCAAGGAAACTCCCGACATGCGGTAACCCAATGCTATTTAAGTATGCTGCTTCTGACTGAATACCTTTTTCCCCTTTATCCAAGGTATGATTATTGGCGGTTGAAACTATATCGACGCCTGAATCAACTAAGGCATTTGCGACCTGGTGTGGACTGTTGAACATTGGATAGCCGGAAAGACCTAATTCCGTGCCGCCTAACATGCTTTCTTGATTGGCAGTCAGAATGTCAGGCTTTTCTAAAAGCGACTTTACATTTTCAAACATCGGGTCGAAAGTGTATTCAGCACCATTGAAGGCATCCTGGTAGACAGGGCTGTGAATCAATATATCTCCAATTGCCCCAATCGTTATTTTTTCACTGATCTCCCTATTAACGTTTAAGGATGGGCGTGATTTATGATTTTTGGGAGAGTGCATCCTTTCTTCCTTTACAGTTTTTTTACCTTGTTGAAGCAAAATGGCAACCGCTGCAATAATACATATGAGCAGAACGAATAAAGATGATAGAAGGATTCTCTTTTTCATAAATTCTCCTAAATGGAATTTTTTAGTTATCTTGATGATTTAACTATATTATAATTATGGATTATTTTAAACATGAAAAAAGAGCGACGTCCCATATTCACTGGGAGTATCGCTCTTACTCGGTATTATTCTTCCATTTCATTTAGAAAATCAATTAATTCATCAAAATTTCTCGTGATTTTTGCGGGTGAGCCTTCCATTTCTTCAGAATAAAATTCAACAACAAATTCATTGACCTCATCACTATCTGACACAACGGTAGAAAAAATAAAATCCTGCCTGACCTTTTGCATTTATTTTCCCCCCCAGGGTATTAGCAATATCATTAAGTTAATTTTACTTTACATATTACTAATTGACCGGAAGGAATATGAAGGTTTCATGAAAGATGAAAAAAGTAAAACTAAAGCCACTTTATCTTGGGTTCCGTTTTATTTATTATCCTTCTAATATTTGCCCTATGACGATAAATGACAAACGCTACTAAAAGAGTAACTGCAGCTAAAAGCGGAAAGTTCCATTCAAGAATAATACCGGATATAAGCACATACATAATGGCAGTTATACCAGCAATCATGGAAGATAATGAAACATATTTGGTCATGTACAAACTAATAAAGAATGCCGCAAAAACCGTAATAAATAAAACAGGAGCACAGAACAACAGGACCCCGCCAGAAGTAGCTACGGCTTTTCCACCGCGAAAGCCGGCGAAGATCGGGTATGTATGACCTAAAACAGCAAATACTCCGGGAAGCAATGGATTAATGTCAAGGTTAAAGAACAAAGGCAGTGCAGCAGCCAATGTGCCTTTTAAAATATCGGCAAGAGTAACGGCTAAACCTGCTTTCACACCAAGAGTGCGGAACGTGTTGGTTCCCCCTAAATTTCCGCTCCCATGCTGGCGGATATCGGTTTGGTAAAACACCTTTCCAATAATTAAACCGGAGGGGATTGAACCAAGCAAATAAGCTAGGATCAAGACAAAAATAATTTGAATCATTAAACGACTTCTCCTTCAAT
>CAYNUT010000010.1:8889-15389 GCA_964400595.1 uncultured Neobacillus sp. | reverse complement strand
TAAGATCCAGTTCTTATATTTTACATGTATTCTCGAAAAAACACCATCCTACTTTCAAATTCATTAAGGCAGGAAAAATTCCTTTCCAATTTGGAATAGATACCTTAGGATAGAAAGAGGGAGTGAAGAGACTTGGCACGTGTCGAATATTATAAAAAAAGTAAAAAATCATCCTGGTTTGTTTTTGGAGGATTATTAGGGGCATTACTGCTGATTGTTTCATCGATTTTTCTATTATTCTATCCTTTTGCGTCATCGGAGAAAAAAGTCTATTTTGAGGGAAAAAACCCGATTCTTTTTAATGGGCATCAACGGGGAAATGGCCTATTAGAAGGAAACACCTTGTATGTTCCGCTGTCTTTTTTAAAAAAACAAATTGACAGCAGCATACTTTATGATGAAAAATCACAGTCCGTCATCATCACAACCAAGGATAAGGTTGTTCAAATGCCGATAGAATCGATGACTTATTTTGTAAATGACAAACCGGCTGCAATAAAGGTTCCACCTGCCATAAAAAAAGGTGGAGCTATTTTCATTGCCCTTGACCCACTTCTCTCTTTTTATCCTATTCAATATAAGAAGCTGCCGGAAACTGAGGCTATTTGGATTCAGCGTAATGGAGAAGAATACCAGAATGGGAGATTAACAGATGAAGATGTTAACGGAGAAAAAATAAGACTTCGGACTGAACCTTCATGGCGGTCTCCCTATGTTGCGGAAATGTCAAAAAGTGAAGCAGTTACGATTGAAGCTGAGAAAAAAGATTTCTTTTTTGTCAGGAAGGCAAACGGAATAGGCGGATATATTAAAAAGGAATATGTTAGAAGTGGTGAAACCATAAAAGTTGTTATTGACAGCAAAAGTAAACCCTTTCAACTGCCTAAAATAGCAGGACCAATCCATTTAACATGGGAGGCTGTTTATACAAAAAACCCTGACTCATCCAAAATTCCCGTGATGAATGGAGTAAATACAGTTTCGCCTACATGGTTCTCATTAGCAGGCAGCGATGGGGCTGTTACAAGCCGTGCCTCGCTTGAATACAGCAATTGGGCACAAGCAAAAGGATACCAAGTTTGGGGATTGTTTTCCAATTCTTTTGATCCAAAGCTTACCCATGAGGCATTAACAAACTTTGATACTCGGAAAAATATCATTCACCAGCTGCTTCAGTACTGCAAGATGTATCATCTCCAGGGAATCAATTTTGATATTGAAAATGTAAATCCAGAGGATGGCCCGCTCGTAACACAGCTCTTAAGAGAAGCTGCCCCTTATCTCCATGAAGCAGGTTTATTCGTATCGATGGATATAACCTTTGCAGCAGGTGAAAACAATAACTGGTCTTCCTTCTATGAAAGAGAGAAGCTTGCTCAAATTGCCGATTATTTAATTGTTATGGCTTATGATGAACATACAGCAGGTTCTGATGCGGGCAGCGTCGCGAGTCTTCCATGGGTGGAAGGAAATCTTCAAATCCTGCTGAAAGATGTGCCAAATGAAAAATTAATTCTTGGGGTTCCGTTGTATGCAAGGCTGTGGAAGGAACAACCGAATGCTAATGGCGGTACTGATGTGACAGCTCAAGCACTATCAATGGATAAGGTGAAAATTTGGCTTAAGGAAAAGGCCTTGCAGCCTGTTTATGATGAAAAGTCAGGGCAAAACTATGCAGAATTTTTTGCTGAAAATGAAAATGCCACTTATAAAATTTGGATTGAGGATGAATTATCCTTAAAAAAAAGAGCTGATTTAGCTGTTAAATATAAATTAGCTGGCGTTGCCAGCTGGTCGAGGATGTTTGGTGACCAAACAGCATGGGCCGCATTAGACTTAAGTTCCTACAAAAATTTAACGAAAAAATAAGCAATCCCAAAACCGGTTTTCACCGGTTTTTTCTATACCATAAAAATTAAGTATAAATAAGGGCAATTTTATTACGAAAATATGAAGAATTTCCAAACCAATTGTGAACTCATTGAAAGCCATGTCTCTGAGCCAATAT
This sequence comes from uncultured Neobacillus sp., assembly GCA_964400595.1. Classification (GTDB taxonomy): domain Bacteria; phylum Bacillota; class Bacilli; order Bacillales; family Cytobacillaceae; genus Neobacillus. Next base: position 13,381 of record CAYNUT010000010.1, on the reverse strand, counting down.
AATGAGGTAAATAAAATAAATCAACGAGATGCAAACCGGCCTAGTCAAGAGGAATTTTGGTCGGTTTTATCAATTTATTTGGGAGAAGAAAGAGGTGATGAACTTGGCTCGAAACATTCAGCATTACATACAGCATCAATACCCGGACGTTAGTGTTTTATATGTGGAGGATGAAAAGTTTTCCCGCGAGAAGCTGCTCCGTGTTCTAAGCCGCCGTTTTGCCCATATTCATGTGGCAATTGATGGTGTAGAGGGCTTTCAGCAATATCAAAAGTATCAGCCTGATTTAATTATTGCCGATATAAAAATGAACCAAATGAGCGGTTTAGAAATGATTGAAAAAATTCGTGAATTAAATGATAAAGTCCAAGTCATCGTAACAACAGCTCATGATGATAATGATTTTTTCATACAATCAATTGAAAACAAAGTCAATCATTTTATCTTAAAGCCCATAGATCTGGATCGGCTATTACAAGCCATTCAAAAATCTGTCTACCAAATACAGCTTGAAAAAGAACTGGCAAAACAAAAAAGGATCACAAGGGCCATATTAGACCTTCAAGATAACTTAATATTCGCTATTGAAAAAGGGGTGATTGTTGAATTTAACCAGGCCTTTGCCACCTTTACCGGCATCAATAAGGATCAGACATTGCTTCATAAGAGCAAAATCCTTTCTATGTATTTTGTTGAAGATCCTCATTATTTTTATCCGAAAGAAAAGGATTTTTGGGTTGATGAATTTTTAGCAAATGGAAAAAATGCTGCCAAAGTAAGATGGCAAGACCAAAATGGAGAAGAAGTCATATATGTGATGAAGGCTATTGCTATTCCTGATGCTGAGGAGTACTTATTTGTGTGTACGGATATCACCGATCTAGAGGAAGAAAGCAGGAAAAATGAACAATTAGCCATGATGGATCAGTTAACCAGAAGCTTCAACAGGATGAAGTTTGATGATATTTTGGATGGTGAGATGAAAAGAGCCGAGCGTTTTACTCACCCTTTTTCGATTATCCTGATTGACATTGACCATTTTAAAAATGTAAATGATCACTATGGCCACCAACTGGGTGATGAAGCGCTTATTACAATTTCGACTATAGTCCAGCAGCGAATTAGAGAATGTGATAGTTTCGCCCGCTGGGGTGGTGAAGAATTTATCCTTCTTACCCCGGAAACGGATGGTCAAGGCGCGATAATGCTGGCTGATTCCATCCGCACGATAATTGAAGGGTTTCCATTTAAAGAAATCGGCACACTTACATGCAGTTTTGGCGTCGCAGAATTTTCCAGCGGTAAATCAAAAAGAGAACTCATTCTAGAGGCAGAACATGCACTCTATCAATCCAAAAATAAGGGTAGAAATTGTGTTACCCTTCACACCGTAGAATGATAAGAAGGTGGATCAAGTGCTAAAGGATTTCATTCTTAACGCCACGCTGCTAATCTCCTCATTGATTATACTGGAAAGGTTGATTCAAAAAGAGAAATTTAGTCGAGTAAAATACTTTTTATTCGTTGGTATATTTTTGGGGATTATCGGCATTGGAGTCATGTTTTTTAGTTTAAATATTAAAAGTCCCGAACTCCTAGAGAAAGTTATTATCTATCATATTTCCTTGTCACTTATTATTGGTTATTTTGTCTATCTAATTTCCCAATTTATCTTTAAGGGAAGTGAGCTTATGGAAAAGCTTAAGGAAAGTGAAAAGAGCTATCGAGAGTTGGCAGAAAAGTACGAAGCTGTTGTCAGCAATATACGTGAAGTCATTTTTCAGCTCGACCCAGACGGAAAAATATTGTATGTTAATAATTCTTGGGAGACACTTTCGGGTTTTACGATCCAAGAAACCATTGGGAAAACGTTTTTTGACTTTTTAATCGAAGATGAAGTGAAAGGGATCAACAGCCAAATACGAGCTAAAATGCTTAATGGTGAACTTAATATTATTACCAAAGATTTTCAAACGAAAATAGTGGAATATTCGATTCTTCCACTATTTACTGATAATGGTGAAATGTCCGGTTATTCAGGGACGATTAATGATGTGACTGAACGCAAGCAGCAGGAATTATTAATTAAAGCCGGCAAAAAATATGTTGAAACGCTAAATCGAAATTTGGAGAAACGAATTCAAGAGGAAGTAGCGAAGAACAGAGAAAAGGACCATATTTTAATTCAGCATTCAAGGCTTGCGGCCATGGGAGAAATGATTGCAAGCATAGGCCACCAATGGCGCCAGCCTTTGAACAGCTTATCCCTTCTCATTCAGGATGTAAGGGAAGCACTGGAGTTCGGGGAAATTGATGATCAATATATTGATCGTTTTACAAGGGAAAGTATGATTCAGATTAAACATATGTCTAGTACCATTAATGACTTCCGAAAATTTTATAAGCAGAATAAAGAGAAAATTCCTTTCACAGTTGGTGAATCGATTGAGGATGCCCTATCCATTTTTTCATCTAGTTTAAAAAATCATGGAATTCAAGTGGAATTTGAATACAGGGGTCAGCAAATGGCTTACGGTTACCCAAATGAATATAGTCAAGTTGTCCTGAATATTTTAACAAACGCTAGAGATGCTTTTGTTGAAAAAGAGATCAACAATAGAAAAATGAAAATTAAAATAGATGAAACAGATGAATTTATTACAGCTGAGTTCATTGATAATGCTGGCGGAATCGAACCAGCACTGATTCAAAAAGTTTTCGACCCATATTTTACAACAAGACCTCATGGTACAGGACTTGGACTATACATGACAAAAATGATTTTAGAAAATATGAACGGAAACGTTACCGTCGAAAACACCGGTGATGGCGTGATAATTAGTTTATCTGTCCCAAAGGTAACAGCAGCAGCTAAACAGGAGCTTCTTACTTTATAACCGTTCATAGCCCCCAAGTATTGGGGGTTTTGTTTTTTCATCTTATTATGTATTTATATAAAAAAAAGGTAAAATAAAGAAAAATAAATAATTTAGGAGATGAGTGTTATGGCAATTGAAAATCCAAGCCGTGAGGAAATTGGTGCTATGTTGAAAAAAGCAAAAAGAATTGCAGTTGTCGGGTTAAGCAATAATCCGGATCGTACATCCTATCAAGTTTCCGCTGCCATGCAAAAAGCAGGCTACGAAATTATTCCTGTGAATCCGACGATTAATGAAGTCCTTGGGGTTAAAGCAGTTGCCTCATTGAAAGATATCAAGGGACATGTTGACATTGTCAATGTATTCCGCAGGTCTGAGCAATTGCTAGATGTTGCAAAGGAATTCGTTGATATTGATGCAGATATTTATTGGGCGCAGCAGGGCCTTGCGAATGAAGAAGCATATGAATTTTTAAAGAAAAAAGGCAGTACTGTCATTATGGACCGATGCATTAAAGTGGAACATGCTCTAACCAGAATCCTCTAATAGTTGATTAGAAAAATTTGAAAAAGGGCTGCTAATTTTTAGCTGCCTTTTTTATTTTTCATACCAAATAACCCCAGATTATTATTACAAAAATATGTTGTTTTGAAATACATATTTGCCAAATCGTAATAAATCGCTAAAATAAAGCATAGACGCCGCAAGAACTTGTGGTAAAATTATGTAGCAAACACTCGTTCTAATTATTTATATTAAAAATTATTCTACTCAAAGAATTTCTTATTAAGCAATTAGAAGATTGTTTTCTTTTTGAAGTAATGAAAGGGGTATTTTAGTGGCAAAAAATCAGCAGACATTTGAATATAATGATGATGCCATACAGGTACTGGAAGGTTTAGAAGCTGTCAGGAAACGTCCCGGAATGTATATTGGCAGCACGGACTCACGAGGATTGCACCATCTTGTGTATGAAATCGTGGACAACTCTGTCGATGAAGTGCTTGCGGGATTTGGCGATCATATTATTGTTAGAATTCACAAAGATAACTCGATCAGCGTCATAGATAAAGGACGCGGAATGCCGACAGGAATGCATAAAATGGGGAAACCAACGCCTGAGGTCATTTTAACGGTATTGCATGCAGGCGGCAAGTTTGGCCAGGGCGGATATAAGACCAGCGGCGGCTTGCATGGTGTTGGTGCGTCAGTTGTTAATGCCTTGTCAGAATCGTTGACCGTTACCATCAAAAGAGACAGTTTTATTTATGAACAGCGATTTGAGAATGGCGGTAAACCCGTCACGACTCTTGAGAAAATAGGAAAAACGAATCAAACCGGAACGACGATTCATTTCAAACCGGACCCAAGCATTTTTTCGACTACCACTTATAATTTCGAAACATTATGTGAGAGGTTGCGAGAGTCCGCTTTCTTATTGAAAGGATTAAAAATTGAGATTTTTGATGACCGGAATGATTTACATGAGGTTTTCCATTATCAAAATGGAATTGAAGCATTTGTTGAATATTTGAATGAAGAGAAGGATGTCCTGCATCCAGTTGTCAGCTTTGAAGGTACACAAAATGGCATTGAGGTAGAATTTGCTTTCC
>CAYNUT010000010.1:915-8879 GCA_964400595.1 uncultured Neobacillus sp. | reverse complement strand
GATGGGTATTCCGAAAATGTCCTCTCATTTGTTAATAATGTCCGTACCAAGGACGGAGGAACTCATGAAGTCGGGTCAAAAACAGCGATGACAAGGGCATTCAATGATTATGCGCGCAAGGTTGGATTATTGAAGGATAAGGATAAAAACCTGGATGGTTCAGATATCCGCGAGGGCTTGTCTACCATTGTATCGGTGAGAATTCCTGAGGAAATGCTGCAGTTCGAAGGACAAACAAAAGGAAAATTAGGAACAAATGAGGCAAGGTCGGCAGTAGACTCCGTCGTATCAGAACATCTATCCTATTTTTTAGAGGAAAACCCTGATATAAGCTCCCTCCTAATCAAGAAATCCATAAAGGCCTATCAAGCCCGCGAAGCTGCAAGGAAAGCACGTGAGGACGCCCGAAGCGGCAAAAAGAGGAAACGTTCTGATACGGTTCTTTCCGGAAAATTAACTCCTGCTCAATCCCGCAATCCGCAAAAAAACGAGCTGTATTTAGTCGAGGGTGATTCAGCCGGAGGTTCTGCTAAGCAAGGACGCGATCGCCGCTTTCAAGCAGTACTCCCGCTAAGAGGTAAAGTAATCAATACGGAAAAAGCCAAGTTGTCCGATATTTTTAAAAATGAAGAAATCAATACTATTATCCACGCCATTGGCGGGGGTGTCGGGGCTGATTTCAATATTGAAGATATAAACTACGATAAAGTCATTATCATGACAGATGCCGATACGGACGGCGCCCATATTCAAGTCTTGCTGCTTACCTTCTTTTACCGTTACATGAAGCCGCTTATAGAAGCTAGAAGAGTATTTATCGCCCTTCCGCCGCTTTATAAGGTAAGCAAAGGGGCAGGCAAGAAAGAAATTATCGAGTATGCCTGGAATGAAGATGAACTGCAGACGGCGATGAAGAAGGTTGGCCGCGGCTATATCATTCAGCGCTATAAAGGTCTTGGAGAGATGAATGCCGACCAGCTCTGGGAAACCACAATGGACCCGGAAACACGCACGCTAATCCGGGTGAAAATCGATGATGCAGCGAGAGCAGAGCGCCGGGTTACAACACTAATGGGCGATAAGGTCGAACCCCGAAGAAAATGGATTGAAAGCAATGTCGCTTTCGGATTAGAAGAGGAAGATACTATTTTAGAAAATGAAAATATTACGGTCTCAGAGGAGGTAATCGAAGGATGAGTGCCAGCGAAAAATTTCGTGACCTGCCCTTAGAAGATGTCCTTGGGGATCGTTTTGGCAGATACAGTAAGTACATTATTCAAGAACGTGCCCTGCCGGATGCAAGGGACGGCTTAAAGCCTGTACAGCGAAGAATTTTATTTGCGATGCATGTGGAAGGTAACACACACGACAAAGGTTTCCGTAAATCAGCAAAAACAGTGGGAAATGTTATTGGTAACTACCATCCCCATGGTGATTCCTCTGTTTATGAAGCAATGGTGCGGATGAGTCAGGACTGGAAGGTTCGCAATGTCCTGGTGGAAATGCACGGAAATAACGGCAGTGTCGATGGAGATCCTCCGGCAGCCATGCGTTACACAGAGGCAAGGCTTTCAGCTATTGCCTCAGAACTGCTGCGGGATATTGATAAACAAACTGTTGAGTTTATTCCTAACTTTGACGATACATCAAAGGAGCCAACTGTTTTACCTGCGATGTTTCCAAACTTATTGGTGAACGGTTCTACCGGTATTTCTGCCGGATATGCCACCGAAATACCGCCGCACCATCTTGGAGAAGTTATCGATGGTGTCATTATGCAAATGGACCAGCCGGATGTATCAGTTGATGAACTAATGACAGTTGTGAAGGGGCCGGATTTTCCAACAGGCGGTATTATTCAAGGAATTGATGGCATTAAGAAAGCCTATGAAACTGGTAAAGGCAAGATTATTATCCGCGGGAAAGCCGAAATTGAGGATGTCCGCGGCGGCAGGCAGCAAATTGTCATCACAGAAATTCCTTATGAAGTTAATAAAGCTAATCTTGTTAAAAAAATGGATGAATTACGTCTCGACAGAAAAGTGGAAGGCATCTCCGAGGTCCGCGATGAAACAGACCGGACAGGCCTCAGAATTGTCATTGAACTGAAAAAAGATGCTGACGCAGAAGGTATTTTAAACTTTTTATATAAAAATAGCGATCTTCAAGTTCCCTACAATTTTAATATGGTTGCTATTTATAACAAGCGGCCAAAACAAATGGGGCTTCGCGAACTGTTGCATGCCTATATTGAGCATCAAAAAGAAGTTGTTACCAGAAGAACAGAATTTGATTTAAAAAAAGCCAGTGAACGCCAGCATATTGTTGAAGGTCTTATGAAGGCTCTCTCGATTCTCGATGAGGTCATTGCCACCATCCGCGCATCTAAGGATAAACGGGATGCGAAAGATAATTTAATCACAAAATTTGGCTTCACAGAGCCGCAGGCAGAGGCGATTGTTTCCTTGCAGCTCTACCGTTTAACAAACACGGATATTACGGCTTTAAGAAATGAAGCTGAAGAATTAGCAACGAAAATCGAAGAGCTAACAAGTATTTTGGCTAGTGAGAAAAAGCTCTTGTCTGTCATCAAAAAGGAATTAAAAGATGTGAAAAAGCGCTTCGCTGATGAACGCCGTTCAAAAATTCAGGCAGAAATTGAAGAATTAAAGATTAACCTGGAGGTCATGGTGGCGAGTGAAGATGTCATTGTCACCGTAACCAAACATGGTTATGTGAAACGGACCAGCCAGCGTTCCTTTGCTGCCTCGGGCGGCCAGGATTTTGCCATGAAGGAATCAGATCGTCTGCTGGCCCAGCTTGATATGAATACAAAGGATGTACTGCTCCTCTTTACGAATAAAGGAAATTACTTGTACTGTCCAGTTCACGAGCTGCCGGATATTCGCTGGAAGGATCTTGGACAGCACGTTGCCAATATTATTCCGATCGAACGCGATGAAGAAGTCATCCAAGCAATCCCAGTGAAGGATTTCGATCAAAATGCCTATCTTGTGTTTATTACAAGAAATGGCATGGTCAAGAAAACGGAGCTAAATGCATACAGGGCGCAGCGCTATTCTAAACCGCTGGCCGCAGTTAACCTGAAAGATAATGACCAGGTCGTGGATGTCCATCTTACTGATGGAACACAGGGGGTTTTCCTGATTACACAACTTGGTTATGCCCTTTGGTTCGATGAGGAAGAAATCAGTATTGTCGGCCAGCGCGCCGCAGGTGTGAAGGGCATAAACCTGAAAGATGGCGACTATGTTGTCAGTGGCCAGATCATTACTCCTGAGAGCAATCAATCGATTGTAATAGTCACACAGCGAGGCTCCTTGAAGCGGATGAAATTAAAGGAATTTGAAAAGGCCACCAGGGCAAAACGTGGAGTAGTTATCTTAAGGGAACTAAAATCGAATCCGCACCGTGTTATAGGCTTTGTCATAGCAGGTGACCAGGATGAAATCTTTATTCAGACTGAAAAAGGGTTCACAGAAAATGTTAAGATAGCTGATATTCGCTTTAGTGACCGATATTCAAACGGGTCCTTTATTCTTGACGAAGGGGAAAATGGAAAGGTAACAACCGTTTGGAAAGGAACTGAAACTGAAGCTGAAGCCCCAAGTGAATAATATTTGAAAAGACCTTCTTTTTTTGAAGGTCTTTTTTTGTCTAGCTCCAGCGCCTAGGGGCGCTTCCGCTTTTCTATTCATCTTTTTTCCAAAATTGGACAAACTAACTTTTACCAAGTTAGAGAGGGGAATTGGATGAAAAAAGAAATGATTCTTATATCAGTTTCATTTTTTATCATGTCGTTTTGTGCGATAACAGTTGTCAATGCGGATGAAGAAAATAGGAAGGTAACCACAATCTCTAAAAGAGAAGCGGATATCACCGGTGATGGAAAAACGGATACCATTTACTTAAAGGGGATTCCCTATCATAATCATGATTCCTATTTTAAAAAGATATTTATTGAGGTATTTGCTTCTGACGATAGAGGCTACAAATTTCCCTTGGAAAGTGGTTCTCGGGCAAAATTTAAGTTTGCGGATTTAAACAGTGATGGTGTAAAGGATATATTTTCAAGTGTGCAAACTGGCGGAAGCGGCGGCATCTCCATCCATTTCATTGATACCCTAAAGGATTTTGTACCTATTAGCATACCTGTACCGGAACCACTGGAGATGGATAGTAAATTTTTAGCAGGATACAAAGCAGAAATAATAATAAAGAGAACCGGAAAACGCTATATTTTTGATTTAAAAGAACGAAAAAAGGACTATAAAAAACTGGGCCTTTATTATAAAGGAAAACTGAATGAACCAACGGAATTAACAGTTAATCCATTTACCAGTCTTAAACCTGTTCTGTTGGATGGTGGTAAGATAGGGCTAAAAGGACTTCAAAGAGTGACAGGAATTGCGAATGCTGATACTATCGCATCTGTAGAATCGACATGGCATTATCAGGGGATCAAGTGGAAGCTGGTTAGAGTACAGGTTAAGAAAATAAATAAACATTAGTTTTCAAAAACACAGGTTTCCCCTGTGTTTTTTACATTTCAAATTGACGCATTCAATAATGAGGAATATAATTTTGTTACTAAATAAATTAGCTGCCTAATTATTAGGTAACCAAACAAAAAATGAGGTGGTCATATATGGCTGATATTGAAAGTGCCACAGCTCAAAAGCTGCTAAAATCTTTTATGCAGTTTAGAAAAACTGGATGGCATACAAAGAAGATAGCGGGATACAACCCCAGCGAATTTAAGGTGCTAGCAGCAATCCAGCAGGGAGCAAATGCAAAAAATACAGAGATGAAGGTTTCTGAAATCAGTCAGCTTTTGCAGGTAACTCCCCCGACTGTTACTCAAATTATTAATGTCCTGGAAAAAGATAATCTAATTGAACGGACGATTGACCCTGAGGACAGAAGATCTGTCAAGATTAAATTATCTAAAAAGGGGATGGCAGCAGCAAATAAGGCCAGGGAGGCTTTTACTGGAACTTTTATCGGATTAATTGATTATCTCGGGGAAAAAGAAAGTGAGCAGCTTGCCGATTTACTTTTCAATGTTCACCTTTATTTTCAAGAAATAACCCGGGAATAGTTTGGAGGGATAACCTTGTTAAAATTAAGTAAATTTCTTAAACCCTTTCAAATATCTATTTATTTTGTTTTGGTCCTTGTTCTTCTGCAATCACTAGCAGAACTCTATTTACCAACATTAATGTCTGATATTGTTGATAAGGGAGTGGTTAAGGGCGATACCGATTATATTTGGAAAATTGGCGGCCTTATGCTGCTTATTGCGGCTGGAGGTATGATCTGCTCCATTATTGCTAGCTACTATTCCTCAAAAGCAGCATCCGGTTTCGGGAAATTATTACGGAGTAAAATATTTACCCATGTCGGAAATTTTTCGTTACATGAGTTCGATAAACTCGGAACTGCTTCACTGATTACACGAACAACGAATGATATCACACAAATTCAGACAGTACTTATCATGATGCTGAGGATGATGGTAATGGCCCCGATGATGTGTATTGGCGGTCTCATTATGGCATTATCAAAAGATGCAAAATTAACCTTGGTCTTGGCTGTATCTCTGCCGGTTCTTGTCATAACCATCGTCGTGATTGCAAGAAAAGGAATTCCGTTATTTAAAGCGATGCAAACAAAACTTGACAAGCTTAATCGTGTGTTAAGAGAAAACCTGACAGGAATCCGTGTCATTCGTTCCTTTAATCGTGTTACCCATGAGAAAAAGCGATTCGATGCAGCAAACTGGGATTTAACGCAAACAGCGATTAAGGTAAATAAACTCATGGCGGCAATGATGCCGATTATGATGATCGTCCTTAACCTTACAACCGTTGCAATTGTTTGGTTCGGCGGAATCCGAATCAGCAACGGGCATATGGAAGTCGGGGACATGATGGCATTTATTCAATATGCGATGCAAATCATGTTCTCCTTCGTTATGTTATCAATGATGTTTGTCATGATTCCAAGGGCTTCAGTTTCAGCAGTCAGAATCAACGAAGTATTTGAAACGATCGCTGATATTAAAGATCCAAATAAACCAGTACTGGTAGAAGGAAAAAAAGGGGAAGTAGAATTTCGCAATGTAACCTTTAGCTATCCAGGAGCAGAAATGCCTGCCATTTCGAATATATCATTTAAAATGAACCCTGGTGAGGTGACTGCCATTATTGGCGGAACCGGCTCCGGGAAATCCACACTGATTAATCTGATTCCGCGCTTTTATGATGTTAACAGCGGACAGGTGTTAGTTGATGGAATAGATGTAAGGGAAATGACCCATGAAAGCCTGCGTAAAAAAATCGGATTTGTTCCGCAGCAAGCGATTCTTTTTACCGGAACGATTTCAGAAAATATCCGTTACGGGAATGAAGATGCTGCTGATGAGGAGGTCCGGCATGCTGCAGAAATTGCCCAGGTGAATGAATTTATTGGAAATATGCCAGATGGGTTCGATTCTGTCATTGCTCAAGGAGGAACGAATGTTTCCGGCGGCCAAAAACAACGCCTTTCTATTGCGAGAGCACTTGTCAGAAAGCCTGAAATCTATGTTTTTGATGATAGTTTTTCTGCGCTTGACTTTAGAACAGATGCCAAGCTGCGTGCGGCATTAAAAACAGAAACTTCTTCATCCACAATGCTAATCGTTGCCCAGCGGGTGAGCACAATAATGGATGCCGATCAAATTATTGTCTTGGATAATGGACAAATTGCAGGGATCGGAAAACATAAAGAATTAATGGAAACTAGTAAGGTTTATCGTGAAATTGTCATGTCGCAGCTCTCAGAGGAGGAGATAGCATGAGTAACGATTCCAAACATCCAGGACGAGGACCACTTAACGAGAAAAGAGGAGGCGGTCGTGGACCCGGAGGGGGATTTGGCCCTATGGGCATGGGAATGCCCGTCCAAAAAGCAAAGAATTTTAAAGGAACTCTTAAGCGTTTAATAGCCTATTTAAAACCGTATCAATTTCAGCTTTTAGCAGTCTTGGTCACTGCCATAATCAGTACAGTGTTTGCGATTGTCAGCCCAAAAATAATGGGAAATGCAACGACAAAATTATTTGAAGGTTTGATGCAAAAATATATGGGTGTTCCAGGGGCCAAAATTGATTTTGACTATATTGGTCATCTAATTTTACTCCTAATCGGGCTGTACATCATTAGTGCGATATTTTCATATCTTCAGCAGTATATTATGGCTGGGGTGGCACAAAAAACGGTATATAATCTCCGTAAAGAAGTGGAAGATAAGCTAAACCGGCTGCCATTAAAATACTTTGACTCCAAAACCCATGGTGAAATTCTAAGCCGTGCTGTAAACGATGTAGATAATATCAGCACCACCCTGCAGCAAAGCTTAACGCAGCTGATCACATCTGTCGTTACATTGATCGGTGTTATTGTGATGATGCTTTCTATCAGTCCATTAATGACATTGATTGTTGTGTTAACACTTCCGCTTAGCTTTATTGCGATTACAAGAATTGCAAAAAAATCGCAAACCTATTTCAAGGGCCAGCAAAAAGCACTCGGTGAGCTAAATGGCCATGTGGAAGAAATGTATACAGGCCATAAGGTAATTAAAGTTTTTGGCCGGGAGCAGCAATCGATTGATAAATTTGAAGAAACAAATGATGCATTATACCAATCAGGCTGGAAGGCGCAATTTATGTCAGGCATGATCATGCCTATCATGTCCTTTATCAATAATATCGGCTATGTTGCTGTATCAGTGGCTGGCGGGATTTTAGTAACGAAAAAAGCGATTGAGATTGGTGATATTCAAGCATTTATTCAATATGCACGTCAATTTAGCCAGCCAATTACGCAAACAGCAAATATTGCCAACGTCATCCAATCAACGATTGCCAGTGCTGAACGAGTCTTTGAAATATTAGA
>CAYNUT010000010.1:0-905 GCA_964400595.1 uncultured Neobacillus sp. | reverse complement strand
ACAGAGGAAGTTCCAGAGGCACCTGTTGCCAAACAGATTACTGAACCAAAAGGGGAAGTTACTTTTGAAGATGTATCCTTCTGCTATAAGGAAAATGAACCGTTAATTGAAGATATGAACATTGACGTGAAACCAGGTCAGCGGGTAGCTGTCGTCGGCCCAACAGGTGCCGGAAAAACCACACTAATCAATTTATTGATGAGATTCTATGAAATTAATTCTGGGAAAATTCTTATTGATGGAATTGATACACGTGAATTAAAGAGAGAGAAGCTGCGAGGAATGTTTGGCATGGTGCTTCAAGATACATGGCTTTTCAATAGTACAATTCGCGAAAATATTGCTTATGGAAGGGAAGGGGCATCTGAAACTGAAATCGTCGCTGCCGCAAATGCAGCAAATGCTGACCACTTTATTCGCACACTTCCAGATGGATATGACACGATTTTAAATGAAGAAGCCTCCAATATTTCACAAGGTCAAAAACAATTATTAACAATTGCACGTGCAGTTCTTGCTAATCCGGCCATCCTTATTCTCGATGAAGCAACGAGCAGCGTTGATACCCGCACAGAAGTTCAGATTCAAAAAGCCATGGATCATTTGATGAAGGGCCGCACAAGCTTCGTGATTGCCCACCGGCTATCCACGATTCGCGATGCTGACATTATCCTGGTAATGAATCATGGAAGGGTTATTGAAAAAGGCACACATAAAGAACTGCTGGAAAAAGGCGGCTTTTACGCTGATTTGTATAATAGCCAGTTTACCGGAAACCAGAAAAATGCAGGATAAAAGTGAGGTTTTAAGGGTTGAAATACCTGAAGCTGAAGCTGAATCTGATGCCCGTGAAAACAATTTTTGAAGCGGAACGGGAACCAGATGTGGTATCAGATTCCCTTGAA
>CAYNUT010000009.1:28198-55609 GCA_964400595.1 uncultured Neobacillus sp. | reverse complement strand
AGAGGAAAGTAAAATCCCAAAAGAGGAAAGTAAAATCCCAAAAGAGGAAAGTAAACCCCAAAAAAAGGAAAGTAAAAAACGAAGTCCTGCTGTGACTACCAAAAAAGAGGAGAAAAAGCAGCTTATGTTCTCTTACTAGATTGCGGTGCAGAAATAGTATTCATCTCAATATGTTAAATTAGGGTGATATTTGTGACAGGAAATGAAAAAGAAAGTAAGTTGGATCAGTTAGATCCAATAAGAAACATTAGAAAAGAGAGAGTGTCTTTTGGAATGAGAAGGTATGGCAGGAACCTATTACAATTAGTTTTCAACGAAAAGCATCCTTATATTTTACATGAGTTATTGAAATTGGCCGGGAGTTTAAGAAATCCCTTTCCATATCGTGACACCCGTAAAATACACAATGATTTCAGTTTTGACTTTTCAGATGAAGATTGTATAAATGGCGATTTGAATACTTATTGGATGAATATCAATGCTAGTGCTATTAATATTGTTAGGGGAAAATCTCATGAAATATATATAAGAAAAATTGAATTGCTAAATCAATCCTTTTTTGATTATTTTAATCAATACAAGTTTTTGGAAGGACATATTTATAAATATCCTTTTTTTTATAAAGAATATCTCAGCCACGAAAAAGCACGGATGATTATATTGTATTACCTGTTCCTCGAAAAAAGATATTAAGTTGATTGGTTTTTTGATAAAGTTTTCTTTTTACTAATATGGGATTTTAAAAAAGGTGGACCAGCTTGTTAAGTTCATAATGTGTTTAATTTTTGCCCCGTGGATTTACATGTATCTGTGTTATGCTTAGTTTACTAGAATTTATTATCTTGGAGGGTTTTGAATGAACTGCGGTTGTACGACAAATTTAGAAGATGGGAAAGCCATCGTTGACCATGTTAAAAGTAAAGGGAAGGACCACTTTGCACCGACTGTGGCGCACGAGATTCATTGTGAATGCGGTGAAACCTTTATACTAGCAACGGTTATTATGAATTGCCCAAAATGTGAAATGACGTATGCGGTTACACCTTGCGGATCAGATGATATAAACAATATTAAACGAGCTGGTATTAAATACGCATAACATGTTACTCTAAAAATTGAATTGAACTGCAAAATGTCATAAGAAAATAAGGTTGCTGCGGCAGCCTTTTTTTAAAACTATCGGATTTAGACTTGTGTAATACCTTAATAAAAGTAAGGAAAGAAATTTGATGGCAAGAAAACAAAATCGTTTTTCCAGGGTGACCATTGAAAGTTATTATTTACATCGGTCATTACTTTATAATGTTTGTTGTTATTTGTATTGTAAATCCACAAGTCCCCAGTATAGAACGTATATCCTTCCTTCTTGGCTGCTTTTTATATAAGCAATCCAGTCCCCATCATGCGACTACTTTGGATACCTCACATACTCTTTATCGGTCAGGTGCTTTTCTGTACGATCGATTTTCATCCACAAATCATCATCCCGAATGAATGCAGCTTTTAACTCCGATTTATCTGCTGAAGCTGTGAGTTGATATGGAATAAAGCTATAGAAAAGAAATTGTACAACCAGTATTTTTTTAAGCATTTTCATCGCTCCTTGCTGGATTGTTAATGTTTATTTTGGTTTAATTAAAAAAATACTATGATGAATAGATACGATGCTTGTGAAACAGGCAGGCCATTCTTTGTAATATGAAAAAAAGTAGAGGAGATTTTGAGATGAGTAAAAAGAAACTGCTATTTGAAGTGCAGGAGAATGAAAGTATTGAGGACTGCCTGAATAGAATGAGACAGCAGGGGTACGTTCCTGTCCGCCGGACGGAAAAGCCGATTTTTCAAGAAGTGAAAAAAGGAATTGAAACGATTTATGAGCCGGTAGGCCGGCAAATTATTTTTGAAGGCATGATTTCCGAGTAAAATACGAACAATAGGGTGTTTTCCAAAAAATAACGTTCGACATTTTTATTGACAGCTTCATGAATTGGTTGGTAATATGATTGTAGTGATTACAATTTGCCCTCGTATATCAATGGGGATATGGCCCATAAGTTTCTACCCAATGACCGTAAATTATTGGACTATGAGGGAAAGTCAAATATGTTCGGTAACAATAAGGGGCGCTACCCTTACTTTGTGTTGGCCTATGTATGTAGATGCCCGGACAAATGGCTTTCTCTTTGAGAGACCCATTTGTTCCGGGCTTTTTATTGTTAAGGGGGAAAAATGATGGAGAATTTGGTTGGCGTGATTATGGGGAGTAAGTCAGATTGGGAAACCATGAAACATGCCTGTGAGATCTTAGACCAACTGGAGATACCTTATGAAAAAAAGGTCGTTTCGGCCCATCGGACACCGGATTTGATGTATACCTATGCGAAAGAAGCAAGGGAAAAAGGTTTGAAGGTTATTATTGCCGGTGCGGGCGGTGCGGCCCATTTACCAGGGATGGCGGCATCTATGACAACCCTTCCGGTTATCGGGGTTCCTGTTCAAACACAAGCGTTAAAGGGTTTAGACTCGCTGCTTTCGATAGTGCAAATGCCGGGCGGCGTTCCGGTCGCAACCGTTGCCATAGGGAAGTCGGGAGCAGCTAATGCAGGCCTATTGGCGGCACAAATATTAGCTACGGTGGATGTCGAGCTTGCTGAAAAATTAGAAGCAAGAAGGGCTGCAATACGGGAAGAAGTTCTAGAAAGCAGTGATCAGCTTGGCTAGGACTATTTTACCAGGAGCGACAATCGGCATTATCGGCGGGGGACAGCTTGGGAGAATGATGGCATTGGCCGCAAAGGCCCAGGGTTTTCGAATTGCGGTTTTAGAACCAGTTTCGGACTCTCCCTGCGGTCAGGTGGCAGATGTTGAAATTATTGGGGCTTATCATGATCGTGAAGCTATCGGTAAATTGGCGGAGGTCAGTGACGTCATTACCTATGAATTTGAAAATATAGACGCAGAGACGTTAAGATGGCTTTGTGAAAAGGCCTATGTCCCGCAGGGGGCCGAGCTGCTAACGATAACGCAGGACCGGATAACAGAAAAAGCAGCGATCCAGCAGGCAGGTGTTGAGGCAGCTCCCTATGAAATCATTTACAGCCTTGAGGATTTATTTTTCAAAATGAAGGAGATGGGTTATCCGGCGGTCTTGAAAACAGCGAGAGGCGGCTATGATGGCAAAGGTCAGCTTGTGATAAAGGATGAGAAAGACCTATCAAAGGGTGAGGATCTGCTTGAGCATGGCGCTTGTGTTTTGGAAAAATGGATTCCGCTTGAAAAAGAACTATCGGTAATTGTAACGCGCAAGCTGGACGGGGAAACAGTGATTTTTCCCGTAGCAGAAAATATTCACGAAGAGAATATTTTATATAAAACGATTGTCCCTGCACGGATTTCAGAGGCTGTTAAGGAAAAAGCGGTGGACAAGGCAAAACAGATTGCCGATTCACTTGGATTAGTCGGGACACTGGCCGTCGAAATGTTTGTCACGGGTGATGGGGCGATTTATATTAATGAACTGGCACCGCGGCCGCATAATTCCGGGCACTACTCGATTGAGGCCTGCGTAACATCGCAGTTCGAACAGCATATCCGCGCCATCTGCAATTGGCCGTTAGGGAGCACGGAGCTATTAAAACCGGCCGTAATGGTCAATCTATTAGGGGAACATCTTGAAAAATTGTATTTGGAAATTCCTGCGTTGGAAAACTGGAAGATTCATTTATATGGAAAAAAAGAGCCGAAAGTGAAACGAAAAATGGGCCATGTGACAATTTTACGGGACACAGTGGAAGAGGCTCTTCGTGCGGCAGATGAGAGCAGCATTTGGAAGACAGCAGAAGAAAAGATCGGAGGATAAATCATGATTAATCGTTATACAAGACCTGAAATGGGCGCTATTTGGACAGAGGAAAACCGCTTTGATGCCTGGCTTGAGGTAGAGATTCTTGCCTGTGAGGCTTGGGCGGAGTTAGGCGAAATACCGAAAGAGGATGTTGTAAAGCTTCGCGAAAATGCCTCCTTTAATATCGAGCGGATTAAAGAAATCGAAGAGGAAACAAGGCATGATGTTGTGGCATTCACCCGCGCCGTTTCCGAAACATTGGGCGAGGAGCGGAAGTGGGTTCACTACGGCTTAACATCAACGGACGTGGTGGATACGGCTCTCTCCTATGTGGTGAAACAGGCAAATGCCATTTTGTTAAAAGACATAGAAAACTTTATTGAGATATTAAAAAATAAAGCGGTGGAACACAAATATACCGTGATGATGGGCCGAACGCACGGCGTTCATGCTGAGCCGACGACTTTCGGGTTGAAGCTGGCTTTATGGTATGAAGAAATGAAACGCAATCTGGAGCGGTTTAAGCAGGCTGCTCAAGGTGTCGAGGTTGGGAAAATTTCCGGCGCTGTTGGGACTTACGCCAATATCGATCCGTTTGTCGAACAGTATGTGTGTGAAAAGCTTGGACTTGAAAGAGCTCCGATTTCTACCCAGACCTTGCAGCGCGATCGTCATGCCCACTATATGGGTGTTCTTGCGCTGATTGCGACATCGATTGAAAAATTTGCCGTGGAAGTGCGCGGCCTGCAAAAAAGTGAAACGCGGGAAGTAGAGGAGTTTTTTGCAAAGGGGCAAAAGGGATCATCTGCGATGCCGCATAAACGCAACCCAATCGGCTCTGAAAATATGACGGGGATGGCCCGCGTGATTCGCGGTTACATGATGACCGCATATGAGAATGTCCCTCTATGGCATGAGCGCGATATCTCGCATTCCTCGGCGGAACGTATTATTTTGCCTGATGCGACAATTGCCTTGAATTACATCCTCAACCGCTTCGGCGGAATTGTGAAAAATTTGACGGTCTATCCGGAAAATATGAAGCGCAACATGGACCGCACCCTGGGTCTAATTTATTCCCAGCGCGTACTGCTGGCGTTGATTGATAAAGGGTTGTCCCGCGAAGAGGCCTACGACACCGTACAGCCTAGGGCAATGGAAGCGTGGGAGAAGCAGGTTCCATTCCGCGGGCTGATTGAAGCGGACGACAAAATTACTTCCAGGCTTTCACCGGCTGAAATAGCGGACTGCTTCGATTACAGCTACCACCTTCAGCATGTAGATACCATTTTTGATCGGTTAGGGCTGAATGGGTAGACGGTTAGTCGATTGTTACGAATGAAAAAGTGTTGAAACCAGTGATTAAAGGGGTTCTAGTCGATAAATCAGTAAAAAGTGAGATATGGGCCAGATGCATGCATGGCCCTACCCCATCAAAAGTATTCCCAATATTAAAAATATAGGAGGCGCACCGAAATGAAAGAGCTTCTTTATGAAGGAAAAGCGAAACAAATCTACGCAACAGATGATGATCAAGTTGTTTTAATAAAATATAAAGACTCCGCTACAGCCTACAACGGACAAAAAAAGGCCGAGATTGCAGGTAAGGGCCGCCTTAATAACGAGATTACTAGTTTGTTATTTTTGAAGCTAAAAGAACAAGGCATTGAGTCACATTTTATTAAGCGCATTTCCGAGACCGAACAGCTGGTAAAAAAGGTTGCCATCATTCCGCTTGAGGTCGTTGTCCGTAATGTGGCCGCAGGAAGCCTTTCAAAAAGATTGGGAATCGAAGAGGGCCGCCAGTTATCTGCACCACTCGTCGAATTCTACCTCAAAAATGACGAACTAGGTGACCCGCTTGTCACAATCGACCACATTCTAGAATTGAAAGTGGCGACAGTGAAACAGATAAATATTTTACGAGAAAAAGCACTTGAAGTTAACGCCCTACTATCAAACTTTTTCTCAGGGCTCGGGGTCCGTCTCATAGATTTTAAACTGGAATTTGGCAAAGACCAAAAGGGACATATCATGCTAGCCGATGAAATTTCCCCCGACACCTGCAGGCTATGGGACCAACAGACCAACGAAAAGCTGGATAAAGACATTTTCCGCCGCGATTTAGGCAATTTAACGGAAGCTTATGAAACGATTTTAAAAAGACTTGGAGGACATCAGCATGTATAAAGTGAAGGTGTATGTCACGTTAAGAGAAAGCGTATTAGATCCGCAGGGGAAGGCAGTCACCCATTCCCTCCATGCATTAAACTACAACGAGGTAAGTGATGTCCGCATCGGAAAATATATGGAACTCACGATTGAAAAATCAGAACGCGACATCAACACGCTAATCGAAGAAATCTGCCATAAGCTTCTCGCAAATCCGGTCATCGAAGATTACCGCTATGAAGTAGAGGAGTGTGTCGGCCAGTGAAATTTGCCGTTATCGTCTTTCCGGGGTCAAACTGCGATGTTGATATGTACCATGCGATTAAGGATGAACTGGGAGAAGAGGTTGAATATGTCTGGCATGATGTCGAAAGCCTGGAAGATTATGACGGAATTCTTCTGCCAGGCGGCTTCTCTTACGGGGATTATCTCCGCACGGGAGCCATTGCCCGCTTTAGCAAGGTGATGAAAGAGGTCATCAAGGCTGCTAACCAAGGCAAGCCTGTACTTGGAGTTTGCAACGGCTTTCAAATCCTGCTTGAAGCAGGCCTCCTGCCAGGAGGGATGAGGCGGAATGAAAGTCTTTCGTTCGTTTGCAAACCAGTCCAATTAAAAGTAGAGAACAGCCAAACGATGTTTACCGCCGCATACTGCGATGGGCAAACCATAACGATCCCTGTCGCCCATGGCGAAGGCAACTATTACTGTGATGAAGAGACGCTCGTACAATTGAAAGCCAACAAGCAAATCGTTTTTACCTATCAAGAAAATCCAAACGGAAGCCTGGCGGATATTGCCGGCATTACCAATGAAAAAGGAAACGTCCTCGGAATGATGCCGCACCCAGAAAGAGCGGTGGACACCCTTTTAGGCGGTGCTGACGGATTAAAACTTTTTCAATCAATCGTAAAAATTTGGAGGGAATCACATGTTGTTAAAGCTTGAACCAAATCCTGCACAAATTAAAACGGAAAAACTGTATCAGCAAATGGGTTTGTCCGACGAAGAATTTACGATGATTGAAAACATTCTCGGCCGGACACCGAATTATACGGAAACAGGGCTGTTTTCCGTCATGTGGTCGGAGCATTGCAGCTACAAAACCTCCAAGCCTGTTCTAAAAAAATTCCCCACAACCGGAGAGAGAGTCCTTCAAGGACCCGGCGAGGGTGCCGGGATTGTCGATATCGGCGACGGCCAGGCCGTGGTTTTTAAAATCGAAAGCCATAACCACCCGTCCGCAATTGAACCATATCAAGGGGCAGCGACCGGTGTCGGCGGCATTATCCGCGATGTTTTTTCCATGGGAGCCCGTCCTATCGCTCTGTTAAACTCGCTCCGATTCGGTGAACTCGATACTTCCCGAGTCCGCTATCTATTTAAAGAAGTCGTCGCCGGGATTGCCGGCTATGGCAACTGTATTGGAATTCCGACTGTTGGAGGCGAGGTGCAGTTTGACCCTTGTTATGAAGGCAATCCCCTCGTTAATGCCATGTGTGTCGGTCTCATCGACCATAAGGATATTAAAAAAGGCCAGGCTCACGGTGCGGGTAACACCGTTATGTATGTTGGGGCAAAAACCGGCCGCGACGGCATTCACGGCGCTACCTTCGCCTCCGAGGAATTAAACGAACAATCCGACGAAAAGCGGCCGGCTGTTCAGGTGGGCGATCCATTTATGGAAAAACTTCTCCTCGAAGCTTGTCTTGAGTTAGTGCAATCCGATGCACTGGTCGGGATTCAGGATATGGGGGCAGCAGGGCTGACTAGTTCTTCCGCTGAGATGGCCAGTAAGGCGGGAATGGGCATCGAAATGAACCTGGACCTTGTCCCACAGCGGGAAACCGGGATGACAGCCTATGAAATGATGCTGTCAGAGTCACAGGAACGGATGCTGATAGTCATTAAAAAAGGACGGGAGCAGGAAATCGCCGGTCTTTTTAAAAAATATGATTTGGAGGCTGTGGCGATTGGCACGGTAACTGACGATAAGATGCTGCGGCTCGTTCATCAAGGAGAAATCGCTGCGGAGGTGCCGGTTGACGCCTTGGCAGAAAATGCACCGGTATATAACAAGCCTTCACAGGAACCAGACTATTTTAGGGAATATCAAGTGATGGAGGCTGTGGTTCCACAAGTTGGCGACCTTAAAGAAACCTTATTAAAAATTCTGGCCCAGCCAACAATAGCCAGCAAGGAATCGGTTTATCAGCAATATGACTACATGGTACGCACAAATACAGTTGTCTCACCAGGGTCCGATGCGGCAGTCCTGAGAATCCGCGGCACCCGAAAAGCGCTGGCGATGACCGTTGACTGCAATTCACGCTATGTGTACCTGGACCCGGAAACCGGCGGGAAAATTGCCATCGCTGAAGCAGCACGCAACATCGTCTGTTCCGGGGCTGAACCGCTGGCGGTGACCGACTGCTTAAATTTCGGCAGCCCAGAAAAACCGGAAGTGTTCTGGCAGCTGGAAAAAGCGGCGGACGGAATGAGCGAAGCATGTCGCATGTTGAAAACTCCAGTTATTGGCGGGAACGTGTCCCTTTACAATGAAACAAGCGGAACAGCCGTTTATCCGACACCAGTTGTTGGCATGGTAGGACTGATAACAGACCTAGACCATATTACCACCCAGCATTTTAAAAACAGCGGCGACCTGATTTATCTTGTTGGCGAAACAAAGGAAGAGTTCGGAGGCAGCGAGCTGCAAAAGCATATATATGGAAAGATTTTTGGAAAAGCTCCTGAATTAGACGTAAATAAAGAGAAACAAAGACAGGACCAGGTGCTGGCTGCGATTCGTGCCGGGGTGGTTCAATCCGCCCACGACTTGTCAGAAGGCGGGCTGGCAGCAGCCTTGTCCGAATCCTTATTCTTGGGTGGGCTTGGAGCGGAAATATTCATTGCCGGAAACCCAGTCACCGCCCTATTCAGCGAATCCCAGTCTCGTTTTCTTTTATCTGTTAAAAAAGAGCATCAAGCGAAGTTTGAAAGTTTAGTAGAAGCCAAACTGATTGGCGAAGTGAATAATTCGGAAACATTGCGTGTGCTGCATGAAGGCAATATTGCCCTAGAGGCAGCAGTTGGCGAATTACACTCCGCTTGGAAAGGAGCCATTCCATGCTTGCTGAAATCAAGGGATTAAACGAAGAGTGCGGAATCTTTGGCGTCTGGGGTCATAAGGATGCTGCCCAATTGACGTATTACGGACTGCATAGTCTGCAGCATCGCGGCCAGGAGGGCACCGGCATTGTCGTTTCAGATGGAAATATTTTAAAAGGAGTAAAAGGGGAAGGGCTGGTAGCAGAGATTTTTACAACTGAAGCGATGTCCCAGTTAACCGGCACCTCCGCCATCGGCCATGTCCGCTATGCCACAGCAGGGGGCGGCGGCTATGAAAATGTCCAGCCTCTTTTATTCCATTCGCAATCCGGCAGCCTGGCTCTCGCCCATAATGGCAACCTCGTAAATGCTAATTCTTTAAAATATCAGCTGGAGGCGCAGGGATCTATTTTTCAAACGAGTTCCGATTCCGAAGTGCTCGCCCATCTCATTAGGAGAGGCGGTTTTTCGGAGATGAGAGACCGCGTGAAAAATGCACTTTCGATGTTAAAGGGAGCCTATGCCTATTTAATCATGACGGAAAAGGAACTGATGGTGGCGCTTGACCCGCATGGACTGCGGCCGTTATCACTCGGCTGCCTTGGCGATGCCTATGTGGTCGCATCGGAAACTTGTGCTTTTGATGTGGTTGGGGCCGAATATATTCGCGACATCATGCCGGGGGAATTGCTCATCATCAATGAAAAGGGACTGACTTCAGACCGCTTTGCACTGAGTACAACAAAAGCAATCTGCATGATGGAATATGTTTATTTTTCAAGACCTGATAGCAATATCCAGGGAATAAACGTTCATACTGCCCGGAAAAACCTAGGGAAAATCCTCGCAGTAGAAGCGCCGATTGAGGCGGATGTGGTCACAGGCGTTCCCGATTCCAGCATTTCAGCGGCGATTGGCTATGCGGAATTGGCGGGCATTCCGTATGAGATGGGCTTAATTAAAAACAAATATGTGGGGAGAACCTTTATCCAGCCATCCCAGTCTTTAAGGGAACAGGGCGTGAAAATGAAGCTGTCTGCTGTTCGCGGTGTCGTTGAAGGGAAGAGGGTCATCATGGTTGACGATTCGATTGTCCGCGGCACGACAAGCAGGCGTATTGTTTCGCTCTTAAGAGAGGCCGGGGCGGCGGAAGTGCATGTGGTCATCAGCTCCCCGCCAATCAAAAATCCTTGTTTTTACGGAATAGATACGTCTACCAAGGAAGAATTAATTGCCTCCAACAAGTCGGTGGAGGACATTCGACAACTGATTGGCGCTGATTCGCTTACGTTCTTAAGTCTTGAGGGTATGGTGAAGGCGCTTGGTAAACATGAGGGATATTGCCTCGGCTGTTTTACAGGCGAATATCCGACAGAAATTTATCCGGATACACTGCAATATTATTATCAAAGGGGCTGACGACCATGGCAAATGCCTATAGAGAAGCGGGAGTTAATATTGAAGCAGGCTATGAAGCCGTCGTCCGCATGAAAAAACATGTCGCGAGGACGGCAAGGGCTGGAGTCATCGGCGGACTCGGCGGATTTGGAGGCATGTTTGACCTTTCTGCCCTGAAATATAAAGAGCCGGTTTTGGTGTCAGGCACCGATGGGGTCGGGACCAAACTAATGATTGCTTTTATGATGGACCGCCACGATACGATTGGAATCGATGCGGTGGCGATGTGCGTGAATGATATTGTTGTCCAAGGGGCGGAGCCGCTTTACTTTTTAGATTATATTGCCTGCGGGAAGGCAGAACCTGCGAAGATTGAGGCAATAGTTAAAGGTGTGGCTGACGGATGTGAGCAGGCGGGATGTGCGCTGATTGGCGGGGAAACGGCAGAGATGCCGGGTCTTTATCGTGAAGAGGAGTACGACCTTGCAGGTTTTTCTGTCGGAGCCTGTGAAAAAACAAAGCTGATAACTGGAGAAACGATTATGCCGGGGGATGTCCTGATTGGTCTTGCCTCAAGCGGAATCCACAGCAATGGCTACTCGCTCGTCCGGAAGGTTTTTAATAATTGGTCTTTGATCGAATTTGTCGATGAGCTTGGCTGTACCTTGGGGGAAGAATTGTTGAGGCCGACGAAGATTTATGTGAAACCGATTTTGTCTGCTTTGCAAAAATTCGAGCTGAAAGGGATGGCTCATATAACGGGCGGTGGTTTTATTGAAAACATCCCCCGCATGCTGCCTGCAGGTCTTGGTGCGGAGATTTCCGAAAAAAGCTGGCATATTCCCAATATTTTTAAGCTGATTTCTGAGGTTGGACAAATCGATTACCAACAGATGTACAATATTTTTAACATGGGAATCGGCATGGTGGCTGCTGTTAAGCGGGAGTCCGCCGCCGCTGTCATCGAACATTTTCGCCAGTCGGGGGAGAACGCTTATGAAATCGGCGTCGTGACTGAACAAGCCGGTATTCACATAAAAGGGTACGGTGGCCTGCGATGAAAAATATGGCTGTGTTTGCCTCGGGCAGCGGAAGCAACTTTCAGGCCATCGCTGATGCCGTACAATCGGGGGAATTGAAGGCAGAGATTTCTGTGCTTGTGTGCGACAAGCCGGGAGCATATGTATTAGAACGTGCAAAGGCTGCGGGAATTCCCTCCTTTGCTTTTAATGCAAAAGATTATCGCTGTAAGGCGGACTTTGAATCAGAAATCGTTTCTTTGTTGAAGGACCGGAAGGTAGACTTCATCGTCCTTGCAGGCTATATGCGCCTAATCGGTTCAACGTTATTAAAGGAGTTTGAGGGACGAATCGTGAATATCCATCCTTCCCTGCTCCCGGACTTTCCAGGAAAAGATGCGATTGGTCAGGCTTTGTCGGCCGGGGTCAAGTGGAGCGGCGTCACCATTCATTTTGTCGATGAAGGGATGGACACTGGCCCGATTATTGTTCAGGAACGCGTTCGGATTGACCAACATGAAACGAGAGAAAGCCTGCAAAAAAAGATCCAGACGGCAGAACACAAACTATATCCAGCAATCCTGCAAATGCTGTTGACTAGAGGAGAGATTTTCAATGAAGAAAAAACGCGCGCTTATTAGTGTTTCTGACAAAAATGGGATTGGTGAATTTGCTAAAGAGCTGGCAGCACTTGGTTTTGAAATTATTTCAACCGGCGGGACTAAAAAAAACCTGCAGGAGCAGGGCATCCCTGTTCTTGGTGTCAGCGATGTAACCAAGTTCCCGGAAATTCTTGAAGGTCGCGTGAAGACACTAAATCCGTTTATTCATGGCGGCTTGCTCGCAAAACATGATGATGCTGCACATCAAAGCCAGCTCAAAGAACATGGAATTGAGCCAATCGAGCTTGTCTGTGTAAATCTTTATCCCTTTCAGCAAACGATCGAAAAACCAGATGTTACAGCAGCGGAAGCAATTGAAAACATTGATATCGGCGGTCCGGCCATGCTCCGCGCCTCTGCAAAAAACCATCAATATGTAACGGTGGTTGTCGACCCTGCAGACTACGGGACAGTCCTCGAAGAAATAAAAGCCGCAGGAGAAACTGATCTTGAAACTAGAAGAAGGCTTGCAGCCAAAGTGTTCCGTCATACAGCCGCATATGATGCGTTAATTGCCGAATACATGACCAATCTTGCGGAAGAAGAAACACCTGAAAAATTAACGGTCACATATGAATTAAAGCAGTCACTCAGATACGGCGAAAATCCGCATCAAAAGGCCGCTTTTTATCGAAAGCCCCTCGGCTCCAAATTCTCGATTGCGAATGCCGGCCAGCTCCACGGAAAAGAACTTTCCTATAATAATATCAACGATGCCGATACGGCTTTGCAAATTGTTAAGGAGTTCTCTGAACCTGCAGCGGTTGCGGTTAAGCATATGAATCCTTGCGGTGTCGGGAAGGGAAAGACCGTTTTTGAAGCATTCGCAAAAGCTTTTGCTGCGGACCCTGTCTCGATTTTTGGCGGCATTATTGCATTTAACCGTGAAGTGGACGGGGAAACGGCACGGAAACTTCATGAGATTTTTCTCGAAATCATTATTGCTCCATCTTTTACTGAAGAAGCTGCATCGATTTTAACAGCTAAAAAAAATATTCGTTTATTAACCATTCCATTTGCTGCAGCCAAAAAAGCAGAGCCAAAAATGTCTACGATTGAAGGCGGTTTGCTTGTCCAGGACCAGGACCGTTATACATGGGAAGATGCCAGCATCACGATTCCGACAAAAAGGCAGCCTACACCGGAAGAGTGGGAGGCATTGAAGCTCGGCTGGAAGGTTGTTAAGCATGTGAAATCAAATGCGATTGTTGTTTCGCAGGAAGATATGACAATCGGAATTGGTGCCGGACAAATGAACCGGGTGGGGGCAGCGGAAATTGCCCTTAAGCAGGCCGGCGAAAAGGCCGAAGGTGCGGCCCTTGCTTCAGATGCCTTTTTTCCAATGGATGATACTGTAGAAGCGGCGGCCAAAGCCGGAATCACCGCGATTATTCAGCCTGGCGGCTCTATACGAGATGCCGATTCAATTAAAAAAGCAGATGAATACAGGATTGCCATGGTGTTTACAGGGGTAAGACATTTTAAACATTAAACCGAGGTGAGGAATGGTGAACGTTTTAGTCGTCGGCCGCGGCGGGAGAGAGCATGCCATCTGTCGAAAAGTATCCGAAAGTCCACTTGTTGAAAAAGTGTTCGCTGCTCCAGGCAACCCAGGCATGATAGACGCAGCTGAGCTTATTTCAATTGAGGAATCCGATCACGAAAGGCTCATTCAATTTGCAAAAGACAAAAAGGCAGACCTAACAATTATCGGGCCGGAGGGTCCTTTACTCGAAGGTCTGGCCGACAAACTTCATGCTGAAGGCTTGAAAGTATTTGGTCCGAGCAAAGCAGCTGCGGAAATAGAAGGCAGCAAGTCGTTTGCAAAAGATCTTATGAAAAAATACCAGATTCCAACGGCAGATTATGCCGTGTTTACTTCCTTCCAGGAAGCCTGCCAATATGTAGAGGATAAAGGAGCACCTATTGTAATAAAAGCTGATGGTTTAGCTGCAGGCAAAGGTGTTACAGTAGCCCTCACCAAGAAAGAGGCATTGGTCAGCTTAGAGGAAATGCTGGTCGAAGAAAGGTTTGGTGCAGCTTCCTCATGTGTTGTAATAGAAGAATTTTTAAGCGGGGAAGAGTTTTCATTAATGGCTTTGGTGAACGGGGAAGTGGTAATTCCGCTTGAAATCGCTCAAGACCATAAACGGGCGTTTGATGGAGATCAAGGTCCGAACACCGGCGGGATGGGGGCTTATTCACCTGTTCCGCAGATTCCAGCCCATATAGTCCAAACGGCTGTTGAAACCATCCTGAAACCAGCGGCAAAAGCGCTCAAACAGGAAGGCAGGAATTTTTGCGGCGTTTTATATGCAGGTTTAATCGCAACCAGTGAAGGTCCAAAGGTTATCGAATTTAATGCCCGCTTTGGAGACCCTGAAACACAGGTTATCCTGCCAAGATTAAAGTCGGACTTCGTTCAAGCCATCCTAGGCCTATTAAATGGAGGGGCCCCAAAACTAGAATGGGATCCGCAAGCCATGCTTGGTGTAGTTGTAGCCTCGAAAGGTTACCCTGAACAATACCAGAAGGGTGCAGTCCTGTATGGTTTGACGGAATTCAATCAAACAACGCATGTTTTTCATGCCGGCACCTCCCAAAATGATGCGGGTGAGTTTGTTACTTCCGGGGGCAGGGTTCTTCTTATTGGCGTTAAGGGTGAAAATCTAAATGAAGCGCAGGCAAAAGTCTACCATGAGCTGAAAAAATTAACCGCTGAAGGTGTCTTTTATAGGAAAGATATCGGTCACAAAGCTATCGAGCACGTCTTTTAGCACGTCGGATAAGGGTATAATAAATAGCGATTATGCCGCATATCAAAGCAATTTAAACAAAGGACATATGGGTAACATATTCCCAGAACATATATAATCAACTTCCTTCCAATTAGAGGCTGACCGTTCATGGTCAGCCCTATTTTATTAACTCAAGTTGGATTATAAGGTACATCCACGTTTGTTACCCCTTCCATTCCATCAATGGAGTTGTTTGTCCCGCAGCAGGAATCCTGCTGCTGCATGTGCTGATATTTTTGAAATAATTCAGTAACCGGGCAATAACGCACGATGCCCTCAGCTACCTTCATGGCTCCGCATAGGGCTATAAACAGGTAGGAATCTCTCCAGGGCCGCTTTACTAGCTTAGCGGTGCACCAGGACAAAAGGAAAAATCCTGCTGTAATCCGAATGAGCGCATTTAATAAGCCAATATTCGGTTTAATATCCACTTTGTTCACTCCTTCACAAAATTTTTACAATATTTATCAATTCTTTACTGTTTTACATAATAAAATATGATAGTATAGGAATAATAGAAATTTTGTAAGGGCTTTCTTTACTATAAAATCAAGATTTTATTATATAGATAGTATTAACTTAAAGGGAGGGATTTCGTATGCTGGAACAACGTTACCGCTGGAAAAATCGGCACTTGCGCATACATGTATCCGTTTTGGATGGGAAAACATCTCCCACCATATTATTGAAAAATGCTTTGTATTTAAATCAAACATTTCGCCAATGGCTGAGAGCAAATATTTGGATTTATGAAGATCGGATTGTATATGTTGGTGAAAATTTGCCCTTAAATACGGATAACTGTGAAATCATTGATTGCACGAATGATATTCTGGTTCCAGGATATATTGAGCCGCATGCTCATCCGTTTCAGTTATATAATCCCCAAACATTTGCGGACTATGCAGCACAGTTTGGGACAACGACGTTAATTAATGACAATATGGCACTTATTTTAAATTTAAAAAAACGGGAAGCGTTTTCTTTACTAAAGGATCTTCGTGCAATTCCAACGACGATGTTTTGGTGGAGCAGATTTGATCCGCAAACGGAAATTTTGCATGAAGAAGAAATTTTTTCACACAGTAATATTAAGTCATGGCTTGAGCATGATGCCGTGCTCCAGGGCGGAGAATTAACGGGCTGGCCAAAATTGCTCAGCGGCGACGATATGATGCTTCACTGGATTCAGGAAGCAAAGCGGATGAGAAAGCAAATTGAAGGGCATTTTCCTGGAGCTTCAGAGAAAACTTTGGCAAAAATGATGCTGCTGGGGGCAGACTGTGACCATGAAGCGATGACAGGAGAAGAGGTTTATAACCGTTTGCTGCAGGGGTATATGGTGTCACTAAGGCATTCCTCTATCCGTCCGGATCTGCCGCAAATACTGGACGATATGAAACGATTAGGCATCGAGGCCTATGATAGATTAATATTAAACACGGACGGGTCTTCATCTGCCTTTTACGAGCAAGGAATTACTGACCGTTTGATTCGGATTGCAATTGAAAAAGGAGTGCCGGTCATTGATGCTTACAATATGGCAACCGTTAATATTGCCAGGTATTACAATATTGACTATATCCATGGTAATATAGCTACTGGCCGCGTTGCCAATATTAATTTCTTATCCAGCATCGAAAATCCAACACCTGTATCAGTACTTGCCAAGGGAAAATGGGTGAAACGCGACGGCGTGAAGGTGGAAAACACATATCCATCCATGGATTGGACGCAGTATGGTCTTAAGCCAATGGTACTCGATTGGCAGTTAACGATGGATGATTTGCAATTTTCTATGCCATTTGGAATGAAGATGGAGAACTCGGTGATTACGAAACCATATTCTATTTCGATTGATGTTTCGAGTGATGAACTTCCCGACAGCCATGACGAATGCTTTTTTATATTAATTGACAGGAAGGGAAAATGGCGCATTAATACGCTTTTAAAGGGCTTTGCCACAAATTTGAAAGCGCTGGCAAGTTCTTTTTCCAACACTGGGGATATTATTTTAATAGGAAAAAATAAATACGATATGCTTCATGCTTTTAATAGAATGAAAGAGTTGGGCGGAGGAATTGTCGTGGCTGAAAATGCAGAGGTCGTTTGTGAACTGCCGCTGCAGTTAAACGGAATCATGTCAGATCTTCCGGTGGAAGAATTAATGATACAAGAGAAAAGATTATTTGCGGAATTGATGAACCGGGGCTATGCATTTTCAGATCCAATTTACAGTTTATTATTCTTTTCTTCCACGCATCTGCCGTTTATTCGCATTACCCAGCAAGGAATGTATGATGTGATGAACAAAACAGTACTCTTTCCGTCGATAATGCGTTAAACTGTAATTGTATAATGTGTTAAAGTGTGAAAGTGTCGAAACAGCATGGGTCTAATAGGGGTGTTAACTTTATGAAAAAGTGGGCCGCGGCTTTGGCAGTTGTCCTATTACTGTTCACCGGCTGCAGTAATAAGGAAAAGGTAAAAATGCCGGGGAAAAAGGAAAAAACGGCTGCAAAGCAGGTGGAAAAAACGGAGGAGCCGCCATCATCCCCTTATTTTTTTCCATTAACAGGAATCGGCTCTGAGACAAATACAGAAGGCAGAGCAGTTGCAGTGATGATTAATAATCATCCTAAGGCAAGGCCGCAATCTGGCTTGAGTAAGGCTGATATCGTTTATGAAATTCTTGCAGAAGGTGATATTACCCGTTTCCTTGCCGTTTTTCAAAGTGAAAAGCCGGCTAATATCGGGCCGGTCAGAAGTGCAAGGGATTATTATATCAACTTGGCAAAAGGACTTGGGGCTCTCTATATTGCTCACGGTTACAGCCCGGAAGCAAAGGAAATGCTAGAAAGCAATTATGTGGATAATCTAAATGGCATGGTTTATGACGGCACGTTATTTAACCGCTCCAGTGCCCGTAAAGCACCCCATAACTCTTATATTACATATGAAAACATCTTAAAGGGTGCGAAGCTAAAAAATTATGCCATGAAAAAAAGTCCGCCAAGCTTTCAGTTTTTGTCGGAGGAAGACCGCAATAAGGTGTCAGGGACCGATGCGAAATCCGCTATGGTTACCTATTCTACAAGTGGGATTTCGGATTGTATTTATGAGTTCGACAGTACTCAGGGCAAATATAAACGCTTTTCCGGCAGTGGAGAGCAAACGGTGGATTTAGAGACAAATGAGCCGATTCTCCTTGATAATATTTTGATTATTGAGGCTGACCATAAGGTTATTGATTCTTACGGACTCAGAGATATTGATTTAGAATCGGGCGGAAAAGGTTTTTTGCTGCAAATGGGAAAAGCAAATGAAGTCGAATGGCAAAAGAAGAACGGCCTGATTGTTCCTGTTAAGGATGGAAAAGAGGTTCCACTCGTACAGGGGAAAACCTGGGTCAATGTGGTTCCGGAAAACCCGGGATTGCAAAAAAGTATTTCGTTTAATGTGAAATGATCATTTTTTTATTATGGGGGATTGTCTATGCAAATTAATAAATTACGGGGAAAAGAGCTTGACCAATTATTTAAAGCGGTTCTTTCTTTAAAGGATGTTGAGGAGTGCTACCGCTTCTTTGATGATTTGTGCACCATCAATGAAATTCAAGCATTGGCGCAGCGCCTGGAAGTGGCACGGATGCTGCGGGAGAAAAAAACGTATAGTGTCATTGAAACCGAAACGGGCGCGAGTACCGCTACCATTTCCCGTGTGAAACGCTGCTTAAACTGGGGCAACGACAGCTATAAAATGGTACTGGAACGGGTAAAGGAAGAAAACAGCGAAACTGCTGAAGAATAATCGAAGCCGAAAGGATTGATCCTTTCGGTTTTCTTTTTCCGGGCAGGAAATTTCTGTCCAGATATTTCTAAAACAACCTTTACTGTTTTATTTTTTTATCAGTTCCGCTAATGCTATAATGGTGTAATGGACTTATGTAATGGGAGGCATTCTTTCAATGTATGATTTTCGCGAGTGGCGCCATGTGTTTAAGCTCGATCCAAATAAAGAAATTTCAGATGACAAGCTGGAAAAAATTTGTGAATCCGGGACCGATGCCGTGATTGTCGGGGGAACGGACGGAGTGACCCTTGAAAATGTACTCCATTTAATGGCGCGAATCCGCAGGTATTCCGTACCCTGTGTCCTGGAGGTATCCAGTATTGAGACAGTTACACCTGGTTTTGACCTTTATTTTATTCCGATGGTTCTAAACAGCAATGACCCGAAATGGATTACAGGGCTTCATCACCATGCCGTAAAGGAATTTGGAGAGATTATGGAGTGGGATGAAATCATTATGGAGGGCTACTGCATTTTAAATGAAGAGTGTAAGGCGGCATTGTTGACAAAGGCAAATGTGCAGCTGACGAGGGACGATGTCATGGCCTATGCGATGATGGCGGAAAAAATGTTCAGCCTGCCAATCTTTTATTTGGAATACAGCGGTAAATATGGCGATGTTGACTTGGTGGCAGACGTGAAAAGAACCTTGGAGAAAACAATTCTGTTTTATGGAGGCGGCATTTCTAACCTGCAGCAGGCATCAGAAATGGCCGGGCATGCAGATGTCATTGTCGTTGGAAACGCGATTTATGATAATTTCGACGACGCATTAGCTACTGTGAAGAGTGTCAGATAGTATTTGCCCTTAATACGAAAAATCGTTAAAATAAAAATAAGAACAAACGTTTGTGATGGTGGTGGAAATATGCAATTTTTAACTGAAAAGCTTTTAAACGGCCTGAACCCGCAGCAGCAGGCGGCTGTAAAGGCAACGGACGGCCCGCTTCTTTTGATGGCGGGTGCAGGAAGCGGCAAGACAAGAGTGCTGACACACCGTATTGCTTACTTAATTGTGGAAAAACGCGTAAATCCCTATAACATTCTGGCGATTACGTTTACCAATAAAGCAGCCCGCGAAATGAAGGAGAGGATTGGCAAAGTGATGGGCGGTGCCGCAGAGGAAATCTGGATTTCCACGTTTCACTCGATGTGTGTCCGGATTCTTCGCCGCGATATCGACCGCTTAGGCTTTA
This sequence comes from uncultured Neobacillus sp., assembly GCA_964400595.1. Lineage (GTDB taxonomy): Bacteria > Bacillota > Bacilli > Bacillales > Cytobacillaceae > Neobacillus. The sequence continues at coordinate 35,560 of CAYNUT010000009.1, read as the reverse complement.
GCCGTAATTTCACGATTTTGGATACGACTGATCAGCAATCGGTGATCAAAGCGATTCTTAAGGAGAAAAACCTGGATCCGAAAAAATTTGATCCAAGAGCCATTTTAGGCTCCATCAGCTCAGCTAAAAACGAGCTCATCGCCCCGGAGGAATATGCCAAAGCAGCCGGAGGTTATTTTGAGCAAACCGTCAGCGAAGTTTACACCGAATATCAAAAGAGACTGCGGAAAAATCAAGCGCTCGATTTTGATGACCTGATTATGACGACGATTCAATTGTTTAAGCGCGTACCGGATGTTCTTGAATACTATCAGCGCAAATTTCAATACATTCATGTGGACGAGTATCAGGATACGAACAAAGCGCAGTATTTGCTTGTCAAGCAGCTGGCAAGCCGATTTAAAAATCTATGTGTGGTCGGGGACTCCGATCAGTCGATTTACCGCTGGCGAGGGGCGGATATTGCCAATATCCTTTCGTTTGAAAAAGACTACCCGAACGCAGCAGTGATTCTTCTTGAGCAAAACTACCGTTCGACAAAACGGATTCTCTTAGCGGCCAACAAAGTAATAGAGAAGAATTTTAACCGCAAGCCGAAAAATCTTTGGACGGAAAACCCGGAAGGAAATAAACTCGTCTATTACCGTGCAGACAGCGAACAGGGAGAAGCACAATTTGTCGCTGGGAAAATTAAAGAAATAACCAGGGGAGGCAAGTACAAGTTTTCCGATATTGCCATCCTTTACCGTACAAATGCTCAGTCCCGTGTAATGGAAGAAGTCCTGTTAAAATCCAATATTGAATATAATATCGTCGGCGGAACAAAGTTCTATGACAGAAAAGAAATCAAGGACATGCTGGCCTATTTGCGCTTGATTTCCAATCCTGACGATGACATCAGTATCGAGAGGATTATCAATGTGCCGAAGCGCGGAATTGGCTCAACCTCGTTCGATAAGATCAGGAACTTTGCAAATTCTCATGGTATCTCGATCAATCAGGCATTAGACTCGATTGAATTACTCGGTCTCAGCCCGAAAATTACGAAGGCAGCAAGAGAATTCCATGACTTAATCCGCAACTATACAAACATGCAGGAATTCCTCTCTGTAACGGAGTTAGTTGAAGAGGTTCTTGAAAAAACGGGATACCGTGAAATGCTGAGAGCGGAAAAATCGCTGGAGGCCCAGAGCCGCTTAGAGAACCTTGAGGAATTATTATCAGTTACAAAGAATTTTGAAGATACAAATGAGGATAAAAGTCTTGTCTCATTTTTAACGGATTTAGCACTGGTTGCTGACATCGACTCGATGGACGATGAAGGCGAAAAAGCAGATTCAGTTGTCTTGATGACCTTGCATTCAGCAAAGGGATTGGAATTCCCTGTTGTTTTCTTAATCGGAATGGAAGAAGGCGTCTTCCCGCATAGCCGGTCGCTGACCGAGGAAGCGGAAATGGAAGAAGAGCGTCGTCTTGCTTATGTAGGGATCACAAGAGCAGAACAAAATTTATTCCTGACGAATGCCCAAATGAGAACCTTGTTTGGCCGAACCAATATGAACCCGGCATCGAGGTTTATCAGTGAAATACCGGAAGATTTGTTTGAAGAGGTTGAACCTGAAAGAAGGCAGTCTTCTCCATTTGGTTCCAGACCATTCGGATCTGCCGGTTCTTCCTACAGTTCCGCTGGCTCTTCATTTGGCTCGCAAAGAAGTTCTTTCGGGACCCCATCAGCTCCGAGGAAACCAGTGATGCGCCCGGTTTCATCCGCTTCGAACGGAGATGAAATCAGCTGGAAGGTAGGCGATAAAGCCGAACACGGCAAATGGGGAATAGGAACGGTTGTAAGTGTGAAAGGCCAGGGCGAGGGGATGGAGCTCGATATTGCTTTTCCAAAACCGATTGGCATCAAGCGTCTGCTCGCTAAATTTGCACCGATTAAAAAAGCGTAATCGGGATGACAGTCAAAAATTCTTTAAAGAAAGGGCTGAATATATGGACCTTCAAACGGCTGAACAAAGAATTAATGAGCTTAGAGAACTATTGAATCAATATGGCTATGAATATTATGTGTTGGACAAACCATCTGTACCGGATGCCGAATATGATCGATTAATGCAGGAACTTTTGCAGCTCGAAAAACAGTTTCCAGAGTTAAAAACACCTGATTCTCCGTCCGTCCGTGTCGGCGGTGCTGTGCTTGATATGTTTGAAAAAGTCGAGCACCGCACACCGATGCTGAGTCTCGGCAACGCTTTTAACGAAGGGGATTTAAAGGATTTCGACCGCCGCATCCGCCAGACGGCGGGTGATGATTTTTCTTATGTTTGCGAATTGAAGATTGATGGACTCGCTGTTTCTTTGCGATATGAAGATGGACTGTTTGTCCAAGGGGCTACACGGGGCGATGGAACCGTTGGCGAGGATATTACGGAAAATCTAAAAACAATTCAATCCGTTCCGCTGAGACTTAGGGAAAATGTAACGCTTGAGGTCCGCGGTGAAGCCTACATGCCAAAGCGTTCATTTGAAGCATTGAATCAAGCAAGGTCAGAACGAGGCGAGGAGCTGTTTGCCAATCCGAGAAATGCGGCAGCAGGTTCTCTGAGACAGCTTGATCCGAAGATTGCCGCATCAAGACGGCTGGATGTCTTTTTGTATGGAATCGTCAATATCGGGGACAGTGGAATTGAATCACACAGTGAAGGGCTGGATTACCTTGACCGTCTCGGCTTTAAAACGAATAAAGAGCGGAGAAAATGCTCGGCGATCGAAGATGTCATTGAATTTGTGAAGGGCTGGGTGGAAAAGCGCCCGCATCTTCCTTATGAGATTGACGGAATTGTTATTAAGGTGGATTCCCTTGAGCAGCAGGCTGAACTTGGAACAACAGCAAAAAGCCCTCGCTGGGCGATTGCTTATAAGTTCCCTGCAGAAGAAGTGGTCACGACTCTCCTTGATATTGAGCTGAGTGTGGGAAGAACCGGTGTCATTACACCAACAGCCATTTTAGAACCTGTAAAAGTGGCAGGAACAACTGTGCAGCGGGCATCCTTGCATAATGAAGATTTAATTCGTGAAAAAGATATTAAAATTGGCGATACAGTTGTTGTCAAAAAAGCTGGCGACATCATTCCGGAAGTGGTCAATGTTTTAGCAGCCCAAAGAACCGGGGAAGAACAAGACTTCTATATGCCTACCCATTGTCCGGAGTGTGAAAGCGAACTTGTCCGTCTTGAAGGGGAAGTAGCACTGCGCTGTATTAACCCGAAATGTCCCGCGCAAATTCGCGAAGGTTTGATTCACTTTGTCTCAAGGGATGCCATGAACATCGAGGGACTTGGTGAAAAGGTCATCAGCCAGCTGTTTGCTGAAAAATTAATCAGTGATGTCGCCGATATTTATAAGCTGACCCGCGAGCAGCTTTTAGCATTAGAAAGAATGGGCGAAAAATCTGTCTCGAATCTATTAAAGGCAATTGAAGCTTCAAAGAGCAATTCACTCGAAAAATTGCTGTTTGGCCTAGGGATTCGTCTTGTCGGGGCAAAAGCGGCGAAAACGCTGGCCCAGCAATTTGGCACAATGGCAAATCTGGCGGCTGCCAAGAGGGATGACCTAATCACCATTAATGAGATTGGCGGCAAAATGGCTGATTCGATTGTAGCTTTTTTTGAACAGGAAGAAGCAAAGGAGCTTTTGGAAGAATTAACAACTGCCGGCGTGAACATGGAATACAAAGGACCTAAACCAGTTACTCCCCAGGAATCTGATTCAATTTTTGCCGGAAAAACGGTCGTTTTAACCGGAAAATTAGAGCAATTATCGCGAAATGAAGCGAAGGAGAAAATTGAAGCTCTAGGCGGAAATGTGGCAGGCAGCGTCAGCAAAAAAACACATTTGGTCATCGCCGGAGAGGACGCCGGTTCCAAGCTTGCAAAGGCGCAGGAACTGGGGATTGAAGTATGGGATGAGGAAAAGCTCCTTGCAGAATTAAATAAGTAGAGGTGTATCAACGTGAGAAAGCTAGGATTGCTCGCTCTCTCCCTTGTTTTTTTGCTGAGTGCTTGTGCACCAAATTTTCAGAAGCAAAATGAAGAAGTCCAAACAAAGGAGAAAGCGAAGGGTAAGGCAATAATTCCGAAATATAATATATCCGATAACTATTACCGGACGATTTTGCCATTTAAGCCAGGGGAAGCACGGGGATTGGTCGTAAATAATATCAATACCAGATATGACTTAAACGAATTTGAAATGGGGTTAATGAGAATAGCCCAAAACAGCTTTGACACGGAGAAATATTATTTCCGTGAAGGGCAGGAAATCAAGGGGAAAACGATCAAGCTTTGGTTAAACCGTCAATATACCGATGCCCAATTAAAGGAAAATGGGATCAAAGCATCAGATAATATTGGATTGAACCCTGTTAATACATCTGCAAGCGGTGAACCGAGCTCCCCGATTTATCTGGCACATGTTTTGGAGCATGATTATTTAACGAAAGATGATAAAGGCAATGTTTCACTCGCAGGTATGACAATTGGACTGGCGCTGAATTCTATTTTTTATTACCAAACAGTAAAAGATGGTCCAGTTTATGAAAAGAAAATTACATTTGCAGAAATGGACAAAGAAGGTAAGAAAATCGCGGAGGAAGTAGTCAAACGAATCCGTGCCACGAAAGGCTTATCTGATATTCCGATTACGATTGCCTTATTTGAGCAGCAAAGCAAATCTTCCGTTATTCCGGGACGATTTTTCACATATTCAACCGTGGATAAAGGGAGCTCAAGCTTAAATGATTGGGAAAAGGTGAATGAGAAATATTATTTATTCCCTTCAACTGATGCGGAAAATGATCATCGGGATGATGCGATTGCCTTCCTTAACTTCAAGCAGGATGTTGAGGAATACTTCCCCAACTTTAATGGTGTTATTGGCAGAGCCTTTTATGCAGACGACCAGCTTCAGAATTTAAACATCACGATTCCAATTCAGTTTTATGGAAAAACAGAAGGAATTGGATTCACTCAATACGTTACGGGATTAGTGATGGAGCATTTTCCAAAGTATCTCTCCGTTTCGGTCAGCGTAACTTCTGTTGACGGACCAGAGGCATTGATTGTCAAAAAAGCGAATGAAACGGAACCATTTGTTTATATTTACTAACAAGATTCGGCTGCCTTGGCCGGGTCTTTCTTTTTTTAAATTTGATACAATAACCTGTTTCATGTAGAATAAATTTTGGATGAAAACGTTTTATTAATACATGGGAGGGGTTTCAAATGGTACAACCTTACAAGCACGAACCATTCACAGATTTTACAGTGGAAGAAAACCGTCAGGCCTACCTTCAAGCATTGAAGACAGTGGAAGGCTATCTAGGCCAGGATTATCCTCTTGTTATTGGCGGAGAGAGAATCACAACAGATAATAAAATTGTTTCCTATAATCCAGCAAATAAAGAAGAAATAGTCGGCCGCGTTTCCAAAGCGAATCAGGAGCTTGCAGAAAAAGCAATGCAGGCTGCGGTCGAAGCATTTAAAACTTGGAAAAAAACAAAACCGGAAGTCCGTGCGGATGTGCTTTTTAAAGCAGCAACGATTATCCGCCGCCGCAAACATGAGTTTTCGGCTATTTTAACAAAAGAGGCCGGTAAGCCATGGAGAGAGGCAGATGCAGATACCGCTGAAGCGATTGACTTCCTTGAATATTACGGCCGTCAAATGCTTGTCTTAAAAGACGGCATACCAGTTCAAAGCCGCCCGAATGAATTCAACCGCTACCACTATATTCCACTTGGAGTCGGCATCATCATTTCGCCATGGAACTTCCCATTAGCGATTATGGCTGGTACAGCAGTGGCAGCAATTGTTTCTGGAAATACAGTTCTTTTAAAACCAGCTTCCACGACACCGGTTGTCGCCGCAAAATTTGTGGAAGTCATGGAAGAAGCAGGTCTGCCAAAAGGCGTCCTAAATTTCGTGCCTGGCAGCGGTGCTGAAGTCGGCGACTATTTAGTGGATCATAAAGATACCCGTTTTATCAGCTTTACAGGCTCCCGCGATGTCGGACTTCGAATTTTTGAACGTTCTTCTAAAATCAACCCTGGTCAAATCTGGATGAAGCGCCTAATTGCTGAAATGGGCGGCAAGGATACGATTGTAGTGGACAGTGAAGCAGATCTTGAACTCGCGGCGCAATCCATTGTTGCTGGTGCTTTTGGCTTCTCCGGCCAAAAATGTTCTGCCTGCTCCCGCGCGGTCATTGTAGAAGATGTTTATGATCAAGTCCTAAATCGTGTTGTCGAGTTAACGAACCAGTTAACAGTCGGTGACCCGACTTCTCAAGGTACCTTCATGGGTCCAGTAAACGACAATAATGCTTTCAAGAAAATCATGGAGTACATTGAAATCGGTAAAGGCGAAGGTAAATTAATGGCTGGCGGCGAGGGTGATAATTCCAAAGGCTACTTTATTAAGCCAACAGTTATTGCAGACCTTTCTCCTACAGCTCGCATCATGCAGGAAGAAATCTTCGGGCCAGTGGTTGGCTTCACGAAAGCGAAGAATTTTGCTGAGGCGATTGAGATTGCCAATAACACAGAATACGGCCTAACAGGTGCGGTCATCACCTCAAACCGTGCTCATATGGAGCAGGCACGCGAGGATTTCCATGTCGGCAACCTGTACTTCAACCGCAGCTGTACCGGCGCTATCGTCGGATATCAGCCATTCGGCGGCTTCAATATGTCCGGAACTGACTCCAAAGCCGGCGGCCCAGACTATTTATTGCTCCACATGCAGGCAAAAACCACTTCAGAAATGTATTAAGAAATAGATAAAGCCTCTTCTCTCATTTGTGGAGAAGAGGTTTTTTGGCTATTTGGGGGACCCTAAATCCTTGTTTTGTTCTTTTTGGGTCTCCAATAAAAGTGATTGGCGACCCAAATCTTAAATTTTGATCCAGTTTGGTCGCCTAGTTACACGAAAACATGAATTATTAGCTTTATCGTGCAATAAGACACCTTCTAGTTACACGAAAACTTGATTTCTTAGCCTTATCGTGTAACTAGACACCTTCTAGTTACACGAAAACATGAATTATTAGCTTTATCGTGCAATAAGACACCCTATAGTTACACGAAAACATGATTTATTAGCATTATCGTGTAATAAGACACCTTCTAGTTACACGAAAACTTGAATTATTAGCTTTATCGTGCAATAAGACACCCTATAGTTACACGAAAACATGATTTATTAGCATTATCGTGTAATAAGACACCTTCTAGTTACACGAAAACATGAATTATTAGCTTTATCGTGTAACTAGACGCCCAATAAGCGTGATTGGTTTCCT
>CAYNUT010000009.1:23374-28098 GCA_964400595.1 uncultured Neobacillus sp. | reverse complement strand
TGAATTATTAGCTTTATCGTGTAACTAGACGCCCAATAAGCGTGATTGGTTTCCTGAATACTCCCCATTTCGCTTACCTATGGGACCTTCACAACAAACGGTACAGTGAACACTTTCCCATTATGCTGGAATTGCCCCCAGATTTTATAGACGCCTTTTTCCGGAAAGATGGTCATGAAGGTTACTTTTGGGCCTTTTCCTTCTGTTGTCATCGGATGGATGTGGAGATATTTTTCCGCATCAGCACTTATGGCGATCGCATGCCCCAGTGCTCCAAGGTATGGTTCCAGATTTTTAATTGGTTTATTACTTTTTGAATCCTCAATTGTAAATGTCATGTGTAAAACTTTCCCCGACATCATATTATCAAAAGAGAGGGATACTTTTTTCCCATTCACTGTCTTGGAAAGTGTTTTGTCAGGGACAATTGGCTCAGCATTTAAGGCAGATTCGCCCTCAACATGGAGCCAATGACTTTCCACGCTGGAGTCCCCGCCTCCTTTGGGCGTAAATTCCGCAATCAGCTTGTAATCCCCGCCCGCCGGAAAGGCCGTTGTGACAGCAAACTCTCCATTTCCTCGATAATTTGGATGGATATGACAAAAATAAGCTAAGTCTTTGCTCACGATGAATAAATGCATTTTTTTCTCGTGAACGGTATCAAAGTTTTTAATCGGATTATTGGATTGATCTTTTATCAAAATGGATATCGGAGTTTCAACCCTAGCTTTTGGGTTCACGATGTTCCATTCGGATTTCGTCGGCACGACATTTGTGGGGTTCATCGTCATTTTATGGTCCATTATGGACTTTGGCACTTTAAGTGAATTACAGGCAGAAAGAAAGACTGTCAAAATGAGAAACAACGCAAGGATAAATTGTTTCAGTTTTTATTCTCCTTTCCAAATCCATTTTCTAATATACCTATAATAACCATTATAAGAACTTTTTGTAAATAATTAGTCAGCCACTGTATGAATAATGTTAATATAAAGAAGACGGATTATTGAAACATTTTAAGGCAGAAAGTCGTCTTGTAAAATAAGCATTTGTTCCAAAGTCTAATTTTTAAAAAAACTTGGAGGAATTATTAAATTGATACCGCTCTATTTATTTCATGCCACAGCCGTCCAGCACAGTGAAAGTGCCCTTTGGACCATGATTATCTGTAATATCTTTATGGTGGCATCAGGAATTGTTTTTATCTATAGATTATTAAAGCAGAAAAATATTCGTACTGCAGGGATTGCGTTTGCTATTGCTCTGGCCGTCAATTATATTCTGATTGCCATTTTGGGGGATCCATTTGATTTGCTCGGATAAGCATGGAGAGGGGATGATTTAGTTGAAATATTACCGATTATGGGTGGCTGCTTTTTTATTGAAATTTATCGGATCGGCATGGGATGCTTCTTACCACTTTAAATATTTATTTGAGGAATATTCGATACCGCATATTGTGAATACAATCGGGTTTGCCCTGGGGGCTGTATTGTTATTTCAGGAATGGCGGCGCTCACATCATATGGACCGTTTTTCAAGAAATCTCATTACGATTGGGTATGTTCTGTTCTTGATTGGGATACCGCTGGATTTTACCTATCACATTGCTTACGGAATTGATTTAACTACTTGGAGCCCGACCCATTTTATCTACTATATTGCGACGGATATTATGATTTTTGGCGTTTGGCGGGGCTATTATATGTACACCCGGGAAGTACAGCCGACGTGGAAGTCGATGCATACTTGGTTTGCGATGTTTTTCCTTGAGTGCTTAATGTTCCCGAATATGCAGCAGGAAAATGGCGCTATTTCCTATGATCAGTATATCCGTGGGAAGTCGATTGCATCACAGGAAATCCTGGATTTAATCTCCGACCCTGCATCGCAAATATTCGGCGGTATTCCCGAATGGGTTTATCCTATTTATTCGGCATTAATGGTTGCATTATTAACCGTCATAATGATTCGCATTTATCGGGATTATATGATTCCAGTGACGGCAGCAGCACTTTATATCTTGATAAGATTTATTTTTAAATCCGTATTTTTTGCAGTAGGTTACCCAACATCCTATGTTCCGATTACCCTCATATTGATTCCGCTATTTTTCCTGTTATTTCGAAAAACCAACTGGCTTGCAGGTCTTTTGGGCAGCTCAGCCTACTTTCTTGCTTTGTTGGCAATTCACAAAACCGGTATCCTCATCACCCCGCCGCTAGTCATATGGGAGCTTATCCCTGCTGCCTTAGCCGGAGTTCTTGTACCCGTTGTGAATTCAATGGTTAGATCCGCCCCGGTTTCGAAAAAACATAGACAAATTGTATAATAATAGAAGTTGTTCAACCGATTAAAAAAGATGTGCTCATTTAAATTTAGATATTTCTAAACGGAATTTAGGGCCCGATGAATAATATTCATCGGAGCTTTTTGTTTTATGACAATAATGTGAATGTATTCACATATAAAGTTAAAAAGTGACGAACCTCACAAATTTCTAATCATCAGGAGATTACAATCTAACTATAGAGAAAATATTATTTAACATACATTTAACAACATATATATAGGGAGAGACCCAACATGAAAAAATTAGTGATGATCGGCAACGGAATGGCTGGTGTAAGAACAATCGAGGAAATTCTTAAACTCGCACCGGAAAAATTCGAGATTACAATTTTTGGACAAGAACCACATCCCAACTATAACCGCATTAAATTATCCAATATTCTTCAGGGAGATACAAGCTTCAATGAGATTATCATCAACCCATTGGAATGGTATCAAGAAAACAGCATACAGCTTTTTACAGGTGAGCAGATCGTAAAAATTGATGTTGAGGCAAAACGTGTTATCAGTAACCGAGGCCGGGAAGTGGAATTCGATGAATTGATTATCGCTACGGGGTCTAACTCTTTTATTCTGCCAATTCCAGGTGCGGAAAAACAAGGCGTGACCGGTTTTCGGGACATCCAAGATTGTGAAATGATGATCAAATCAGCTGAGCAATTTAAAAAGGCCGTGGTAATCGGAGGCGGTCTCCTTGGACTTGAAGCGGCAAGAGGACTGCTAAACCTGGGAATGAAGGTAGATGTAGTACACTTAATGCCGCATTTAATGGAACGTCAGCTTGACCCGATTGCCTCCCATATGCTTAAGGCAGAGCTAGAAGCACAGGGCATGAACTTTTTAATGGAAAAACAAACAGTTGAAATCTTAGGCGATGAGAGGGTAACAGGCTTACGCTTCAAGGACGGTTCGGAAGTCGGAGCCGACCTGGTGGTCATGGCGGCCGGGATTAAATCCAATACTGAAGTGGCGAAAAAAAGCGGGATGTACGTTAACCGCGGGATTGTCGTCAATGACTTCATGGAGACAAGCGTCCCTCATATTTACGCAGTTGGCGAATGTGCCGAGCATAGAGAAATTGTTTATGGTTTAGTTGCTCCATTATATGAACAAGGGAAAGTGCTTGCAAACCGCATTTGTGGAATAGTGAGTGAACCATATCAAGGGTCGGTTACTGGTACGCAGCTTAAGGTTGCGGGAGTTGACCTCTACTCTGCTGGTGAAATTTTTGAAGACGGAACGACCAAATCCATCATGGTTTACAACGAATATGCCGGCGTTTATAAAAAGATTTTAACAAGAAATAACCTAATCGTTGGTATGGTGCTGTATGGCGACACTAAAGACAGCACAAAGCTGTTCCGGATGATGGCGAAAAAAGAGGACATCAGCGGCATGACAAGCGTTTCGATTCTTCAATCCGAATGCGGTGCCGCCGGCAGCAGCGATGATATTGCTTTAATGCCAAATGACGAACTGATCTGCGGCTGTAATGGTGTTACAAAAGGCGCCATCGTGGACGCAATTAAAACACAAGGCTTAACAACGCTTGACCAAGTCAGCCATTGCACTAATGCAGGCCGTTCCTGCGGGCGCTGCAAACCGATGGTCAGCCAAATTCTTGCCCATACGATGGGTGACCAATTTGATGCTGCAGCTGCGCAGAAAGTAAGCATTTGCGGATGCACTACATTAAGCCGCGAAGAATTGGTGGGAGAGATTAAGGCGAAGGGCTTAACAAGCGTGAGAGAAGTCATGAATGTACTCGAATGGAACAACGAGGAAGGCTGTACCAAATGCCGGCCGGCCATTAACTACTACCTTGGCATGATTTATATGGATGAGTACAAGGATGACCGTAATTCCCGTCTTGTAAACGAAAAAATGCATGCCAATATCCAAAAGGATGGAACGTACTCAGTAGTACCAAGAATGTACGGCGGTGTGACAAGTGCCGCTGATTTGAAAAAGATTGCCGAAGTGGCAGAAAAATATAGTGTACCTTTAGTAAAATTAACCGGCGGACAGCGGATTGGCTTGTTCGGTGTGAAAAAAGAAGACCTGCCAAACGTGTGGGAAGAGCTTGATATGCCATCAGGTTATGCTTACGGAAAAACACTGCGTACGGTAAAAACCTGTGTAGGCGCACAGTTCTGCCGCTACGGAACGCAGGATTCCATGGCGCTTGGCATCGAACTTGAAAAGAAATTCGAACGTCTCGATACACCGCATAAAGTAAAAATGGGTGTATCTGCCTGCCCAAGGAACTGTTCAGAAGCAGGAATCAAGGACATTGGCTTTGTAGGAATTGACGGCGGCTGGGAAATCTACGTTGCCGGCAACGGCGGTGTTGACCTCAGAGCCGGAGACCT
>CAYNUT010000009.1:9427-23274 GCA_964400595.1 uncultured Neobacillus sp. | reverse complement strand
ACCAAACATACCATCAAGGTCGGGGAGTGATTCAAATGATTCAAACGATAACTCGGATACCAGTTGTGAACTATTCCAATTTAAAAATAAGAACAGGTTATGCCATTAAAATCGATGACCTTGAGATTGCCCTATTTAAAACATCCAATGGCAAAGTTTACGCAATCGAAAACCGTAGTCCCCACCCGAAAGGCGGCGTCCTTTCGGAAGGACTGGTCAGCGGTGAGTATGTATTCTGCCCGGTTTATGATTGGAAAATTTCTTTGGCAGATGGCAAAGTGCAGGCACCGGATACAGGACAAGTCCGGACGTTTAAAGTAGAATTAAAAGAAGATATTATATTTATCGTTTTAGAGTAGGAAACATGGAAGGATGGCTGAGCGATGAAAACAGGGAAGGTATTTCTAGTAGGAGCAGGCCCGGGGGACATTGGTTTAATTACCGTCAAAGGACTAGAGGCAATCAGGCAGGCGGAGGTTATCCTCTATGACCGGCTGGCAAATCCCAAGCTCCTCGAGTTCGCTCCGGCCGATTGCGAGCTAATCTATTGCGGCAAATTGCCTGCCCGGCATATTTTGCGCCAGGAGAATATCAATGAGCTATTGGTTCAAAAGGCATTAGAGGGAAAAACTGTTGTCCGCTTAAAAGGCGGCGACCCCGGCGTTTTCGGCCGCGTTGGTGAAGAGGCAGAGGCCCTTGCCGAGCACCAGCTTCCTTTTGAAATTGTTCCTGGCATTTCATCAGGAATTGCCGCCCCGCTATATGCTGGAATCCCTGTTACACACCGCGAGCATGCTGAATCCTTTGCGGTTGTGACGGCCCATGATAAATCCCAGGATGGCAAGCCGCTTCTCGATTGGGAGGGGCTTGCCCGCGGAGTGGATACGATCGCTTTTTACATGGGAGTCGGGAATATTTCGTTTATCTGCGAAAACCTGATGAAGTATGGAAAGCCATCCACAACCCCGGTCATCTTAATTCAGTGGGGAACATTTGGCCGCCAAAAGACATTACAGGGAACTTTAGCAGATATTACGGAAAAGGTGGCGGCAGCTAAGTTCAGCAATCCTTCTATTATTCTTGTGGGTAATGTTATCTCTATTCGCGAAAAAATCAGCTGGTTTGAGAAAAAGCCTTTGTATGGCAGGCAAATTTTACTCGCGCGCACAGGCGACCTCCCGAGTGACTTAGCAAAAGAACTAATGGACCAAGGGGCGGACGTGATTGAATTTCCAAAATGGAAAAGGACAGCTCTGCCTGTGAGCAAAGAATTGCTGGCAGACCTATCCGTATATGATAAAATTTTATTCTCGTCGCCCGAGAGCGTGGCTGAATTTTTTAGTTCGCTGGCGGCAAACGGGGTGGATATCCGCAAAATAACCGCCGATGTCTTTGGGGCATCCATCAAAACAACGACTGCTTTACAGGATCGTGGATTTATTCCCCGGCTTATTGACGAAATATCTGGGACAGGGAAATTATTGATTGTCGGCGATCACAGCATCTTGGAAAATTACCGCGACCAGGCAGACCTCTGGGTTACAAGTAAAAAAGAAGTCGACCTGAAGTACATGCCGATTTTTAAAAGAATGCTCGGTGAGGCTGATGTGAACACGGTTATTTTCCCTTGTCGGGCATCGGTTGAGCCGTTTATTGAAGCGTTGAAGCATTGTGACATTGAAGCTTCGGGGCTTTTGCAGGATTTGCATGTGGTCAGCATGGGAAAACAAACGATGAGTGCAGTTATGAATGCAGGCCTCCCGGTTAGCGGAATGCCGAAAAGAGCGACAAAGGAAGCCTTGGTCGAATATTTAGCCGGCCAGTCTCGATAGAGGTGAAGCATGAACTCAAATTATCCAATTATGCTGCGGCTTGAAGGGAAAAGAGTTGTGGTGGTCGGCGGCGGTAATGTCGCGGAGCGAAAAGTAACCGGATTGCTCGGGACAGGGGCCCGGCTTACCATTATCAGCCCGGAAGCTGCGTCGATGATTCAACGGCTTGCTTATGAAGGAAAAATTGAATGGCTGCGTCGATCGTTTTCAAATGGTGATATTGATGGTGCGTTTATGATTTTTGCCGCAACCAATGACCCTGAATTAAATAGAAAGGTGAAGGAATCTGCTGGTCCCAATCAGCTTGTTTCATTAGCGGATGACCCGGAAGATTCCGATTTTCATCTTCCTTCCCGCTTGCAGCGAGGACGTTTAAATATTATGGTCTCAACGGGCGGCGCCAGTCCGACGCTGGCAAAGAAAATTCGCGGTCAGCTGGAAGAGCAGTTTGACGAGTCCTACGAAGAGTATCTGGAATTTCTTTTTTTGAAGCGGCAATGGATTTTGCAGAATGTTGAGGATGCTTCTTTAAAAAGAAAGCTGCTGACAGAACTGGTCAGTCCCAGTTTCTTAAATAGTGAAAATCGCGAGAATGATTTTCAACAATTATATAATGAACACACCTAAAGCGGGTACCTCTTACATTATGGGGTACCCGCTTTTTTAGTACAAAAGTAGCATATTGTACAACTTTAGGATTATTTTTCCTTTTTTTATAAAATTTTCAGAAAAGTAGTTTCTTTTTTGAAGATAGTGTTATATAATACAAAACGAGTAATGTTGCTGTATTATAACAAAGAGGTGATGGAATTCATGTCGACGCAGACAAGGGGTATCGAAGTGATCGGGGCTGTAAAAGCCCAGTATGATGGGATTTTGACGCCTGAAGCGTTGAATTTTATTGGAGATTTAGAGAGAAAGTTTGGCGGCAGACGAATTGAACTGTTACTAAACAGAAAAAAACGCCAGGAGGAAATCAACAACGGCAAGCTTCCTGATTTTCTGCCGGAAACAAAGCATATTCGTAATAGCGATTGGGTCATCGCTCCGCTGCCAGGGGATCTTCAAGACCGCAGAGTCGAAATAACAGGACCCACCGACCGGAAGATGGTCATTAACGCGTTAAATTCTGGGGCAAAGGTTTTTATGGCGGATTTCGAGGATGCCACTTCACCGACATGGGAGAATATTATCGAAGGACAAATCAACCTTAGAGATGCAGTAAATCGATCGATCAGTTTTGAAAATCCTGATGGCAAGAGGTATGTCTTAAATGAAAAAACGGCCGTGCTGTTTGTAAGGGCGCGCGGACTTCATTTAGAAGAAAAACATGTTTTATTAGATGGAAAACCGATATCAGGCAGCTTTTTCGATTTTGGAATGTATTTTTTTCACAATGTTAATAGTTTGCTAGCGAATGGAACTGGCCCGTATTTTTACCTGCCCAAGCTAGAGAGCCATCTTGAAGCCCGGCTTTGGAATGATGTCTTTGTTTTTGCCCAGGAGAAACTGGGGATTCCAAAGGGAACAATCAAAGCAACGGTTTTAATCGAAACCATTATGGCTGCTTTTGAAATGAATGAAATTTTATTTGAATTAAGAGATCACTCAGCCGGCTTAAACTGCGGGCGCTGGGATTATATTTTCAGCTATTTGAAAAAGCTGCGCAACCGTTCGGATGTCATCCTTCCGGACCGTTCTCAGGTCACGATGACAGCTCCGTTTATGCGTTCATACTCTTTACTTACGATTCAAACCTGCCACCGCCGCAAGGCTCCGGCAATGGGGGGGATGGCCGCGCAAATTCCGATCCGCAACAATCCTGAGGCAAACGAAATTGCATTTGCCAAGGTGCGCGCCGATAAAGAGCGCGAGGCCCGCGACGGCCATGATGGAACATGGGTTGCACATCCAGGGCTTGTTCAGGTGGCACTTGAGGTATTTAACCGCGAAATGCCAGTTGCAAACCAAATCCATACAGCCAAGCAGCAAAAAATCACCCTTACCTCACAGGATTTGCTTGAAGTTCCAGGAGGCACGATTACAGAAGACGGCGTCCGCACCAACATAAATGTCGGCATTCAATATGTCGCTTCCTGGTTATCCGGAAGAGGCGCGGCACCCATCTATAATTTAATGGAGGATGCGGCAACCGCCGAGATTTCAAGGGCCCAGCTCTGGCAGTGGATCCGCCATCCGAAAGGAATCCTTAAAGACGGACGGAAAGTCACCACGCAAATGTATGAAGAATTCAAGGTTGAGGAACTGGAAAAAATCAAGGGCGAAATCGGTGCTCAAGCCTATAAAAACGGCCGGTTCACTGAAGCTGTTGAGCTGTTTGACCGCCTTATTCTAAATGATGATTTTGCTGACTTCTTGACGTTACCCGGATATGAAAAATTGTAAAAAGCTGGAGGGGTCATTTAGCGGTGAAGCTGGCTCGCTTCAACTGGACTGAACCTGGATTGTTAAAAACTATTTTAAATATATTAATAGGAGGAATTTTAAAATGACTGATAAAAGAGTACAGGAGATGCATGAAAGCTGGGAAATGGATGCCCGCTGGAAGGGAATTACAAGACCATATTCTGCTGAGGATGTAATCAAGCTGCGCGGTTCGATCGATATTGAACATACATTGGCGCGTAAGGGATCGGAAAAGCTATGGAAGCTATTAAATGAAGAAGACTATATTAATGCCCTTGGCGCCCTAACAGGCAACCAGGCTGTTCAACAGGTAAAAGCGGGCTTGAAAGCCATCTACCTAAGCGGCTGGCAGGTAGCGGCGGACGCCAACCTTTCCGGACATATGTATCCGGACCAAAGCTTGTATCCGGCAAACAGTGTACCAAGCGTTGTTAAGAAGATTAACCAGGCATTGCAGCGTGCCGACCAAATCCACCATTCAGAGGGCGACAATTCCATTGACTGGTTTGCGCCAATCGTGGCGGATGCCGAGGCCGGTTTCGGCGGACAGTTAAACTGTTTTGAATTAATGAAGGGCATGATTGAGGCAGGCGCTTCCGGTGTCCATTTTGAAGACCAGCTTTCCTCTGAGAAAAAATGCGGCCACTTGGGAGGTAAAGTATTGCTGCCAACGCAAACGGCTGTCCGCAACCTGATTGCAGCCCGCTTAGCGGCAGATGTCATGGGTGCTCCAACAGTATTAGTTGCACGTACTGATGCGAACGCTGCTGATTTAATTACCAGCGATATTGATATGAATGATGCGCCGTTCATTACCGGTGAGCGCACGCCGGAAGGATTTTACCGCACTCGTGCCGGAATTGATCAGGCGATTGCCCGCGGCTTGGCCTATGCGCCATACGCTGACCTCGTTTGGTGTGAAACTTCCGAGCCCAATATTGAGGAAGCAAGACGCTTTGCCAAAGCCATCCACGAGCAATTCCCTGGTAAACTATTGGCTTACAACTGTTCGCCATCATTTAACTGGAAAAAGAAACTCGATCAAGAAACGATTGCAAAATTCCAGGAGGAGCTTGGGAAAATGGGCTACAAGTTCCAGTTCGTAACGCTTGCCGGTTTCCATGCTTTGAACCACGGCATGTTCGAGCTTGCCCGCGGCTACAAGGAGCGCGGAATGGCAGCTTACTCCGAATTGCAGCAGGCTGAATTCGACAGCGAGCAATATGGCTACACAGCAACCCGCCACCAGCGCGAGGTTGGAACAGGTTACTTCGACCAAGTATCCATGGTCATCTCCGGGGGAACATCCTCCACCACTGCGTTGAAGGGTTCAACCGAGGAAGCGCAATTCACAGGATCTACTAAAAAATAATGTAACGATGTGCTGCACATCGGCGGCGAGTCCCTCTCTCCAAAATGGAGCGGGGGATTTTTATTGGTGGAAGCGTGTTTTAATTTGCGGATAGCGCTCCCCATTTGCGGATAACGCGCTTCAATTTGCGCCATCTCTTCACTTTTTGGAGTGTAACCTTTTTTAAGGTAATATCATACATAATAATAGCCTTTAACATGGAGTTGATTTTTTGAAAAAACCGATCCTTGACGAGGTCTTGCAGCAAGGTATACATGGTCCATTGGAAACCAAACCGGAAGAGAGGCGAAAATACTTAGGGACTTTACGCGAACGAATCGTGGTGGCCCTTCAAAAAATTCAGGTAGCTGAAGCAGAGATCTACCCCCAAGTTGAGCAGGCGATGAAGAAATATTCTCAGGCACATCTTTTTCTAAATGGCAGCATGAACTACGGAGTATTATCGAAATATGTAAAAATCGCAGCGAAGAATAAAATTGAACACACCATTGTATCCAATAAAGAACATGACACAGAAATAGGCTTGGTCCTTGCGGTGAATCACGCGATTGACAAGGAAGAAATTTTTATTACAAAAATGGCAGCTGTGCAGCAGGAGCCACCCAAAAAGGGCAAAGGATTATTTGCAAAAATATTTAAAAAAGGCGTGTGACTCCAATTCAGGATGCCACACGCTTTTTATTGATTCCTAAATAAAAACATACCAATGGGTAATCCTGCTGAGTAAATAGCCCCAAATTCTCCAAGGAAATCGCCAAAGACCGGCATTAGCAATGAAAATAATGCAGCAATTTCCCCATAATAACCATCCCTTGGAACAATATTTAATAATAATTCCGCTTTTTTTACAAAAATGGAATTATTCATTTTTCAAAAGGACACCACGAAATCTGGAAAATATGATATGGTTATTTTAATATGCATATATGGAGAATGGAGTACATGCGAATTATTAAAAAATTGTTCCTAACCCTTGTACTTTTTTTATACTTAGCCGTCCTCACGAAATTAATTTTATTCAAATATATTCCGTTAACGGAGATTGTTCACCATTTCAATTTTTCAACGAATGAATACCATTGGCGTTCTAACAACTTTGTTCCTTTTAAAACAATTTACTTTTACCTATATCTAGCAGATATCAATGTAAATATTCGGATTGAGAATCTGGCAGGCAACATCATTGGCTTTATGCCGCTTGGCTTTATTCTGCCATTGTTGGCGAAAAAGTTCTTAAAGCTCAGAGCAGTTATGATCGCAGCCTTTTGCTTAAGCCTCACCTTCGAAATATTCCAGCTTTTATTTGAGTTTGGCAGCTTTGATGTGGATGATTTACTTTTAAATACCTTAGGTGGATTCCTCGGATGCCTACTGATTAAGCTCATTCTATCTTCTGCGAATTTTAAAAAGCAGTCCAAAAAGTCACGGCTGGTTAGTTAAGGGGGAGCGATCCATTGAGGCTGCTGTTTTTCTCAAGATGTACGACAAACTTGAGAGATTGAATGTTAATATCCTTACCGGCCGCCAAAGGGATGAAAAGGATAAAAAGTCCATTTACTTCACTGACCCAGACGGTCATAAGTTTGAATTCCATACAGGAACACAGAAAGATAGATTGGACTATTACAAACAGGAAAAGGCATATATGGATTTTTATGTTTAATGGGGACTGGAAATCAGGCCCCTATAATTTTATAAAAAATATTCCCCTATTAATCTAAAATTCCTCTTACTTGCCTATACTGATGAGTGAATCATTGCGGTAAAGCGGAGAAGTTTGGTATCATCATTATTAAATTGATAAAAGGGACGGAGGGAACCATCTATGACACGAATTTCTCCTGAGCAGGTCAAACATGTGGCCAACCTGGCACGCTTGGCCGTGACTGAAGAAGAGGTGGAAAAATTCACTAAGCAGCTTGATGCGATAATTACCTTTGCGGAACAGTTAAACGAGTTGGATACGGCAAATGTGGCGCCAACCTACCATGTTCTCGATATGAAGAATGTCCTGAGGGAAGACATTCCACAGCCGGGGCTGCCGCGGGAAGAGGTACTGAAAAATGCGCCTGACCATCAGGACGGGCAGATTAAAGTACCAGCAATACTAGGGGAATAGGAGGATCAGCAAGTGAGTTTATTTGATTATAAAGTGTCCGATCTTCATGAGCTTTTACATAAAAAAGAACTGCGTGTATCCGACTTAGTTGATGAATCCTTTAAACGAATCAGCCAGGTCGAAGAAAAGGTTCAGGCCTTCTTAACATTGGATGAAGAAGGGGCACGGCAAACTGCAAAATCTCTTGATGAAAAACTACACACAGACGCAGCAAAAGGCCTGTTGTTTGGAATGCCGATTGGAATAAAGGATAACTTGGTCACAAAAGGTTTAAGGACAACTTGTGCCAGTAAAATCCTCGAGAATTTCAATCCGATTTATGATGCGACTGTTGTTCAAAAGCTGCAGCAGGCAGAAACAGTGACGATTGGCAAATTAAACATGGACGAGTTTGCGATGGGTTCTTCCAACGAAAACTCCCGCTTTCACCAGACTCATAACCCCTGGAATTTAGATACCGTACCAGGTGGTTCCTCCGGTGGTTCGGCAGCAGCGGTTGCCGCGGGTGAAGTCTTATTTTCCCTTGGCTCCGATACAGGCGGTTCCATTCGGCAACCTGCTGCTTTCTGCGGCGTTGTCGGCTTAAAGCCAACATATGGCCGGGTTTCCCGATTCGGACTTGTGGCATTTGCGTCATCACTTGATCAAATTGGACCAATTACAAGAAACGTTGAGGACAATGCTTACCTATTACAGGCCATTTCCGGAGCAGATCCAATGGACTCAACATCGGCGAATCTCGAAGTGCCTAATTTTGCAAGCGCATTGACAGGTGATGTGAAAGGTTTAAAAATTGCGGTGCCAAAAGAGTATTTGGGCGAGGGAGTCAGCGAAACAGTCCGTCAATCGATACTGGATGCATTAAAGGTTCTCGAGGGTCTTGGAGCAGTATGGGAAGAGGTATCGCTGCCGCATTCCAAATACGCATTAGCGGCCTACTATCTGCTTTCATCATCAGAAGCCTCGGCGAACCTTGCCCGTTTTGACGGAGTGCGCTACGGATACCGGGCGCAGGATGCTGATAGTTTAATCGATTTATATAAAAAGACAAGAGCGGAAGGCTTCGGAGAAGAGGTCAAACGCCGGATTATGCTCGGAACTTTTGCCTTAAGCTCAGGCTACTATGATGCCTACTACAAAAAAGCACAGCAGGTCCGCACACTGATTAAAAAGGATTTTGAGGATGTTTTCGAAAAATATGATGTTATCGTCGGTCCGACAACACCAACACCGGCGTTTAAAATCGGTGAAAAAATGGACGACCCGCTAACGATGTATGCGAATGATATTTTAACCATTCCGTTAAACCTGGCGGGCTTACCGGGAATCTCCGTTCCTTGCGGCTTTGACAACGGCCTGCCGCTAGGCTTGCAAATTATCGGCAAGCATTTTGATGAAGCAACTGTCTACCGTGCTGCCCATGCCTTTGAGCAGGCGGCCAACTACCATAAACAAAAGCCGGTATTGTAGGAGGTGAAGAAAATGGAATTTGAAACAGTAATCGGTCTTGAAGTCCATGTAGAGTTAAAAACAGAATCAAAAATTTTCTCGGCGAGCCCAAACCATTTTGGTGCCGAGCCGAATACAAATACAAGTGTCATCGATCTCGGCTATCCAGGGGTTTTGCCGGTTTTGAATAAGAAGGCAGTAGATTTTGGCATGAAGGCAGCGATGGCTCTGAATTGCCAGGTTGCCACGCATACGAAATTTGACCGCAAAAACTATTTTTACCCGGACAATCCAAAAGCTTATCAGATTTCACAGTTTGATCAGCCGATCGGCGAGCATGGCTGGATTGAAATTGAGGTTAACGGATATACGAAGAAAATTGGCATAACCCGGATTCACCTGGAAGAGGATGCCGGCAAGTTGAGCCACGGCAATGGCTATTCATTGGTGGATTATAACCGCCAGGGTACACCACTCGTGGAAATCGTCTCTGAACCTGATATCCGCACTCCGGATGAAGCCTATGCCTATCTAGAAAAATTAAAATCCATTATTCAATATACCGGTGTTTCCGATTGTAAAATGGAAGAAGGCTCGCTCCGCTGTGATGCCAATATTTCCATCCGTCCTATCGGACAAAAGGAATTCGGTACGAAGACTGAATTGAAAAACTTAAACTCGTTCAACTTTGTCCGCAAAGGGCTTGAGTATGAAGAAAAGCGCCAAAAAGAAATCGTCCTTGCCGGCGGAAAAATCGAGCAGGAAACGCGCCGTTTTGATGAGGCAACCGGTGCTACTTTACTGATGCGGGTAAAGGAAGGTTCCGATGATTACCGCTACTTCCCGGAGCCTGATTTGATGGATTTATATATTGACGATGAATGGAAAGCCCGGATCCGTGCTGAAATTCCGGAGCTTCCTGATCAGCGGCAAAAGCGTTATGTAGAAGAGCTTGGCCTGCCTGTTTATGATGCCAAGGTACTTACGGTCACGAAAGAAATGGCTGATTTCTTTGAAGCGACCGTTAGTGCCGGTGCCGATGCTAAGATGGCATCCAACTGGATCATGGGGGAAGTTTCCGGCTATTTGAATGCCGAAGGAAAAGAGCTGGATCAAATGGCCTTAACTCCTGAAGGATTAGCAAGCATGATTAAGCTGATTGAGAACGGCAGAATCTCCACGAAGATTGCCAAAACCGTTTTTAAGGAGTTAATTGAAAATGGCGGTGATGCTGAGCAAATTGTTGAGGAAAAGGGGCTTGTGCAAATTTCCGACGAAGGAACGCTTCTTAAGATTATTGGAGAAATTCTTGATGCCAATCCAAAATCAATTGAAGATTTCAAAGCCGGAAAAAGTAAAGCAGTCGGCTTCCTTGTTGGTCAGCTGATGAAGGCAACAAAAGGACAAGCCAACCCGCAAATGGTCAATCACTTGCTCGTGCAGGAATTGAATAAGCGATAAGAACACCAGCCGGCAGAATTCCATTCTGCCGGTTTTTCCATGTGGTAAAAAGTCGAAGCAATCTTCGACAATCTTTACGCTATTTCCCAGGAAAAAATCCTTTAAGGATAGGTGTTTGTGTGATAGTTAATGAAACGATTGATTAATAGGGAAATGGAATGATTTATGTCGAAAAGGAAGAGAAGGGTGAAATTACTACATAGTTCTTCTTTAATCGCATTTTCTAAAGGTGAAATCTGGGTTTTAATTGACAATAATTGCCCTGAATTCAAGGTGAAAATCCTTTGCTGCCAAGGTTTTGCTTGATTTTCAATCAAATGATTGATTAGGTGTCACCTTTCAACACAGTTGTGTTTAAAAAACCTTGAAATAAGAGGATTCAACCTAAAATTAATCAAACATTTGATTAGTTTAAAATTGTGTCGAAGAATGCATAAAAAAACACCAGGTTATCCTGGCGTTTCATTCCTTTTTAAAAAGAGATCATGGCACCGCGTTCATCAAAGATGGAAGCAGGATTCCAGGCTACTTCCCAAAGATTATTTTCAGGGTCTGCAAAATAGGCTGTCCGTCCGCCCCAAAAAGCATCACTCGGGTCCCTCAAAATTTTTCCGCCAGCCTCACGTATTTTTTCAATAGTTGAATCAACTTGTTCAGGATGGTCAACATTTATGGCAAATGTAACAGGTCGAAAGGTTTCGGGTGATTTTGTCAATTCAATCCCGGCATCCCTTGCCAGTTCTTCAATTGGAAACAAGGAGAGAAGAACACCAGCGGTTTTAAAAACAGCATAAGTGTCAGAACTGATTTCTGTTTCCTCCCAGCCCAGAGATTGATAAAAACTGCGAAGCACAGGTAAATTAATTGCCCCTATTGTTAATAGGCTTACTCTTTGTGGAACCATGGCTTTAACCTCCAATTCATTTATCAATTATACTTTCTGCGGGCAAGTTATTTTTTCCTCCCACGGTTTATTTTACCATTAAAATGGTAAAATTGGAGGGGATAAAAAGGGGAGGACTAGAATGACTATTTATATTGCACTTTTAAGAGGTATAAACGTCGGAGGGCACAATATTATCAAAATGGCAGATTTAAGGACTCTATTAGAATCGATAGGGTTGAAAAAGGCAAAAACGTATATTCAAAGTGGGAATATCCTTTTTGAGTCGGAAGAGGGGGCTAGAGAGCTTTGCCGAAGGATAGAGGATGAAATCGGCAAGTCATTTGGCTTTCCTGTCCCGGTTATTTTAAGATCTGCAGAAGAATACGAAGAAATCATCCAAAATTGCCCTTACCCGACAGGCTCGTTAAAGGAAGGGGAAAGTGTGCAAATTGCTTTTTTGGCAGGTGAACCTTCACAGGAAGGAACCAATCATTTGCATAGTTTTCCAAGCGATAAGGATGAATGCAAAGTTTTGGGGAAAGAGGTATATTTCTTTTTCCGGCAAAGCATTAGGGATTCCAAGCTTGCACATCAGCTGCCAAAGCTTGGGGTTACGGCAACAGTACGCAACTGGAAAACGGTCATCAAGCTGCTGGAAATGGCAAAAGCACTTTGAAATTAACAAGGCCATTACGTTGTAAAACAAACCCATAAAGACTATCATGGACTTAAATGAAAGGGGTGCTGTTTTTGACGGATTTAAATGGGTGGTTTCAAAGGGGTATGACGGCTGATGAATACATAAAAGCGATGTCCCGGAATAGGAATGAAATGCTTGCGATTTATGAGCAATTTACCTTAACAGCAGAAGACCAAAGCAGGCTGGAGTCTTTAAAGCCCCAGAAATGGCGGGCTATTGTACTCACAGAGGACTGGTGCGGTGATGCCCTGCTTAATAACCCAATTTTAATGAGGATTACGGAAGCAGCAGGAATGGAATTGCGTTTTATCCTCCGCGACCAAAACCTTGAGCTGATGGACCAGTATTTAACCAACGGAACATCAAGAGCGATTCCCATTTTTATTTTTATTAATCAAGAAGGGACGGAAGTTGGAGTTTGGGGCCCGAGAGCGCCTGAAATGCAGTCGATGGTTGATAAGGGCCGGGCTGAATTGCCGGATAAAGGCGCATCCGATTTTCAGGAAAAGCAGCTTGAATTGTATAAGCGCCTAGGAGCCGCCTATCAAACAGATGCGGGCATATGGCATTCAGTTGCAAACAGTATTATGACATTACTATTAAAATAAAAGATCCCCGGCAGGAGAACTACACCTCCAATTGTTAGTTGTGTCTAACAATTGGGGTGCAGTTCAAGAATTTTGCCAGGGATTTTTTATATTTTAAAGCCGCTGTCCTTTTTCGGAGGGATTCGATCTTTAAGTATATTTTTATCATTAATTTTGGGCTCAATGCCTAGGATGAAATTGCGAATATTGGAACGGTGAAGATAGATTAAAAAGATAGTGAATAATAAAAAGATAAGTTCAAAATCAAGCTTTGATGAAAATAAGTCATAGGCCAGCAGACTAAGACCGACAGAAATCGAACCGAAAAACACATATTTCGTTAAAAAAATGATGAGGAAAAAGGCAATGTAGGCAATCAATAATAAGGGAATATTGGCAATTAATAGTGCACCGGCTGTAGTAGCGATGGCTTTTCCTCCCCTGAATCCGGCGAAAATAGGGAAACAATGGCCGACGACGGCTGCAAGTCCAAAATACAGTGGTTCCGCATGAAGGTGAAAGAACAGCGGAAGGGATGCTGCCAAGGCCCCTTTACCAAGGTCAATGATTAATACAACGATAGCTGATTTTTTACCAAGAACCCTCAATGTGTTGGTAGCACCTGGATTTTTGCTCCCATGTTCACGTATATCGACACCAAATACCACCCTGCCTATTATCAGTGCCGTCGGAATACTGCCGATAATATAGGCAGCTAGTAGCAACAGCCAGAACATCCCCATCATCCCCCATCGATAATATTAATCCTTACTAGCATTCTACCATATTGTATGGGATTATTTTGTTATATTCCCATATTTCGGGGAATCCGTTTGGTCAAGCTGTTATAAGCTATGCATGTGAATAGGGAGATATTCCTGCTGAGAGAGATAAGAAGTATTTTCGTGAATCAGAATGGCATCTGCCCCCTCGTTTTTGGCGAAAAGAGAAGTTCATTGGGCAATCTGATTCCCGTCAAGGAGAAAATATGGAGTTCATGGGAACCAGAAAGGC
>CAYNUT010000009.1:0-9327 GCA_964400595.1 uncultured Neobacillus sp. | reverse complement strand
ATTGGGCAATCAGATTCCCGTCAAGGAGAAAATATGGAGTTCATGGGAATCAGAAAGGCAATCTGATTCCCGTCAAGGAGAAAATATGAAGTTTATGGGAATCAGAAAGGCAATCTGATTCCCGTCAAGGAGAAAATATGGAGTTCATGGGAACCAGAAAGGCAATCTGATTCCCGTTAAGGGTGAAAAATAGAGTTCAAGGGAATCAGGAGGGGACCAGCCCCTCGTTTTTGGCGAAAAGAGGAGATCATTGGGCAATCAGATTCCCGTCAAGGAGAAAATATGGAGTTCATGGGAATCAGAACGGTAATCTGATTCCCTTCAAGGGTGGAAAATGGAATTCACTGGAATCAGAGAATTAGATCCCGTCAGGTTTACAAACAAAGAGCCGCAAATGGTAAAAAATTTTTAAAAAAAGTGTAGGGGTTTTACTAAAAACATTCGTCTATTATGGAGACAGACAAGAGAGAAAGGGGGAGAGGACGATTAGCGATATCGCTTT
Organism: uncultured Neobacillus sp.; assembly: GCA_964400595.1. Classification (GTDB taxonomy): domain Bacteria; phylum Bacillota; class Bacilli; order Bacillales; family Cytobacillaceae; genus Neobacillus. The sequence goes on along the minus strand of CAYNUT010000009.1, from coordinate 8,825 downwards.
AATTGAAAAAGTGCTGCAGGGCAGTGATCATGCATTTCGCCTTGTGGTTGAAAAGTACCGCAATGATGTGTTCCGGACCGTCTTTGCCGTTCTTCGAGACCAAAAGGAAGCGGAAGATGCAGCCCAGGAAGTTTTCTTGAAAATCTACAACTCTCTCCCCCAATATGAAAATCAAGGGTTTAAAACTTGGATGACGCGGATTGCCGTTAACCATGCGATAGATGTAAAAAGAAAACAGGCACGAAAAAAAGAGGAAGTAACAGAGGTGCTTGAACTGCAGACGTTTGGAACACCGAAGGATGGTGTTGAACAAGAGGTAATTCAACAAGATAGAAAACGGATTGTCAGGAAACGGCTCAATGAATTGCCCGAGAATTACCGGGAAGTGATTTATGGCTTTTACATAGCGGAAAAGAGCTACCAGGAAATGGCCGATGAACAAAAGGTGCAGGTGAAAACGATTGAAACGAAGCTGTACCGGGCCCGCAATTGGATAAAAAATAATTGGAAGGAGGACGATTTTTCATGAAGCATTACACATATGAAGAGTGGCTGAAATACGTAAGCGATAGATTAAGTGCCAGGGAACGCGAACAAATGGAAGGTCACTTGTATACATGTGACCAATGTTTGGATCTTTATTTACAAGTGCTGGATGCAAATGAAACATCGTTCCCGATTCTGGACAATGACAGCAGCTTTACTGACCTCGTAATGGCTGAGGTTTCTAAGCAGAAGGTTTCAGAGCATGTAGTACAGCAGGCCTCCCACTCCCAGTCAAATTCAGAACAGCAAGTAAAACAAAAGGAAAAACCTTTTTATCAGCAGGCTTTATTCCATTATTTACTGGCTGCGGCTGCAACGCTGCTGTTGACCTTCTCAGGGGCATTTAAATCGCTTGCATCCTTTGCTGCCGCCTTTGAAGGACAGTCAGCTCATGAAAAAAAGGCTACGGTAACGGAGGGTGTTATTAATAAAACATTTGCATGGATGGATTCACTAGAAACGAAGGAGGCAGATCAAAAATGAAAAGCTATACAAAAGCTTTAACGTTATCCCTTTTTCCGGGACTTGGACATATATATTTCGGCGGCATGTTTCGCGGTGCCCTCTATTTAATCACCGTGTTTGGCTGTGCGCTCCTCACTGTGCTTGCAATAGCAACCGGCGGCGGAGATATAGCCATTGTGCCATTCATGGCAGGGATTTTCATCTACTTTGTCAGCTTTATTGATATGGGGGTGCAAATCTCAAAGCGCAAGAAAGCGCTGATGGCAGGAGACAAGCTTGATCCTAATTCCCAAGCGGCCCAGGACTCAGAGCGTTTTTATACCATTGCTTTATCGTTTATCCCGGGGCTTGGCCATTTTCAGCTCGGCTTAATGAACAGGGGGTTAACCCTTTTGGCGACCTTTTTTGGCCTGGGTGTGATGGTTATCTTCATTACGGCACTCAGCAGCCGCGGCGAGTTTCTTGTTTTCCTCGCAGGACTTCCGATCATCTGGGTTTACGGATTCTTTGATGCTGTCCAGCAGGTAAATAAAAAGCAGCGCGGCGAGGAGCTTGTTGACAAAACTATTTATGAGGACTTTGAAAAATTAAGGCAGGACGGAAAGAAGAGCAAATCGATTGCGACCTTTCTTTCGATTTTCCCTGGGGCAGGCCATCTCTATCTCGGGCTGCAGCGCCGAGGCATTCAGTTAATGGCGGCCTTCTTATTCTCAATTTATATCTTAGACTTATTAAGACTTGGAATTTTTCTGTTTTTAATCCCGATTATCTGGTTTTACAGCTTCTTTGACGGACTGCAGAAGGCTTCAAGATATGGGGAGGAAACGGTGGAGGATGTCCCGATTATCGCCTATTTCCTTAACCATCAGAAATGGGTCGGAATTGGACTAATCTTATTGGGGCTTTACTATTTGGTCATGAATGTCCTGATTCCGGCCTTTTCACCGGTGTTAACAAGACTAATTCATATTGACGTGATGTATTGGGTGCAAAGTTATTTCCTGCCGTACTTCCAGACTGGGCTTGTGTGTGTGCTGCTGATTGGCGGGGGGATGAAGCTTTTAGCCGGAAGTAAAAGGAAGCGGGAGGCTGAGAATCATGAGTAAATGGAAAAAAAGGATGGCAGGGCTTGTCTTAATCGGAGCCGGAATTGGGTTCCTTTTTCGAAAAAGAAAAGGGGGGCCGGAAGCATGAGGACTTGGCGTGTTGGGACATTTTCGATGGGGGGATCTCTTGTTTTTCTCGGGCTGATTCTCTTTTTCTCGCGATTTCTGGGCCTTAATCTTGTGCAGGTGATGTCTGCATGGTGGCCGCTAATATTAATTGTTCTAGGGATTGAGATTCTCGTTTATTTGTTTTTATCACGCCAGGAAAAACCGATGTTAAAGTATGATATTTTGAGTATTTTTTTCGTCGGACTGATTGGCATGGCCGGGATTGTGTTTGCGATATTAAGCACAACGGGAGTTATGGGTAAAGTGGAGGAAGCGATGGCCCGGGAAGAGCGCTCCTTTGAGCTTCCTGCTTTCTCATATAAAGTCGATGACCAAATTAAAAGGGTCGTTGTCAGAACAGTTAGCTATGATATGACAATTGAGGCGACGGAGGAAAAAGAAGTGTCGATGTTCGGCACGTACAGATTGGAGACGGCAAAGAAGGAGAAACTGTTGAAAAGCGCAGATGATGTGGTTGCGGCCAATCAAAAGGGTGATACGCTTTATATTAATGTGAAGACTTTACCGAATGAGAGCGGTCTGTTTACCTCAACTGGAATGCTGGCAGCAACGATTCTAATTCCAAATGATGTGAAGCTTGAGGTGATTGGCAGCGACAATTCGCTTACCTTAAAACCAAGGATGCTGGCAAATGACTGGGATATCGAAAGGGTCTCAAGCATTGTGGTTAACACAGCGGAACAAAGCAATTTGAAGGTGGATGCAGTGGGGGTCCAGGAGGTAAATGGCAGGGAAGGTGCATGGAAGGTTTCAGAAAAGGCAAGTGCTGGTGAAGAGGATGGTTCTCTTTCGAAAAATGCTGTCTACCAATCGGGGGAAGGCAAGTATCATATTAATATTACCAATGCTTATAATGTCAGTCTTAATTGAGCATTTTGCAAAAAAATAAAAAAAGGTTATGATAGGAGATGGACTAAGGCTTTTTCAATTGGATTGTAAGAATGGATGATAATTAGTAAAATATAGAATTGATAGAGCCGAAGGTTGATTTCTAAAAATTAGGATGATGAATAAATGAAAAGAGCAAGACTGATTTACAATCCTACCTCAGGGCGCGAAATGATTAAGCGTCATCTACCCGGAATCTTAGAAAAATTAGAGATTGCCGGATATGAAGCCTCCTGCCATGCGACAACAGGTGCCGGGGATGCTACGGAAGCAGCGCGCATTGCGGTTGAGCGCCAGTATGATGTGGTCATTGCGGCTGGTGGAGATGGTACAATTAATGAAGTGGTGAACGGCCTTGCCGATCAGGAATACCGACCGAAATTAGGAATTATCCCGGCAGGAACGACCAATGATTTTGCCCGCGCTCTGCAGATACCAAGGGATGTGGGTTCGGCTGTGGATATTATTACAAAAGGGGATTTGATTCCTGTCGATATCGGCCGAATCGATAATAAGTATTTTATTAATATTGCCGGCGGGGGCAGGCTTACCGAGTTAACATACGAGGTTCCCAGCAAATTAAAAACGATGATCGGTCAGCTCGCTTATTATTTAAAAGGAATAGAAATGCTGCCTTCAATAAAATCTTCTGATCTTACGATTGAATATGACGGGAAGCTGTTTGAAGGGGAAGCGATGATGTTTTTGGTCGGCTTGACCAACTCCATTGGCGGCTTTGAAAAGCTGGCTCCGGATGCTTCGATTAATGATGGCTTATTTTCCTTGTTAATATTGAAAAAGGTAAATCTCGCTGAGTTTATCAGGATTGCTACGCTTGCGATCCGCGGCGAGCATGTGAATGACCCTAATGTGATTTACACGCAGGCGAACCGCATTAAGGTCCACTCTAATGAAAAGGTGCAGTTAAATTTAGACGGCGAGTTCGGCGGACTGCTGCCAGCCGAGTTTGAAAATCTGTACCGTCATTTAGAGGTGTTTGTCCCGATGGATGACATACGCCCGAATGACCGCCCGACAAATTGGATTTCAGGGCAAAGATATAGTTAAGCGTGATATTGTTGAAACAGGCTCGTTCCATAGTGGAGCGGGCCTTTATTTTTTGGATATGTTTAAGCTCCTTGTTGATTTTCCTCACTTTGTTGACTGGATCGGAAATCAACAGGCAAGTTTAACAGAGCTTATTTTTTATAAATAGATGGGTTTTGTGTATAATGGTTTCAAGACATCAGTCAAGACAAATAAAGGGGCGGTTGGGATGAAAGCGTTGATTAATATCGATTTTACGTATGATTTTGTGGCGGATGCCGGGGCGCTGACATGCGGGAAGCCGGGGCAGGCGATTGAGGGGAAAATCACTGCGCTGACAAAAGAGTTCATTGAGCAAGGGGATTATGTGGTGTTTGCGATTGATGTTCACGACAAAGACGACGAATACCATCCGGAAACGAAGTTGTTTCCGCCGCACAATTTGCGCGGGTCGGCAGGCAGGGACTTATACGGCTCACTTAAGGAAGTTTATGAAGAAAATAAACAGCGTGAAAATGTAATGTATATGGATAAAACGAGATACTCTGCGTTTGCGGGAACGGATCTTGAAATCAAATTGCGTGAGCGGAGAATTACGGAAGTTCATTTAGTTGGGGTCTGCACAGATATTTGCGTGCTTCATACGGCTGTCGATGCCTATAATAAAGGCTTTAAGATTGTAGTTTACAAGGATGCGGCGGCATCTTTTAATCCCGCAGGACATGAGTGGGCACTCGGACATTTTGAACAATCGCTTGGTGCAGTAGTTAAATAGTGTTTTAAATCGTATTATTGGTTATAATGGTGAAAAGCTGTAATAGTACCGTGGAGGGCGATTATGAAACACATTTATCATGATGATAGTTTAACTCTGCATACGGATCTTTACCAGATTAATATGGCAGAGACGTATTGGAGAGACGGCATCCATAATAAACGTGCGGTCTTCGATCTATATTTCCGCAAGCTTCCGTTTGGAAATGGCTATGCTGTTTTTGCCGGACTGGAAAAAGCCATTCAATATATTCAAAGTTTCCGCTTTAGTGAGGAAGACCTGGAGTATTTGAAAAATGAAGCAGGCTACAAGGATGATTTTTTAGAGTATCTAAAAAATATGCGCTTCACCGGAACCATCCGTTCGATGAGAGAGGGCGAGCTCGTTTTCGGCAATGAGCCTATTTTGAGGGTGGATGCACCGCTTGCGGAAGCACAGCTTATTGAAACTGCTTTGCTAAACATTGTGAATTACCAAACATTAATTGCCACAAAGGCATCACGCATTAAGCAGGTGGTTGGCAGAGAAGTGGCGATGGAATTTGGGACAAGACGTGCCCAGGAAATGGATGCTGCTGTATGGGGCACAAGAGCTGCCTATCTTGCAGGTTTTGATGCGACCAGCAATGTCAGAGCTGGAAAAATGTTTGGCATCCCTGTTGCCGGAACCCACGCTCATTCCATGGTCCAGGCCTATAAGGATGAATACACAGCTTTCCATAAATATGCCGAATCACATAAGGATTGCGTCTTCTTAGTCGATACGTATGATACCCTCCGCCTCGGTGTACCTAATGCGATTAAGGTGGCCAAAGAGCTGGGGGATAAAATTAATTTTATCGGGATTCGCTTAGACAGCGGAGACCTTGCCTACCTTTCCAAGGAAGCTCGAAAACAGCTCGATGAAGCAGGCTTTAAGGAGGCAAAGATTTTTGCTTCCAGCGATTTAGATGAATACACGGTTATCAACCTGAAAGCACAGGGGGCCAAAATTGACAGCTGGGGCATCGGCACGAAACTGATTACCGCCTTTGATCAAGCGGCACTTGGTGCGGTTTATAAAATTGTTGCGATTGAAGACAAAAATGGACAGATGGAGGATACGATTAAAATTTCCTCTAATCCAGAAAAAGTAACGACTCCGGGGCTGAAAAAGGTTTACCGGATTATCAATAATAAAAATCACCATGCTGAAGGCGATTATATTGCGATGGAGGGTGAAAAGCTGCAGGAGAAGAAGCTCCGCATGTTCCATCCAACCCATACGTATATGAACAAAGTGGTTACTAATTTTACTGCCAGGGAACTCCACGAAGATATTTTTGTAAATGGTGAGCTCGTTTACGAGATACCTTGCTTGGAAGAGTCACGTGATTATTTGAAGCAAAACCTCGATTCCCTTTGGGACGAGTATAAACGGACGATGAACCCGGAGGATTATCCAGTCGACCTGAGCCAAAAGTGCTGGGATAATAAAATGAAAAATATCGAAGAAGTGAAAGAAAAAGTTGCGGCGATGAAAGAATAATGACAAAGCAGACTTCAAAAGGGTTGAGTATTGGTACCGTCCCGTTTGAGTCTGCTTTTTTGTTACATCTCATTTATTTTTGCTTAAAGAAATCCATAAAGGCATGGAAGATCTCGATTCCCTGAAAAGTGAGCATGCTGACAGCTGATAGAGAAAAGAAACCCATGATTAAAAACCGAATCCACATATTATTTCCTCCCTTTTTGTTTTTTTTGTTTATTTTCCAGGAGGAAGATCTAAGTAGCTTGATTGATGAAAAATAGGTGAAAGAAAAATTAAGTTTTTGTTAGATGGAACTGAGAAGAAGGTAAGCGAAATCGTGATAGCGGCTAAGATGAGAGTGAAAACAAAGAGATAGGGCTGAATCAAGGGCTGCTTCTTCTCATCGTCCCATGGGGCCTTGGCCTTTGTATCATCAAACTGGATAACGGCTTTGCTGTCAGGAGAAGAATGGGTGTCTGGTATTGCACTGGGATGATGAATAAAGGAGAAGGCCACAAGGCTGAGGAGCAATAAGAAAGAGAATATTTTATTCATCTTAATCGTTATCCACCCCCTTTAATGATATTGTTTCTATCATAAACACTTTTGTTGTGTTTTTAAATAAAAATATTCCGACAATTTACTTGCGTTTTCGCATTGTTTTATTGTTTATGTTACAATCTGACTAGTCAAAATGGAGAAAAGGAAGAATTAAATGAGCAGAACATTGCCGATAAATAAAAATGATTACATAGATGTGGTGTTTGAAGATCTAACCCACGACGGTGCGGGTGTTGCGAAAGTGGATGGCTATCCATTATTCGTGCCAAACGGGCTCCCAGGCGAAAAAGCCAAAGTAAAAGTCATTAAGGTCAATAAAAGCTATGGGGTTGGGCGTTTGATTGAACTCTATGAAAAAAGTCCATATCGCATTGAAATACCAAGCAGCGAAAAAAGTAAATACGGCGGCTGCCAGCTTGAGCACATCAGCTATGAAGGCCAGCTGAAATACAAGGAAAACCAAGTCCGCCAAGTGCTCTCACGCATTGGCAAGCTGGGGGATGTAAAAATTCACCCCATTATAGGAATGGAAAACCCGTGGCATTACCGGAATAAAGCACAGGTGCCTGTCGGGGAAAAAGACGGTAAATTGATTGCTGGTTTTTTTAAGCCGAGAACCCATGAAATTGTTGAGGCAGAAGAAAGTATCATACAGCTTCCCGAGGTTAATGAAGCGGTGCAGGCAGTAAAGGAAATTTGCAATGAGCTTGGGATACCTGCCTATCAGGAAGAATCCCATAAAGGCGTATTAAGGCATATTATGGCGCGGTACGGACAACAAACAGGGGAACTAATGGTCGTGATTATCACGAGAACCGCGGATATTCCACAAAAAGGTCAACTCATAAAGGAAATTACCGCCAGGCTCCCAAAGGCAAAATCAATTATCCATAACGTGAACTCGAAGCGCACTAACGTTATTTTAGGTGAAAAAACAAAAGTCCTCTGGGGAAATGAGGTCATTTATGACTATATTGGGAATGTGAAATTCGCCATATCCGCCCTTTCCTTTTACCAGGTAAACCCTGTTCAGACAAAGGTACTCTACGACAAGGCGCTCGAATATGCCGATTTAAGCGGCGAGGAAAGTGTGATTGATGCTTATTGCGGCATCGGGACGATTTCTTTATTTTTAGCGCAAAAAGCTCGTAAGGTTTTCGGAGTCGAAGTGGTTCCAGAAGCGATTGAAGATGCACGGCGAAATGCGGAATTGAATGGCATATCAAATGCAGAATTTGCAGTAGGGGAAGCAGAGGTTGTGATTCCGAAGTGGTATAAAGAGGAAAATGCTGCAGATGTACTTGTCGTTGACCCACCACGCAAAGGCTGCGACGAGGCTTTGCTGCAAACGATTATTGATATGAAACCAAAGAAGGTTGTTTATGTTTCGTGTAATCCAGCTACACTAGCAAGGGATTTACGGCTTCTCGAAGATGGCGGGTATAAAACGGTAGAAGTGCAACCGGTGGATATGTTTCCACATACGACGCACTGTGAGGCAGTTGCTAAGATTGAATTAAAAAGTTAAGGACAGATTAATGTTGAAAGATGTCATGTAATTACAAATTACTAATAGACAGGGCTATCCCTTACGGGAAAAGCCTTTCTGATTTTTGTTGCCTCGGAAAACTAAACAGAGTGAGAAGTTATTCAACTGTTTAACAATTTTTAATAGAAGTGATATTTTATTAATATTAATAAAAGGGTTACCCAAGTGATATTTTATTCATTGGGTAACCCTTAATCTTTATTTAAAACACTTTCGTAGTCCAATCCTCACAATTCCAAATATCGGTCGC
>CAYNUT010000008.1:21207-55946 GCA_964400595.1 uncultured Neobacillus sp. | reverse complement strand
TTATGTTTTAGGAATTCCTCTTTGATCTTGAAAATAACAGGATAAAATAACTTAAGACACCAAACAGGCAAGTGATAAAGAAGGCGTGTAATAAGGCGATATACAGATTCAGCCTGCTGAAAATGATAAAGGCACCAGCAATCACCTGCAGCGAAACGAGAATAAATGATATGATCCAGCCCCAATAAATTACTTTTTGTTCCTTATAATAGCGGACAGCTAAATAGGCAATATAGGCAATCCAAAAAAAGATTAGGGCTGCTGCAGCACGGTGCCCCATTTGGACCCATTCATACATGTTTGCGGGTAGTGCCGGTGCGTCATTTAAGCATAATGGCCAATCTCTGCAAACAAGGCTGGACTTAGTGTGTCTCACCAGTGCACCGGTGTAAATAACAATATAACTGTAAATTGACACAGAGATAATATGAAAACCCATTCTTTTATCAATTACCAGTTTTTCAGCTTCGAACTTTTTATCAATTTCAAAAATAAGCAATGTTAGCAGAAATACCGCAGCAAATGAGACGAGAGAAATACCAAAGTGCAATGCAAGAACAAAACTGGATTGCCCCCATTTTACAGCTGCTGCCCCTATTAATCCTTGCAGAAGCAGAAAGAAAAACGAAAGAAAAGAAAGAAATTTAGTTTCTCTAATGTGTCCAATTGCCTTCCAAGACCAAACTGATAGAATTAAGACCAATATTCCTACAACACCTGACACCAGCCGGTGAGCAAGTTCGATGATTAATTCAGGAGTAATTTCAGTAGGAAGGAATTTACCATGGCATAATGGCCAGGATCTTCCACATCCCATACCAGACCCCGTTTTAGTTACTAATGCCCCGCCAAGTAAAATCAATATCATTCCGATTGTAGTGGCGACTGCCAACCATTTCAAAGACCGCCGCAAAAAAATTCACCTCTTAAAAAGTTCAATAATTTGTCAAAGAAAATTCTTGACAGTATAATGAATCTGAATAGTAGTAAAATAATAATGTACTAATTCATCATATCGAATTATGATAAAAATGAACAGAATTTCACTCTAGAATGTATCGGGAAAATGATATCTTATACCATTATGTTGAATAATATATATTTTACACTATTATTATAGTGGAAAACATAAAAACTATATATTGCTTGTTAGAAATATGATAGTTTTTGGTCTTTTAAGTTGAAATTTGTTCAGAGTAATTACTATCGTGTTTTCCATAAATGGAGTATAATAACAAATAAATCCCTTGGGTCACAATTTAGTCAAAAATTATTCAAAAAAAGTTCACAAAAATGCCTTAAAGTGTGATTTAATATACAGAGAAAGTGTTATTTAAATCATTGCATTTTAACTATTCTTGATAAAAGAGTTTGAATATTGGTTTGTAGGATTAGGAGGAGAAAAATATGTCCAACCCAAAGGCTTATGGGGAAGCTATTGAAAATAGTCCAGCCAGCCTGCAGTCTGAGATGACAAAGACATCTGTTTGGAAAGACTTCACAGCGTTGATAAAAATTGGAATTGTGAATTCCAACCTTATTACGACTTTTACTGGATTATGGCTGGCACTGCATTTTTCTGGCCAGAGCTTTCTTGATAATTTAGATATCATATTTTTCACTGTCGCAGGTTCCTCACTGATCATCGCTGGGTCATGTGCCATTAACAATTATGTGGATCGCGATATCGATCATTTAATGGAAAGGACAAAAGCAAGACCGACTGTGACAGGTAAAGTACTACCGGCAAAGGTTCTTGGTTTGGGTATTATCCTTATTGCTTTGGGTACACTGTTTTTATTCTTTACTACGGTAACTGCAACAGTAATTGGACTGCTTGGAGTTTTTAGTTATGTTTTCCTCTATACCTTGTGGTCAAAGCGGCAGTTAGTATCGAATACCGTAATTGGCTCAATATCGGGAGCAGTACCGCCTCTAATCGGCTGGGCTGCAGTAGATGCGAATCTTGATATCATGGCATGGTCCTTGTTTGTGCTAATGTTTGTTTGGCAGCCGCCTCATTTTTATGCTCTTGCGATGAGGAGAGTAAATGAATATAAAGCAGCCGGCATTCCGATGCTGCCGGTGGTAAAGGGTTTCAAAACCACGAAAATTCACATTTTACTTTGGGTAGCGGCGCTGCTGCCGATTCCATTTTTTCTAACTTCATTGGGAATCCCATTTCTAATTCTTGCAACCGTATTAAATATCGGGTGGCTCGCATTGGGGATTTATGGATATAGGATCAAAGATGACATGAAGTGGGCAAAACTAATGTTTGTTTATTCATTGCAATACTTAACGATTATTTTTGTGGCGATGGTAATTGTGACTTTAATTTAGTTTTTGCTTACAATTCTTTCCTGTATAAACAGGAAAGAATCTCTTACATACTTCTTTGACCGACAACTAAATGAATGAATTATTTAGCGAAAGAGGGGTTTGATTAAGCTATGAAAAGGCTTGCAAAATGGCGTTTGATATCGTTGTTTGCGATTTTAACGCTCGTACTCTCCGGGTGTGGTGAACCGTTCCTTTCTACATTAAGGCCGGCCGGTGAAGTTGCAGACATGCAGTATGATCTTATGAAGCTAAGTACGTATATTATGGTAGGGGTAATCCTAGTAGTAATGATTATTTTCGTTTTGGTTTTTGTTCGTTTTAGGAGGAAGGATGATAAAATACCAAAACAGGTTGAAGGAAGCCATAAATTAGAAATCGTCTGGACTGTTATACCGATTCTTTTACTATTAATTCTCGCAGTTCCTACAGTTGCTTCGACGTTTAAGCTTGCGGATGTAAAAGATATGGATAAGAAAAAATCCAATGCTCTTGTTATAAACGTTCGTTCCCATTTGTATTGGTGGGATTTTGAGTATCCTAAGCAGAAGCTAGTGACAAGCCAGGAGCTGGTTGTTCCGACGAATGAAAAAGTATATTTTAATTTAAAATCTAACGATGTCAAGCACTCCTTCTGGATTCCAGCAGTTGGAGGGAAATTAGATACTAATACCGATAATATCAACAAATTCTGGCTCGAATTTGATGACAAACGGGCAAATGAAGCAGGAAATCTTTTCTATGGAAAATGTGCTGAGCTTTGCGGACCATCCCATGCATTGATGGACTTTAAAGTCAAAGCGATCAGCCGCGATAAGTTTGACACCTGGGTAAGTGCAATGCAGAATGTGAAAGAACCGCAAACAGCTCAAGGGGATTTAGCTATACAGGGGCAGGACATCTTTAATAAAAGCTGTATTGGCTGCCATGCCGTTACACCTGAAAACAAAATGCCTGATACCGCACGAACTGCGCCCAACCTGTCAAATTTTGGTGATCGGTCTCGTGTTGCCGGCATTTTGGACCATAACAAAGAAGAATTGAAAAATTGGATTCGTAATCCTGAAAAATATAAACCTGGCAATATGATGACGAATAAGTACCCAAAAATGTCTGAAGAGCAGCTTAATGCTCTGGCAGAATATTTAATGGGCTTAAAGGTTCAGGAATAATAGGGGAATTGGTTGAAAGGGAGGTAAAATTGTGAGTACCTATGCTCAAAAAAAAGGATTTGGCGCCACATTATGGGACTTTCTAACAACGGTTGACCATAAAAAAATCGCCATCCTCTATCTTATTGCAGGTGGATTTTTCTTCGTAATTGGCGGTATTGAAGCAATCTTTATCCGCATCCAGCTTGCAGTGCCAAATAATGATTTTGTCAGTGCCGGTGCATTTAATGAAATTATCACAATGCACGGAACAACGATGATTTTCTTAGCCGCCATGCCGCTTTTATTAGGATTTATGAACGCCGTTATGCCGCTGCAAATCGGCGCTCGCGACGTTGCCTTTCCATTTGTTAACGCTTTAGGTTTTTGGCTGTTTTTCTTTGGGGGGGTTTTCCTCAACCTTTCATGGTTTTTAGGAGGAGCTCCGGATGCAGGCTGGACCTCTTATGCATCGCTTGCCCTCCATTCACCGGGGCATGGGGTTGATTTTTATGTACTAGGCTTGCAGATATCCGGACTTGGAACCCTTATTGGGGGGATTAACTTCCTTGTCACAATTATAAATATGAGGGCACCGGGAATGACGTATATGAGGATGCCGCTGTTTACATGGACAACATTTGTGGCATCAGCGCTTATTTTATTCGCGTTCCCTCCATTAACTGTTGGTTTAACAATGATGATGTTCGACCGTTTGTTTGGCGCTAATTTCTTTGACACGACAATGGGTGGAAACACGATTATTTGGGAACACCTTTTCTGGATTTTCGGGCACCCTGAAGTTTATATTCTTATACTGCCTGCTTTCGGTATTTTTTCGGAAATTTTTTCAATCTTTTCAAGAAAACGTCTTTTTGGTTATTCATCCATGGTCTTTGCCACTGTTTTGATCGGGTTCTTAGGATTCATGGTATGGGCACACCATATGTTTACAACCGGGATGGGGCCGGTTGCCAATGCGATTTTCGCTGTAGCTACAATGGCCATTGGGGTTCCGACCGGTATTAAAATATTTAACTGGCTCTTTACGATGTGGGGCGGCAGCGTTAAGTTTACGACACCAATGCATTATGCCTTTGCATTTATCCCATCATTTGTTATGGGCGGTGTAACCGGGGTCATGGTTGCTACTGCTTCTGCCGACTATCAATATCATGATACGTACTTTGTTGTGGCACACTTCCATTATGTTATTGTGGGTGGTGTTGTGTTTGCAATCTTAGCGGCGACCCATCTTTGGTGGCCGAAAATGTTTGGTACAATGTTAAATGAAACATTGGGGAAAATTACTTTCTGGTTATTCTTTATCGGTTTCCATTTAACATTCTTTATCCAGCACTTTTTGGGACTTTGGGGAATGCCGCGTCGTGTATTCACTTACCTTCCTGGGCAGGGATTAAATGCTGGTAATGCCATAAGCTCTGTTGGGGCGGCATTTATGGCAGTCGCAGTGCTTGTTCTTCTATATAATATCATTATGACTTCGGTTAAAAATGTGAAAGTAGGAAATGACCCATGGGGAGACGGAAGAACGCTTGAATGGTCGATTTCTTCCCCACCGCCTTTCTATAACTTTAAACAGCTGCCGCTTGTTCGCGGTTTAGATGCACTCTGGTTAGAAAAAATGGAAGGAAAAAAAGGGATGACTCCTGCAGAACCGATTGGAGATATCCATATGCCAAATTCATCTTTTATCCCATTTATGATTGCACTTGGTTTATTCATCGCTGCGTTTGGGGCGTTGTACAATGTAAATGATAAACCATGGGCATTGCCGCTGATGATTTTTGGTCTGCTCGTGACATTCGGTTCCATGTTCATGCGTTCCGTTAAGGATGACCATGGATTCCATATTCATAAAGAGGATTTAATTGATGATAATGATAAGGGGGTTAAGGCATAATGCACGCTGAAGAAAAAATGACGTATGAGACATGGCCTGCAGCGCCGGAGAAATCAACCCTTGAAGCCAAAAATAAATTTTTAGGTTTTTGGTTATTCTTAGGGGGAGAGACAGTTCTTTTCGCCTCCCTCTTTGCTACCTACCTGGCGCTTAAGGATAAAGTTCCTAATACTGGGCAGCCCCTGGCAAAAGATTTGTTTGAACTTCCGTTAACATTTGTAGCAACGATGTTATTGTTAACAAGTTCGCTGACAAGTGTATACGCTATGTATCACATGAAAAACTTTGCTTTTCAGAAAATGATGCTTTGGCTTGGATTAACAGCTTTATTAGGGTTTGGATTTCTCGGCCTTGAGGTTTACGAATTTACTCATTATGTTCATGAAGGTCATAAATTTACCAGCAGTGCGTTTGGTTCTGCCTTCTATACGTTAGTAGGTTTCCATGGAGGGCACGTTGCTTTTGGTTTAATGTGGTGTTTAACCTTAATGCTGCGTAATGCAAAAAGAGGCTTGGATTTGTATAATGCACCAAAGTTCTATGTCTTCAGTTTGTACTGGCACTTTATTGACGTTGTTTGGGTATTTATCTTTACAGTAGTTTATTTAATGGGAATGGTGGGATAATCTGATGGCAAATCAACAGCTTAATACGGGCAACCCAAGAGTTGATCTTGAATATCGCCGCCGGAAAAATGCAGAGGAGATGAGATACCAGGTTGTATCGTTCTCATTAATGATTTTTTTAACGTTTATTGCATTTGCGGCAGTTGCGATTAAAGGATTTACCGCTTCGTTTACAATCCCGTTTATTCTTCTTTTGGCTGTCGTTCAAGTGGTATTCCAGCTTTTTTATTTCATGCATATGAGTCATAAAGGTCACGAGGCACCAACCTTGTTTCTGTTCTCAGGAATCTTTATTGCTCTCGCAATGGTATTAGCCTTTATGACGGTTATCTGGTGGTAATAATATAGAATAAAATCGGCCGGCTTTTAGCCGATTTTATTCTACAAATATCGAGGTGATTTGCGGTGCTTACATTAGATATTTTTGGTTTTGAAGCGCTATGGAGCCCGTATTTTTTTCTGGTTATGATTGCTTTAACTGCAGGTTTTTTAATCCTTGCTGCGAAATATCGTCATTGGTTTCCGGATAGTAAACCATTAACGCCAAAGCAAGCGTCTTTGTTCGTCTTATCAATGGCTCTTTTATATGTGATTAAGGGGTCGCCAATCGATTTAATGGCTCACTTAATGTTCTATGTGCACATGCTGCAAATGGCAGCCTTAGTGTTAATCGTTCCGCCTTTATTCATTTTGGGTGTGCCGGATTGGGTTTGGAGGAAAATTATTCAATTAAGGATTGTGAATGCACTCTTTAAGTTTTTTACAAAACCATTGATTGCCCTTTTCGTCTTTAACGGGTTATTTTCGTTTTATCATATTCCGTTGATATTTGACCATGTCATGCAAAATATATGGCTGCATGCCGGGTATTCGATCCTTTTGTTTGTTGTTGCCATCTTCATGTGGTGGCCGCTAATCAATCATCTCCCGGAACATCAAACTTTGAACGGACTAAAGAAAGTTGGCTACCTTTTTGCTGACGGAATCCTGATCACACCAGCATGTGCTTTAATTATTTTTGCTAATACACCACTCTATGCAACCTATTCTGACCCGGCTGTATGGGGACAGGCGATGAGCCTATGTGTTGGTACGGCAAACTTCGCCAGCTTAAATTTAAGCGGGCCGGAACTTTTTAGTTCCATGTCCTTGGTAAATGACCAGCAGCTAGGCGGAGTCTTAATGAAAGTACTCCAAGAAATTGTTTATGGAGTCATTCTTGGCCGTGTATTTTTCGAATGGTTCCGAAAGGACCAGGAAGAGTCTGAACGGGAAATGAAGCAAGATTTAAGTCTATCGCTGATAAAATAATCTCCTATTTCTTATGGGAGATTATTTTATTTATGGATAATCATTGAAAATAGGGATATGTTCCACTACTATTATAGTAGAATATAATGAAAAGAGAGGATTTTAAATGAATTCCTTACCAATTTTACCAACCATTAGTACTTCATTTATTGTACTAAGCGCTGTCACTGTTGCCATTGGCTGGAGACAGATTAAGCAAAGAAAAATTGAAGCCCATAAAAAAACGATGGTTTTAGCGGCAATTTTTGCACTTATCTTCTTTATTATTTATGCATCTAGAACCATTTTTATTGGAAATACATCATTTGGCGGTCCGGATGAAATAAAAATTTATTACACCATCTTTTTAGTATTCCACATTACTTTAGCGATGCTGGGTGCAGTATTAGGAATCATTTCACTGACGACTGGGTTTAGGAATAAACTTTCCATCCATCGCAAGCTTGGTCCGGTTACAAGTATCGTCTGGTTCTTTACAGCTATTACAGGAGTAGCGGTTTATTTATTATTGTATGTTTTTTATCATGGGGGAGAAACCACTTCGATGATCAAAGCCATATTGGGCTTATAGGCTGAAAAAAAGACGCATGGATATTCCATGCGCCTCTTAATTATTCTGCAAATTTGCTAACTTCATTTTTTACTTCTTCAAGTATTTTATTACATTGGGTGACAAGGGAAGCAGGGAAATTTTCTCCCTCTCCATATTCCACACCATGTGGATAGTAATGCTTGCCTAAAAGTGGGGTCATTAATTGAATCGTGGCTCTAAATGTATCAACATCACCTTCAGTGGCATACCCTTGAACACGAAGATAAAATACCCCTTCTCTCATTTCAAACTTCTTGTCGTATGTAACACGCTCATAATCCCATTGCCCGGCGCGAATTAAACCGTGTTCATGCATGACTTCATCTAAACGGTTTAAGTCTGCTGTTAATTTTTCCAAGCCCGTATTTTCAAATTTCATTAATGAATCCCTCCTAAAACAATGCCATTCCCCTATTGTTTTGAATGTGGTATTGCTGCAGTTTAATTCATTTTAATAATAGATGAAAATGTGCCAAGTTGCAATGAATTCGTTTATCGAATAAATAAGTCTTATTTGGAAAATCTATTATCGAATGCGGATAGAATAATGATATGAGGTGAGAGAATGGAAAAAATAGGTGATATCATGACGGATGAGGTAGAATGCTGTACCTTATTGGATAATGTCTATGAAGTTGCTGTAAAGATGAAAGAGTTAAATGTTGGGGCAATCCCGATTGTAGACGGTGAGAAATTAGTCGGTATGATTACAGACCGAGATATTGTCCTTAGATGTGTAGCCGATAAGCATCCGCCATCTTCAAAAGTAGAAGATATAATGAGTAATAATCTTGTAACTATTTCTCCTGATGCAACCAGCAGAGAGGCGGTAAAATTAATGGCTAAAAACCAAATCCGCCGCCTTCCGGTGGTGGAGAATGGCAATTTAAT
Source organism: uncultured Neobacillus sp. (assembly GCA_964400595.1). GTDB lineage: Bacteria > Bacillota > Bacilli > Bacillales > Cytobacillaceae > Neobacillus. The sequence goes on along the minus strand of CAYNUT010000008.1, from coordinate 47,111 downwards.
CGGAATTGTTTCATTAGGTGATTTTGCGATTCGCGAATTAACGGATGATCAAGCGAAAGAGGCATTGACTCAAATTTCTGAGCAAAACTATAATGGGGTACAGCATTAGGTGTAGATTCACCATTTGTTGTAAATTATTATTTTAAAAATAGATTTATTATCCAAAACAGGTACCTTTTTGTACCTGTTTTATTTATTAATTTATTGGTGTATCAGACATTTTCAATAATGTTTGTTATTAAACAAATTATTGATGCTATAATGATTTTATCACGATACAATGATAGTAATAATGATAGAGAGGGTGAATGCCTCTGCGGACGTTAATTAGAATATTAATCCTGTCAGCAGTTTTTTTAATGATTGGATTTTATTTAAGTATAAATGATAAAAATCAGGATAAGGTGTTGATTAGAGAAGATCATACTTCAGAAGAAAATCAATCTGCATCACAAAATCCCGATTACAAGGCCAACAGCCATTCCAAATCTGAGAGCCCAAAGGAAGGATTGGCGTCAATGATTGGGAAGGACATCACAGTGCTCGAAAAAGAGCTGGGGTCACCGGATCGAATTGATGTATATATATAATCTCGACTACAAACAATACTTTCAGGTTGGTGTTGAGAATAAGCATGTGGTGACGATCTTTGCCATCGGGGAAAATCTAGATGTTGCTCCATTTGAAATTGGACAGCCTGTGGAGGAAATATTTAATACACACTTTATAAATACAAACCTTAACCTTGAGTTGAATGGCAGTACCTATCGTTTTGAATTGAATGATACAGACCTCAATCTTCGGCCGGTTGTTCAATTGGGGGATGTAATTACTCAGCTTTATATTGATAAGTTTTCAGGGACACTCTCAGGTGTTCGTTTTCTAGATTCAGAAACCCTTATCAAGCAACGCCCATATGAGCTGGTTTACAGTGGAGATTTAGTGGAAGCAGCCGCTCCAAGTGAGGAGTTGTGGAAGACAATTGAAGACGGGGCAGAACAGCAAATTTTGGATATAACGAATGTTTTGCGGGTAAGAAATAAAGTTAAGCCGCTGAAATGGGATGAAAAAACGGCTGAAGTTGCCTATAGTCATAGTAAAGATATGGCGGAAAATAATGATTTTTCTCATACGTCGAAAAAATTTGGGAGCCTTGCTGACCGCTTAAAAACGGCAAAGATTTCTTATAAGGCAGCAGGGGAGAATATTGCAGCGAATTATACGGATGGTCCTGCGGCAGTGGAAGGCTGGCTAAACAGCAAAGGACACAGGGAGTCATTATTAAGTAATGACTACACCTATCTTGGCGTAGGTGTTTATCAAAAATATTACACACAAAACTTTATCAAGAAAATGGAGGAATAAAAAAGGTGGCTGGAATCGTCACCTTTTTTTTACATCATATTCACTAAATAAAAATGTGCTGCCTTCCCAGCTCCCGTAGATCGTTACCACATCACCTAGAGCAAAAGTAACGGCTGTCATTTTCTTTGTGATTGGAGATGTTTTTTTGGCTGTTATGACTTTTGAGCTAGTTTCTAGCTTAAGCGTTTGTACATATATGTATCGATGATAATAAAAACGTTGTCTTTCCTCCGCAATACTTGTTATTTTCCCTGTTAAAACGGCCTCATGCGGGACCATGCTTACTGCCAGCCATTTCGTATCATTTTCTTTCATTTCTTTGAGCGTAAGCCAATAAAAATAAAAACAAATAATCGGGATTAGAATGGCAGTGACCATTTTGCTTTCCCCTTTCTTAACCGCTACTTTTCAATGATAAAAAAGGTTCCAGTAGCATAGGCTATTTTTTTACCATCACTGCGGAAAGCTTCACCCGAAATAACAAAAGTTTTTGTACCGCGATGAACGATTTCCGAACGGCAGCGAATATAGTCTCCTGTACCTGGTGCGATATAATGCAGATTCAGTTGATTGGTCACTGCTCCATAACCTTCCGGCAGGAGATAGTTAGCTAAATACCCCATCACTGTATCAAGAACCGTTGCCGTAATCCCGCCGTGAAGAATATTTAGATTATTATTAAGAACAGGATTTAGCGGGATGGTGATTTCACAGGAATCTTTGTCAATTTTCTTTTCCATATGTAGGATTCCGCTTAAAAAGGTTCTATTTTTTCGCGAAATCTTCCGGTTAATACCATCCAAAAGAAAATTGAGTGCCTGCAAATCCTCTTCTGACCCATTTTCGATGCATGCATCTAATTGTTGGCGTAACTCATCCTTCATATATTTCCCTCTTTCATTTATTTTTTATGTCATCGTACCATTAATAGACATAATAATAAATCATTTCACCTTCCATCTTAGGCTTCACATTTCCAAATTTCCTTCATATTGTATTATTGGGATGAATATGGGCAGAGGTGAGAAAGATGACGCAAAAAAAATTGCACCCATCCGTACAGAAATTTAAAGAATTTGTTAAAAATAATCCGAAAATCATTCAAGAGGTAAGAAAAGGAAATGCTACCTGGCAAGAATTTTATGAGGACTGGTATTTATTAGGTGAGGACGATCAACGCTGGGAAAATATTGGTGAAGAAAAGTCTACAAACATTGAAACAAAAAGCGAGTCTAATGGTGACTTTATGTCAAACCTTATCGGAATGGTGAAGAAAGTGGATCCAAACCAAATGCAAAGCCACATTAATAACCTTAGTCAGGCAATCGGTGCCATTCAGGGTGTTCTTTCGCAATTTCAAGGTAATAATGCCATTCAGGGACCAGTAAAGCCGCAGAATGGTCCCAAAAATCCATTTTCATTTACAAAAGATTGAAGATAGGAGTTTGACCTATGAGACGTGATGTAATGGAATATTTAGAAGGTCAAAAAGACCTTAAAAAATTTATTCGAGAACAGCCTCTATGGTATCGAAAACTAACAAGGAATCCCTATGATTTACAGGCACTTGAAATAGCCTCCCTGCACTATTATAAAAAGACGATTACTGACCAGGTAGAAAAGTTTTCAAATAGTGTCCAAATGGCCAACATGATGTATAACATGTTTCAGGCCATGAAAAATCAAACCTAATCTGAGACCACTATTAATCGTGGCCTTTTTTTACGGGCAATTTTTGCAAAGGACTAAAAAATGAAAAGGAGGCTAAAAATACAAAGCAAAGGAGTGATTGGGATGAAGAAGCGATTATCGTTACTAGCTTTCATTTTTTTAATAGTGGGAATCACCTCGGGATATTCACGGGAAATTCCGTCATTATCTGTAAGCCACGAAACGAAAGGAAAGGATGTATTTGTGGAATGCATCGTCAGCGGGATCAGTTTCCGAAACTCTGAACCCACGAATCAAAAAGTTGGGAAAATGGTTGTATGGGTTGATGGGCAAAAAAAATCAGTGGTTTCTTCTGCTGTCTTCATAATAAGAGGGCTTTCTCCCGGGAACCATAATATTAAGCTAGTTATGGTAAATTTAAATAATATGCCCTATGGACTAGCGAAGGAGTTTATGGTAAATATCCCTAATTAACCGCAAATTTTCGCTTTCCCCTTGCATTCATGATAAAATGTTTTTTGGAGGTGGCATGAATGCTTGCGACATTAGAAAGAATTGAGTTATTAGAACATGCCGAACAAATAGCAAAAATGGTTCTTGAATCTGATCTTGCCGAACACTATCAAATTTGTTTATATAAAATGCAAAATAATCAAGAGACACAACGGAAAATTAACCGTTTTGCCAGCCTCAAGGAGCATTATGAAGAGGTACAAAGGTTTGGAAAATATCATCCCGACTATAAAGAGGTCAGGATCCAAATTCGCCAATTTAAAAGGGAAATGGACCTTGACCCGCTGGTGGCAGAGTTTAAATTAGCCGAAAATGATCTGCAGAGTCTTTTAGATGAAATCAGTTTGCTGATAGGCGGTGCAGTTTCTCCAAATATTAAAGTGCCAACCGGCAATCCCTTCTTCGAAACAGGCCATAGCGGCGGATGTGGCAGCGGGGGAAGCTGCGGATGCGGGTGAGTAAAAATTAAAAGGTCAGCCAATGGCTGATTTTTTAATTTAGCAAAATTAGAATTGATAAAGGATATTTTTATATGCTAGACTTATGTAAAATGCTGGTTTTGTTGAAGGGGAAAAAAATATGTTTATGCAAAGACAAGGATTAGTCGTTTGGCTTTATTCATTAAAACAAGCTAAAATGCTCAGACGTTTTGGAAATGTTCATTACGTTTCAAAGAAACTTAAATATGTTGTCCTCTATTGCAATCAAGAAGATGTAGAGGCCATTATGGAAAAGTTGAATTCATTTTCTTTTGTTAAAAAGGTTGAACCTTCATATAAGCCATTTTTAAAAATGGAATATGAGAATTCAGTTCCTGATAAAGCTAAAGAATATGATTATAAAATGGGAATTTGAAAAAAGGTGAAGAAGACTTCATCTTTTTTTTATGGACAAAAATTCTGCTTTGCGAATTGTCCAGCTCAAGAGACAGCGACTAGTGAATTTCACTAAACGTTGCTACTTCTTTTCAAATAAAAAAACCCTGCAGTTTTCTGCAGGGTCCTTCTACATCCTTACAAAGGATAGAAGGCAAAGGGAGAGGAGAAACCGGAGGAAGAACTTATGGGGAAACGTAAGTCTTCTCCGCGGTTGGCAACAACATCCTCGAATTGATGTTGTTAATTACATTATCTCCACAACCAAAAAGCTTATACGTTTATTTTCAATAAATTTTCCAATCGGGTTCCTATAATAAAAATATCACAACTAATTTGGCTGCTCTTTTAAAATTATGATAGGATGTAAAAAGAAAACTTTAATTTATAAAATGTGGTGATCATTCAGTGAGAGTGGTTTCAGGTATTTGTAAGGGCAGGCCTTTAAAAGCAGTTCCGGGAAATTCAACGAGACCGACAACAGATAAAGTCAAAGAGGCTATTTTTAACATGATTGGACCTTATTTTTGCGGCGGTTTGGGACTCGACCTGTTTGCAGGCAGCGGCGGGCTTGGCTTGGAGGCGCTAAGCAGAGGCCTTGACAAGGTGATATTTATTGACCGAGAGGCGAAGGCAATTCAAATCATTCATGAGAATATTAAGGCCTGTAAATTTGAGAATGCTGCAGAGGTTTATCGTAATGATGCAGATAGGGCTGTCAAGGCGCTTAAAAAAAGGGAACTCAGCTTTGATTACATATTTTTAGACCCTCCTTATAAAAAACAACAGCTTGTTAATCTTATGGAGAAAATGGATGAACTATCTTTAGTAAAAGATACTGGCATAGTTGTCTGTGAACATAGTTTTGACGTAGAATTACCTCAAAAGGCAGGAAAATTCACACAAATCAAACATGAGAAATATGGAATTATTGCTGTTTCAATTTATTCGAAATGCGGGAGAGATTGAGGGGGAGTCAATTTGGAAAGAATAGCAGTTTGTCCGGGGAGTTTTGATCCAATTACATATGGCCACTTAGATATTATTCGAAGAGGCGCCAAAGTATTTGATAAAGTTTATGTAAGTGTCATGAACAATTCAGCAAAGAATCCATTATTCAGTGTTGAAGAGCGGATTAATTTAATAAAAGAAGTAACAAAAGACCTGCCTAACGTAAAAGTAGATGAACATTCCGGGCTGCTCGTCGACTATGCAAAGGCAGTTAACGCGACTGCCATTATCCGCGGCTTACGTGCTGTTTCCGATTTTGAATATGAAATGCAAATAACCTCGATGAACCGGGTTCTGGATGATGAGATTGAAACCTTCTTTATAATGACGAATAACCAGTATTCCTTCTTAAGCTCCAGCATAGTTAAAGAAGTTTCTAAGTATAATGGAAATATTTCAGAACTGGTTCCGCCTGTTGTAGAAAAAGAATTGAAAAAAAAGTTTAATGATCAGTAAAAAAAGGAGCTGGGCACTTTATGCCGGGCTCCTTCTTTTATTTATTGTTTTTTTAATCGAGAATACAATAGCAGTACATAAAATAACAAAGAGCATATGGTAATCAGAGGTCCAATCTCCATCGCTTTATGAAAGAAATCATTCGTCCATAAACCATCACCAAAAACTGGGATGGCATTGGAAGGCTGTTCATGATCATTGAAGCGAAGATAGACAGGCTTCCACAAAATAAAAGTAAAAAAGCTGGAAAATATCCCTTGAATTATTCTCCCGATAAAAAATGGCTGAAACCTGATATCGGTTTGAGCGAGGATGCTGGCTACCTGTGCTTGAACACTAAAACCGCTGAAGGCTAGGATGAAACTGGTAATCATCACCTTTTGCAGAAGTGTAGCTTCTTCCACATGACTAGTCAGCTGGCTGCCGAGTGTAATTTCAAATAAGCCTGAAATAAAAGGAATGCTTAACATATCCGGGAATGATAACGAGGTTAATAAAACCTCCACAAGTTTGCCAAGAGCTGCAGTGATATGTAAGAGATATAGTAATTTGTTGATAACAGAAAATAAAATAATGAATCCGCCAACCAATAATAAAGTTTGGATTGATGAACTTACTGCATCACCCAATAGTTGGCCAATAGGCCGATTGTCTTTTAATCGTGTCTCGTGCAAGGCTGAGAAAGCAGTATGGAAATTTATTTTTTTCTTTTGCTCTTTCGAGTTGTCGGATGATTCACCCCCATAAAAGCGCATGATCAGGCCGACACAAATATTCCCTAAATAATGAGCAAGTGCCAGTACAATTCCTAAATGAGGATTAACGAAAAAACCGACTGAAACTGCTCCAAAGATAAATAGGGGGTTAGATGAATTGGTGAAGGACACAAGTCTTTCTGCTTCGATTTGGGTTAGCTGTCCTTCTTGGCGCAATCTCGCGGTAAATTTTGCTCCTGCCGGGAATCCGGAGGCCATTCCCATTGCCCAAACAAATCCGCCCACACCCGGCACCTTGAAAAGGGGTCTCATTAATGGTTCCAATAGGACACCAATAAATTTGACCACCCCAAAGCCGATTAACAATTCAGAGATAATAAAAAACGGCAGCAAGGAAGGAAAGACAATTTTCCACCACATGTCAAGACCTCGTATGGAGGCCTGGAACGACTCTTGCGGGTAAAAAATAACCGCCCCCGCTAAAATTGTGGCAGATGTGGCAAGAAAAAGCGTTTTTAATTTTGACCGAAACAATGAAGGGCCCTCCTTCCTTGATGATTGCCATCCTTAAACTGGGCAATCAATATATACAGTGATAAAATAGGAATAATCAAGCTGGACTCCTTGTCCTCATATTAATCAAATATACTCATATAACACTAAATTAGACCATAAGATTGAACAAGATTTCCTTTTAGGAGAAGATATTGTTTCCGGGAGGTTTCTTTATGGAGCACCCTAAAATTGGCTTAGCTCTTGGTTCTGGAGGTGCACGCGGGTTTGCTCATTTAGGTGTCATAATCGCATTAAGAAATGCCGGCATTCCGATTCACATGATTGCCGGCAGCAGCATGGGGGCATTGGTTGCCAGCTTTTACGGGGCCGGAATTGACTTGGACCGGTTATATAAATTATCAACTGCCTTCAAAAGAAAGTACTTTTTGGACTTTACCGTTCCAAAAATGGGTTTTATTGCAGGTAATAAAGTAAAGGAATTTATAAGGGTTTTTACGCACGGGAAAAACATCGAAGAGCTTTCCATCCCGATTGGGATTGTGGCGACTGATTTACTAAGCGGGGAAAAAGTGGTTTTTAAAGATGGACCGGTTGCTGAAGCAGTCAGGGCGAGTATATCCATCCCGGGAATTTTTGTGCCGGTTAAATATAAGGGGAGAATTCTTGTGGACGGGGGGGTCAGCGATCGTGTTCCGGTATCTGTCGTAAAAGAAATGGGGGCGGATATCGTTATTGCTGTAGATGTTTCCAGGGTGAAGAGGAACGCTGAAATTACTTCTATTTACGATGTCATTATGCAAAGTATTGATATCATGCAGGCGGAAATTATCAATAACCGAGAAATTGCAGCCAATATTATGATCCGCCCCCCTGTTGAAAGTTATAGTTCCCGCGCTTTCACAAACATCGATGAGATCATTCAAATCGGCGAAGAAGAAACGACAAAGCATTTGGAGCAAATTAAACGGGAAATGAATCAGTGGAAGAGGTGACTTAGTTTTGCGCAAAAAAATATATATCGGATTCTTCCTGCTAATAGCTCTTATTTTGGTTGGAGGTATGTATTATTCATTACCCTATTATGTCTCAAAACCAGGCATGGCGAAGAAACTGGGGCCGATCATTAAGGTTGAAAACGGGTATAAGGATGAAGGAGACTTTATGCTGACGACGGTCAGAATGGGAAGGGCAAATATCTACTCCTACCTGGAGGCCAAAATCAAAAAATATGAAGAACTTTATCCGCTGGGTTTAGTCTTAAATAAAAAAGAAACCGAGGAAGAGTATAATGCCAGACAGCTGCACCTAATGGCAGGCTCGAAGCTGAACGCTATTGACGTCGCCTACAAGAAGGCAGGATTGCCCGTTAATTATAAATACAAAGGCATATATGTCGTTCAGGTGCTGCCAGGTATGCCAGCTGATGGTAAACTTCTTGCCGGGGACCGAATTTTTAAAGTGGATGGCCGCCAATTCCCATCATCTGAAAAATTTATTGAATATGTTGGCAAAAAACAGGCAGGTGACAAGGTGATGTTAACCTATTCACGAAAAAAAACAGTCAAAACAGTTACCTTAAAGCTGCAGCCATTTAAAGAAGATCCAAAAAAGGCTGGAATTGGGATTTCCTTGGTAGATGATAAGGAGATTATGGTTGACCCGAAGGTGACGGTTAAAACGGATGAAATCGGCGGACCATCAGCAGGGTTTATGTTCTCTTTAGAAATCTATAACCAGCTGACAAAAGAAGATTTGACTAAAGGATACGAAATCGCCGGAACGGGAACGATTGATGTGGATGGGACGGTTGGGCCGATAGGAGGGATTGAACAGAAAATTGTCGCAGCTGATAAGGCTGGAGCAGAAATCTTTTTTGCCCCGAATGAAAAGGGGGCAAAGGATTCCAATTACAGGGCAGCCGTCAAAACCGCCAGAGAAATTAATACCAAAATGAAAATCGTTCCAATTGATACATTTGATGAAGCGGTAAGCTATTTAGAAAGGCTGCCGGAAAAATAAGAGAAGATGCGGTGATTCCGCATCTTCTTTTATTCTACTCGAATTGGAGGCTGTGTAAATTCCTGCTTGAGCATCTCCGCTTTTAATGAATTTGGAAACGCCATTGCATATGTTTGTGCCGCTCTAATATCGCAAACGATTTCTTCACTTTTAAAGGAAGATAATTTTGCAACAAGTGGAAGGTTCAGATGTTTTTTCATTTTATTTAAATAGTTTTTTCCTTGTGCTGTCATGCCGAGCAGGCGCAGGTATGAAACTTTTTCCGGAAATCCGGACATTTCATTTTTTTTCGTATTGGTTAAAATATGGGTGCAAAGCCTTTGCAGTCTTGTCCAAGTATAGCGTTTTGTTTTTAGTTTTTCCATGAATTCTGCAAAGCTGTTAGATTCAAGAGCGGCTGCCTTTAGTCTATTTTCAAGGCCTTCTTCTACATCGTAAATCTCTCTAAGCTCTAAAGGAGCAGAATGAATAATTCGAAACTGCAAATAACACCAATAGTTTTCCCATTCATGGAAGAATCCGTATCGCTGAAAATACTCTTTTAATAAATTCATGGCAGGAGTGGGTACAAATCTGCCTATATCGTTTTTGCCAGTATCGTTTGAGAAAATTGCTTTTCTGATACTAGTTGCGCTGGCAATCGTTTCGGAGGCAAAATGTTCATCATGATAGTCGGCACTTTTCCTTTTTACAGTAAGAGGTGTAAGTGAACTCCTTTGCTGCATAATTGCTTTTATGTATTGAAAGCCTAGGATATTGTTTGGTTTAGATAAATCTAAATATTTTTCTGAATGCGGCAATTGCTGATAGGCAAGGGCTAATGCTTTTGGATAACTAACACCTGTATCGATAAACTGTTTAATGTTTTCTTCAAAAGATTGTCCATGTTCAGATAGAAAATCAATGGTTTCTAAAAATGAGGATATGTCTCCGCTTTCGCTGCCGAAACATAAAGAATCACAGCCAGCAGCAGCTAATATTGATACAGCACCATGGGCGAAAGTTTCTGCCTTTTGTACGGCAAAGGGATATGGCAGTTCAAAAACAAGATCAACCCCTCCAAGCAGCGCCATTTGAGTCCGGCACCATTTGGAGACAAGGGCGGGCTCCCCCCGCTGTAGAAAATTCCCGCTCATGACAGCGATGACAACATCCGTATCTGCAGCCTCCCGGGCAGCCTGCAAATGATGGGCATGGCCGTTATGAAAGGGGTTATATTCGACAATCACGCCAACAGCTTTCATTGCATTTCTCCTTTTTCTTAAGTACTACCATTATAGCAAAAATATCGGGAATTCATTCAAGATTTGTGATATGATGGTAGAGTGTTTGTAAGGGACTTTTTTGGACAGACTAGTATGGAAAAAAGTTTTGCATTGATGATGAAACAAGAAAGTGAGTGTAAAGAAAAAACATTGACAAAAATATTATCGAAGGCTATAATTACCTTTGTTGCCTTGGGGTGATTCAATTGAAATGGACATTAAGCCAATTGCAAAAATATCGAAACAAGGATTTTTCGATTGATGAAACCGTTCTGGTTGATGAGATCAAACAAGATGATCCAACCATTCGGGAAGTATCTCCTATGCACATCACAGGGCGAGGAGATATTGATTCAACGAAGGTGACCTTTCATTTGAAAATTGAAGGTTATTTAATTCTCCCTTGTTCTCGAACGTTAGTGGATGTAAAACTTCCGATTAATGTCGAAACAACTGAAACGTTCCTCTTACAAGGTTTAGCATATCAAACTGAAGAGGAAGCACATCAAGTAAAAGGCGAGGTAATTGATTTAACCCCAATTATCAGAGAAATTCTTTTGCTTGAGGTTCCGATGCAGGTTTTCTGTGAAGATAACCCGAGCGAAGATGGTGCGCCACAGTCCGGAAAGGATTGGGAAGTCGTTCGTGAGGAGGAGCAATCACAAAAGATTGATCCAAGACTAGCAGGGCTTGCAAAGTTTTTTGACGAAAAAAATTCTTCAGAATCATAATCGGCAAAACAAGAAGCAAAGTGAAGAACCAGCATTCCTGGCCTTCATAACTTTCTTTTATACTCTTTAAGGAGGTGGGAAGAATGGCTGTACCTTTTAGAAGAACTTCTAAAACTGCAAAAAGAAAGCGTCGTACTCATTTTAAATTAAATGTTCCTGGTATGGTAGAATGCCCAAACTGTGGTGAAATGAAACTTGCTCACCGCGTATGTAAAGCTTGCGGAACATACAAAGGAAAAGACGTAGTCAACAACTAATCCTGCTATTTTACAAAAGCACAAGGTGCCCTATGCCCTTGTGCTTTTGTCATTTCAAAAACTTTAGCTCAAAATACATATTTTGTTGGAGTGAGATAGATTGGCATATGTAATGGAAAAAAGGGATATGGGTTATTTATTATTCACCATTAATAGAAGTGAAAAAAGAAATGCTATTAATTTCGAAGTAATGAAAGGATTATCCGAAGCCATTCAAAGATCAACGGACTCAGACATTAAGGCGCTTGTTATTACCGGCTCAGGCGGGCATGCTTTTTGCTCCGGGGGCGACCTGTCTGTATTTCATCTCCTGCAAACTAAAGAGGAAGCCTACCCGATGCTATCTCAAATGAGTGAAATTCTTTATTCTCTGCTTACCCTGCCGATTCCAACCATCGCGCTTATGAATGGAACTGCTGTTGGCGGGGGATGTGAATTGGCAGTGTCCTGCGACTTTCGACTGGCTCGAAAGGGGACAAAAGCAGGATTTGTTCAAGGAAAACAAGCAATTACTACGGGATGGGGCGGAGGCTCTATTCTTGCGGAAAAACTTCCTGCCGCATTTGCGATGAAACTGCTCATGGAAGCAGAGCTGCGATCAGTTGAAGAATTAAAAGAAGCAGGATTTATCGATGGCCTCTTTGATGATGACCCGATTGCAGAGTGTGAAGCATTTTTAGAAAAAATATTAGTAAATGATTCAAAGGTGCTCCAATCCTATAAAAAGATGTGGGTTAGAAAGTGGAAGGAAGCCAAGCTGCGAGAAAGAATAGTGGAGGAGGTTAAAAACTGCGCCTTGTTATGGGAGAGGGATGCCCACCATGAATATGTTAAAACATTTATAAATAAAAAAAGTAAATAATGGTGTAAATCCCCGCTCTTGTTTAAGTCTATCTTTTCTAGTAGATGCATATGTATTATAAAAACGCTAGGAGGGAATATGAATGTCACCAACTAGACAAGATGCGTGGTCCCAGGATGAGGATTTATTACTCGCTGAAGTTGTGTTAAGACATATCCGTGAGGGCGGAACACAGCTTCAGGCTTTTGAGGAAGTTGGAAAACAGCTTTCACGTACTTCGGCAGCATGCGGTTTCCGCTGGAACTCATTTGTACGGAAGCAGTATAAATCCGGGATAGAGCTTGCCAAGAAACAGCGCAAAGAGATGAAAAAGCAAGCTGTTCCGGATGAAGGAATTAGTGGTTTGGAAACGGATGCTGCGGAAGAGCATCCATCTTCGCCGGACAGGGAGCAGGGCACTGCCATTACATTCCCTGCAGTTATTCAGTTTCTTGAAGGACTCTATAAAAAAGCGGAGGTCTCTTCAGAAGAGGAACGGAAAAAGTCTGACGAAAAAATAAAAGAGTTAGAGAAGAAAGCTTACAGCCTCGCAGCTGAAAATGAAAGATTGAATAAAAATTTAAAAGCGATTGAAGAGGACTACCGTTCCTTAATTGAGATCATGGAGCGGGCCCGCAAAATGGTTGTACTCCAGGAAGAGGAGAGCCAGCCAAAAGTAAAGTTTCAGATGGACAAAAACGGCAACCTGGAAAGAGTGGAAAAATAGGAAAAGCGGACATCAATGTGTCCGCTTTTCCTATTTATTCTGAGCTTCTACACCTTTCGGATACCAGACAAGCGGGTTCTCGCCGCGGTCACGCTCCATGTCGTATTCTACATTTGTGAAGTCCATCTTTTTCCAAAAACCGCTCGATTGCACTCTAGGGTTTGTTTTAATTGGCAGGCCAAAGCTTTTCGCAAAGGCTACAAGCTGTTTTCCATATCCTTTACCTTGATAATCCGGCAATACTTCTAGCTTCCATAATTCTAAATAATTTTGCGGGGGAAAGAAATAGCGATCAAATTTCGCATCAATTTGGTAGAGGCTCATCCGTGCGATCAGCTTGTCCCCAAAATAAATCCCATAAAACGGAGAATCGCCATCATTATCAACCATATTTGCCTCAAGGTCCTCAAACATGGAGAGCTCCTGTAGGCCATATTCTTTAAATTTTTTAAATTCCTCTAACGTTTTAAAGTTAATTTTTAATTTTTCCACTTTTGTCGCCATGGTTAACCTCCAGAAATTTATTATTTGAATAATAATATTTATTGCTGAATAACATGAAGGGAACTAAATTTTCGCATTATTCAAAATGGATTAATATCATTATATAACAAAATTGCAAAAAATTCCTCAGAGAAACTCTGGGAGCGTTTTCGAAATTTGCAGGAAATTCAGAGAATGATGTAGAAACATATTATTTGAAGGGAAAAAGGGGAAATGAAAGGGGTTAAAATGTGCGGAAGATTTTAATTGCCAATAGGGGAGAAATTGCACTGCGGATTATAAAGACCTGCCATGAAATGGGGATTGAAACAGTGGCAGTGTATTCTGATGTCGATCAAAACATGCCCTTTGTAAAAGCAGCTTCAAAAGCAATATGCATTGGGGAAGGGCCTGTTAATAAATCCTATTTGCAGGCAGACAAAATATTGGAGGCTGCCAAAAACGAAAAAGTAGATGCGATTCATCCTGGGTATGGTTTTTTATCAGAAAATGCCGTCTTTGCTAAAAAGGTACTTTCTGAGGGGATGATTTTTATCGGGCCTGCCCCTGAGATTATCGAATTAATGGGCGATAAAATTATCGCCAGGCATACGATGGAGAAGGCTGGTGTACCAGTTGTCCCCGGAAGCAGCAAAGGGCTTAAAACTCTCGAAGAAGCATGCCGGCTTGCCTATTCCATTGGCTACCCTGTGATGCTTAAGGCTAGCGGCGGAGGTGGTGGAATAGGAATGATGTTATGTGAAAATGAGCAAGCGCTCGTTAAGTCATTTGCTTCCACAAAATCACGGGCAATGACTTATTTTGGCTCAGATGCAGTATTTATTGAGAAATATATCGCCGAAAGCAGGCATATTGAAATTCAAGTGTTCGGGGACAGGGAAGGAAATATCGTCCACTTGTTTGAAAGGGACTGCTCGATTCAAAGGCGACATCAAAAAGTGATCGAAGAATCTCCATCACCTTTTTTAACACAGGCGGTCAGGGAAAAGATGTATGCAACGGCTGTAAAGGCAGCGCACGCCGTCCAGTACACGAATGCCGGAACAATCGAATTTATAGTTGATGACCAGGAGAACTTTTATTTCCTAGAAATGAATACAAGGCTGCAAGTGGAGCATCCGGTCACAGAAATGATTACAAATCTTGATTTAGTCAAATGGCAGATCCTTGTGTCAAAAGGCGAGTCATTGCCATTGAAGCAATCTGAAATTGCTTTTTCGGGGCATGCGATGGAATTCCGGCTGTATGCTGAAGATCCTGTTCGTTTTTTACCTTCACCGGGCAGAATTACCAGGCTTAATTGGAATCAGCCCGAAGGGGTGAGGATTGATTCCGGCTATGAGGAAGGTGGGGCGGTGACTCCCTATTATGACCCAATGATTGCAAAATGCGTTTTCCATGGAGAAACGCGAAAAGAAGTACTTTCAGCAGCGGAAGTCTTCTTTCAAAACATTCAAATTGAAGGAATAAAAACAAATGCCCCGCTTTTCTTAAATATCCTTGAAAATGATGATTTCCAAAAGGGTTTATACACGACCAACTTTTTAACCAAAAAATTAGTCAAATAAGGAGTGTTTGTAAAATGCGAGAAATTACAGCATCTATGGCAGGAACCGTATTAAATGTTTTTGTTCAGACAGGAAGTCAAGTTAATGTCGGCCAGGAAGTGCTCATGCTTGAATCGATGAAAATGGAAATCCCAATCGAAAGCTTAACAGAAGGTGTTGTAAGGGAAGTTAAAGCGAACATAGGGGATTTTGTCAACGAAGGCGATGTTTTGATCGTCCTGGAATAGCATCTATTATTTAAGGAGGAGCTCAGGTGGCAGCAACTAATATTTTAAGCGAACAATTACATGAGAATCGGAAAAAAATTGAAACGGGCGGGCATTCCAAATATCATGAAAAAGCCAAAGAGCAAAACAAGCTTTTTGTCCGAGAGCGGCTTGCACTATTATTTGATGATGGAAAGTATGAAGAAGACGGTAGGTTTGCTAATTTTAAAGCAGGTGACCTTCCTGCAGACGGCGTTGTAACAGCAATCGGGAAAATAAATGGTCAGACGGTATGTGTCATGGCAAATGATTCGACGATTAAGGCTGGGTCCTGGGGAGCGCGAACTGTCGAGAAAATTATCCGCATTCAGGAGGTTGCCGAGAAGTTAAAGGTTCCGCTCTTTTACTTGGTTGACTCTGCAGGAGCAAGGATTACTGACCAATTAGAAATGTTTCCCAACCGCCGCGGGGCGGGAAAAATCTTTTATAATCAGGTGAAGCTGTCGGGGATGATTCCTCAGGTCTGCATCCTCTTCGGGCCTTCAGCAGCTGGAGGGGCCTACATACCGGCATTTTGCGACATTGTTATCATGGTTGATCAAAATGCCTCGATGTATTTAGGATCACCGCGTATGGCTGAAAAGGTCATTGGTGAGAAAGTAACACTTGAGGAAATGGGCGGAGCCCGTATGCACTGTTCTGTCAGCGGCTGCGGTGATGTCCTTGTCTACAGCGAGGAAGAAGCGATTGAATCTGCCAAAAGATACATCAGCTATTTTCCTGCCAGTTTTAAAGAAAGAACTAATTTAGCAGCAGGCATTGCTGCCAAGGAAGGCAGAGACCTTGAGACAATCATCCCGGAAAATCAAAACGCACCTTTTGATATGTATGAGTGCATTGACAGGCTGGCAGATGATGGCACGTTTTATGAAATAAAGAAATTATTTGCCCCGGAATTAATCACAGGATTAGCCAGAATGGGAGGCAGGGCGGTTGGAATAATTGCCAATCAGCCAAAGGTTAAAGGAGGCGTCCTCTTTGTTGATTCAGCAGATAAAGCGGCTAAATTCATCCAGTTATGCGATGCCTTCCATATACCGTTATTATTCCTCGCAGATGTCCCGGGTTTTATGATTGGAACAAAAGTGGAGCGGGCAGGAATTATACGGCATGGTGCGAAATTGATCGCCGCAATGAGTTCTGCAACCGTTCCGAAAATTTCGGTCATTGTTCGAAAAGCATATGGGGCAGGTCTTTATGCTATGGCCGGCCCTGCCTTTGAACCTGATTGCTGCATTGCCTTGCCGACAGCTCAAATTGCGGTAATGGGACCTGAGGCAGCCGTTAATGCAGTTTATTCCAACAAAATTAACGAGATAGCAGACCCAAAAGAAAGAATAGATTTTGTCCAAGCAAAGCATCAAGAATACAAGGAGCATATCGATATTTACAAGCTGGCCTCAGAGCTGATTGTCGATGAAATTGTCGCACCATCAGAACTGAGGGACGTACTTATTCAGCGCTTTGCTTATTATGAGACAAAAGAACTAAACTTTAGTGTCCGCAAGCACCCTGTTTACCCAGTGTAAAAACAGTACCCTTTTCGATTTTCTTCGAAAGGGGTTTTGATTTTTTTAAAATCCTACTAACAAACTAATGACAGCATTTGATAAAATTAGGGTAATGACGATAAAAAGAGGGATTTATCATGAAGGTTGGAATTATCGGTGCTGGGTCCATAGGCTTACTATTTGCATCCTATCTAAGCAGGGCTTTTGAAGTGACAATTTATACGAGAACAGAGGAGCAGGCTGCAGAAATTAATAAGTGCGGGATTGTACTTCTTAAAGGTGCAGGAAAAACAATCTCGTTTGTAAATGCTCTGCCATTCACAGAGTGGGAGGGGGCAGATGCTTTAACGATTATTGCCGTCAAACAATATCAGCTGGAGCCAATTTTAGAGAAATTTAAGATTTTATCTCTTATTCCTGAAAAGCTGTTGTTCCTGCAAAATGGGATGGGGCATTTAAAACTGCTTGAACAAATAAACGCACGTCATCTTTTTGTCGGAACAGTTGAGCATGGGGCGCAGAAGGAAAATGCTTTTACGGTTCGTCATAATGGTGAAGGTACAACAAATATAGCAGTCTATGCAGGTAATCCTATTTCTTTAAGAGAATTTGTCAGTGCGGTGCCCGTGGAGTTCTCTTTTGAGATAAAAGAAGATTATTATGAAATGCTGATAAATAAATTGATCGTAAATGCGGTCGTGAATACTTTAACAGCAGTTCTTGGCGTACAAAATGGCGAGCTAATCAACAACACCTTTTATTTTCAGGTATTGCAAAATCTATTTTATGAAATCGCTGCTGTTATGAATTTGAAAAATAAGGACGAGCACCTTAGGCAAATCATACAAATTTGTACGAAAACGGCTGAAAATCGTTCTTCCATGCTTAAGGATATCGAAGCCGGCAGATTGACGGAAGTTGATGCTATTTTAGGGTTCTTATTGGAGGAAGCTGGCAGGCTCGAATGGAAGACGCCTATGATTGAAAATTTTTATTGCCTTATTAAGGGGAAAGAATTGGCTGAAAGGGGACTTTGCGAATGAAATCCATCCTTTCAACGATTTTAACCCTATTTTTCGCCATGCCTTTTTTAGGTTTCTTTCTTGTGTTTATTGTAGTTAAGGGATTGACCAAGAATTCCCGAAAAGCCATGCACACAGCACTGGACTATTCAACCATCCTATTTATCGGATCTGTTTATTTTTTAATTGATACCATTTGGGGAAAATCGCTTTTTGGGATAATCATATTAGTGTTGATTATCATTGCCATTTTTTTTGTTTTTGCCCACTGGAAGCTTAAAGGGGAAATCATGTTAATAAAGGTTTGGAAAGGATTCTGGCGCTTTACTTTTCTTCTCTTTTTTCTGGCCTATATTACCTTAACATTATATGGTTTAATCGTTCGTGCACTGACTTTTACCTTTTTTTGAAGCAAAGTTTTTTCTTAAAATGGATGACGAGTGGTATACTTCTAGAGAATGAATTTGGATGATTAGAAAGGAAGTACATGAATGGAGATTTTAAATCTCTCTTTGCCGGCAGCCAATCGGTTTGCCTCGAATTACTTAGCGCAATCTCCAGAAATCCTGCCGTTTTTTCATTATCGCTATAATGATTTAAATGAAGATGCCAAAAGGATGGAAGAGCTGCGGGGCAGAACGTTTCCCCGTATGGAGACAGCACGGTATATTGAAAGGTTTATGGAACGTTTTCCGTCTTCAGAAGCGGTCATGAGTTCGATTAATAAACTAAAGCAAGAAGACAGCTTGGTTGTCATCGGCGGTCAGCAGGCAGGAATCTTAACTGGACCGTTATATTCTATTCACAAGGTTATATCGGTAATAAAATTAGCCGAACAAAAGGAAAGACAGCTGGGGGTACCAGTTATTCCTTTATTTTGGATTGCCGGAGAAGACCACGATTTTCAAGAGGTAAATCACGTAAATGTGCCGGTTCATGGGAAAGTGGATAAGTGGACATATCCGGAAAAAATGCTGCAAAAGAAAATGGTGGCAGATATTCAGTTAAACCGGGAGCGATGCTTGTCATGGGCAGCAAACATCATTGAAAATTTTGGTGAAACGGAACATACAAAGAAGCTTCTGAAATTCTCAGAGGAACAGATTATGAAATCGTCAACATTTGTTGATTTCTTCGCTCATATCATAATGGAATTGTTTAAAGATTACGGGCTCCTGCTCGTGGATTCCGGCGATAAAAGCTTTAGGCAGCTGCAAAAGCAATTTTTCTCTGAGCAAATCATCAGCCATGATGCAATTACAGCATCACTATTTGAACAGCAAAAGAAAATTGCTGCTGATGGTTTTCCGATAACGATTGAGGCTAGTGAGCATGCAGCGAACCTATTTTATTATGATTTACCAATCGCTGACAGAATCTTGCTTGAATACTCGCCTGCAACCGACCGGTTTGTGGGGAAAAGCGGAGCAGTTTCTTTTACAAAAAATGAGATGCTGGAGTTTGCGTATAACAATCCGGAAAAATTAAGCAACAATGTGGTGACAAGGCCCTTAATGCAGGAATGGCTTTTTCCGACGATTGCTTTTATTGCCGGCCCCGGTGAAATTTCCTATTGGGCTGAACTGAAGCTGGTTTTTGAACATTTTAATATCAAAATGCCGCCCATTGTACCCCGCTTGAATATTACTTTTCTGGATCGTTCTATTGAAACGGATTTATTGGAACTAAAGCTGAATCTTAGTGATGTTTTGCAAAAAGGTACTGTGAAAGAAAGGAAACAATTTTTAGAAGAAATAAAGGATGAAGAAATTGATGTACTTTTTTTCATTGCAAAAGAGCAGATATTAAAACAATACCAGCTGATTGAAGAAAAAACGTCTGCGCTTGACCCGGGACTTCTTCCACTCTTGAAGAAAAATGAACAATATTTATTGAAAGAAATTGGCTTTATGCAGACTCGTCTTGATGAAGCGGTTATGAAGAAACATGAGGTCACCTTAAAAAAATATCATCGGGTCGACCTGGCTTTAAGGCCGGACGGTAATCCGCAGGAAAGAGTTTGGAATTTGTTCTATTATTTAAATCGGTTTGGAATGGATTTAGTAGAAGACATTATGAGTTTGTCATTTGAGTTTGACGGACTCCACAAAGTTATAAAACTCTAGAATTACTTCACCTTTACTGGGTGAAGTTTTTTTTGAAAAATTTGTGATAAAAAAAAGGATTTTATGATTTTTGGAAGAATTGTTAAAAAAATAGGTGGTGGAAAGTGGGGGAGTGTGGTACATTTTTTATAGAAAGTGGGGGTATTAGGTATGTTCATGGGTGAATACCATCATAGCATTGATAATAAAGGCAGACTTATTGTGCCCTCCAAATTTCGTGATGGACTTGGTGACATGTTTATCATCACCAGGGGTTTGGATCAATGTTTGTTTGGTTACCCCATTTCAGAGTGGCAGCAGATTGAAGAGAAATTAAAAGGCCTGCCGCTGACAAAAAAAGATGCCCGTGCTTTTACAAGGTTCTTCTTTTCCGGAGCAACAGAAAGTGAGCTGGATAAACAAGGAAGAATCAATATTCCCGCACCACTTTTGCAGTATGCGAAATTGGAAAAAGAATGTGTGATTTTGGGTGTTTCCAATCGAATTGAAATTTGGAGCAAACAGATTTGGGAAGACTATTTTTCACAGTCAGAAGAATCTTTTGCAGAAATTGCAGAAAATATGATTGGCTTTGATATATAATGGATAAGTTATACTAATATTATTTCTGTTATATATCGTTCGATTGGAAAAGGTGGTACAAAGATGTTTGAACATACAACGGTGTTACTTGAAGAAACTGTAAACGGCTTAAAGATTAAGCCAAATGGTATTTATGTTGATTGCACTTTAGGCGGAGCAGGACACAGTTCCTTAATTCTTTCGAAACTTGGAGAGGGAGGGAAACTATTTGCCTTCGACCAAGACGAAACAGCCATTGCAAATGCAAAAGGAAAACTATCCAAATATGGTAATAAATTAACCATTATTAAAAGCAATTTCTTATTTTTACAAGAAGAACTCGAAAGCCGTGGTATTCAAAAGGTAGATGGAGTTCTATATGACCTGGGGGTCTCCTCACCACAGCTGGATACTCCAGAAAGAGGCTTTAGCTATCATCATGATGCCCCGTTAGATATGAGAATGGACTATGACGCTGATATTTCGGCCTATGAAGTCATCAATCATTGGTCATATGATGAATTAGTCCGCATCTTTTTTCGCTACGGTGAAGAGAAATTTTCAAAACAAATTGCCCGGAAAATTGAAGCGGCCAGACTTGTTAAACCGATTGAAACGACATTGGAATTGGTGGAATTAATTAAGGATGCTATACCGGCCCCTGCAAGAAGAAAGGGCGGCCATCCTGCAAAGCGCATTTTTCAAGCCGTTCGGATCGCCGTGAATGATGAATTAGCCGTCTTTGAAAAATCGCTTAACAAGGCGATCGAAATATTGAATCCTGAGGGGAGAATAAGCGTTATCACTTTTCATTCTCTCGAAGACCGGATTTGTAAATTGGCCTTTAAAAAGGCAAGTGAAACGCCAGACCTGCCTCCAGGGCTGCCAATTATTCCAGAAGAGTACAAGCCTGTTTTGAAATTAATCACAAGAAAACCAATTCTTCCATCTGATATGGAATTAGAACAAAATAATCGTGCGCGTTCCGCGAAACTGCGGATTGCAGAAAAAATTTAAAAACGGAATCGGCCATTTAGTGACGTATGGACACTAGTGCCCTAAGTGGGACAGTAAACAAAGTCAAATGAATTAATAAACCGGAGGGGAAAAGATTGAGTAGTCTTGCCAGGAGAGTTCAACAACAGCAACGAGAAGAACAGTCCGTTCAAATAAAGAGTCAAGTAAAAATTAGAAAATCCTGGCTCACCCCAGGGGAAAAAATTATCGGTGTTGCATTTGCCGGTATGCTTTGTTTTGGTGCCGTCACTCTTATTTCTAATCAAGCAAAAATTTATGAGGTTAATAAGGATATTCAAAAGGTCGAAGTAAAGGTTCAGGAACAACAGAAAGTGAACAGTGATTTACAGGTTCAAGTCAGCGAAATGAGCACTTACGATCGGATTAAGGCAAAGGCAGAAAAAATGGGTCTTCAGTTTAACGAAAATAACGTCAAGGTTGTGCAGGAGAAATGAACAAGAAACAGCCATATATGAATTTTGGAGCAGCGATATTGTTTGTAATATTCGGCCTGCTCTTTTTTGTATTACTTTTCCGTTATTTTTCCATTCAAATTACCGGGGAAGTGGGCGGGCAGCCCCTAGCTGCTAAAGCGCAGCAAAAATATGGAAGAGATGGGGTTTTGCAGGCCTCAAGAGGCAATATTTTTGACCGAAATGGTGAAGTTGTTGCAGAGGATACAGCAGCCTATATTCTCGTTGCAATTTTGGATAAGAAGATGACGACCAATCCAAAAAATCCGAAGCATGTCACAAATCCACGCAAAACGGCTAAAGAATTAGCCAAATATATTGATATGAATGAATCGGAAATATATAAAATCTTAAATGACGGGATCAAAAAGGACAGATTTCAGGTCGAATTTGGTAAAGAAGGAAGGGATATCACCTATCAAACAAAGAAAAAGATAGAAGAATTGCAGCTTCCGGGTATTACCTTCAGGCGTGATTCTAAACGCTTTTATCCAAATGGCATCTTTGCCTCCCATTTAGTAGGCTATGCAGACCGCATTGAACAGGAGGATGGAACCTATAAATCGGTTGGCAAAATGGGCATTGAAAAATCATTTAATAAGGATTTAACCGGGAAAAACGGCAAAATCCACTACGAAAGCGACTCATGGGGCTATATCCTTCCGGATGGAAAGGATAAAGTCATTCCAGCCCAAAATGGTCATGATATTTATTTAACCACCGACAAAAAGATTCAAACCTTTTTGGAGGACGCGATGAATAAAGTGGCAAAGGAATATAAGCCAAAAAAGATAATCGGGATTGTGGCAGATCCGAAAACAGGCGATATACTTGCAATGGGACAGAGGCCGTCGTTTGATCCAAAAACAAAAGAAGGAATCGATAAGGGCTGGCATAATGAAGCGATTGAAACATCCTTTGAGCCGGGTTCAACGATGAAGATTTTTACGTTGGCTGCTGCTGTACAGGAAAATGTATTTAACCCGAACGAAACTTATCAATCCGGTTCCTATCAAGTAACGAAGAAGGATAAAGCGATCCATGACCATAATGGATCGGGATGGGGAACCATTACTTACCTCGAAGGCGTTCAGCGCTCTTCGAATGTTGCATTTGCGAAAATTGCCAATGAAAAATTGGGCTTTGAGAAATTCAGGGAATATTTAACGAAATTTGGCTTTGATAAGCCGACGGGCATTGAACTTCCTGATGAAACATCCGGGAAAATTCAATTTAACTATCCGATTGAGAAAATCACCACGGCCTATGGACAAGGGACGGCTATTACACCGATTCAGCAAGTTCAAGCGGCAACCGCCATCGCCAATGGCGGAAGAATGTTAAAACCGCAAATAGTGAAAAAAATAGTAAATCACGATACAGGCGAGACGATTAAGGACACATCCCCGGAGGTCGTTTCTACTCCGATATCTGCCGAAACCGCCAGCAAGGTACGTGATTATTTGGAAACTGTTGTCACCTCGCCAAAAGGTACAGGAGTTCGTTATAAAATTGACGGTTATAGTGTTGCAGGAAAAACTGGAACAGCAAATATCCCTGGACCTGATGGGAAGTATTTAAGGGGTGCGGATAACTATATTTTTTCATTTTTAGGGATGGCGCCGAAGGATGACCCGAAGTTAATTGTCTATGTAGCAGTTCAGCAGCCGGACCTTGGCGGAACCGGCCAGGGGGCTCTTCCGGTTTCTGCTATTTTTAATCCGGTGATGAAGAACAGTCTTCAATATTTAAATATCCAGCCATCTATCATTGAAAAAGCTGCAGTCAATAAACTACAGGAATTAAAAGGACAATCAGTCACTGCAGCGGTTAAGTCGTTAAAAGATAAAGGGATGGAAGCAGTTGTGTTAGGAAACGGAACAGAAGTAGCCGGGCAGATGCCGGAGGCTGGTACAACTGTTTTACCTGGTGAAAAAGTCATCATTCAAACCAATGGTGATATGACGGCGCCTGATATGAATGGCTGGTCGCTTCGCGACGTGATGAAAGTGGCGAATATTGCCGGATTAAAATTAAATGTAAAAGGTAAAGGCTATGTTACCCAGCAAAATATCAAACCTAAAGCACTGCTTCGAAATGGAGATTTTCTCATTGTCGATTTGAAGACACCGGAGGAAATATGGGCAGAGGAAGCGAAAGCCAAAAATGATGCGCAGGCAAATGAGGCCAAAAGTAAAAATGATAAGGTGCAAGATTAAAGGAAATCCCGCTTAAAAAGCGGGTTTTTCCTTGAGTTTAAGGAAGCAGGACTGGTCTAACAAAATAGGTACAAGCATATATTTGAATGATATTGTATAGCAGAAAAAAGGAGGATCATTCATACTATGCGTGTTTCAAATGTGACTGTCCGCAAACGGTTAATGATTGCACTTTTCATCGGAATACTAACCTTCTTGATTATTGATGTCCGGCTTGGTTATGTTCAATTTATTCTTGGCGATATGCTGACAGATCGCGCAAAAGGTTCATGGAGCAGGAATATCCCATTCGAGCCGGAACGCGGCAAGATTGTCGACAGGAATGGGGTGCCCTTGGCAACAAATGTAAGTACCCCTACTGTCTATGTCGTCCCTAGACAGATTAAAGATCCTGCGGCAACGGCAGAAAAGCTGGCATCTGTACTAAATATGTCTAAAGAAAAGGCCTACCGCGATATTACCCAAAAAGAGAGAATGGTGCGAGTTAAAGAGGGGAGAAAAATTTCCCACGAAAAGGCAAAGGAGATCCGGTCTTTAGGTCTTGAGGGAGTTTATATTGGGGATGACTCTAAGAGGCACTATCCAAAAGGAAGCTATTTGTCCCATGTCCTTGGTTTTGCAGGTGTGGATAACCAGGGGCTGATGGGGCTTGAGAAATATTATGATAAAGAGCTAAGCGGTGAACAAGGCTCAGTTAAGTTTTACGCAAATGCCAAAGGGGAAAGAATGAATGATATGGCCGATGATTATGAGCATCCGATTAACGGCTTGGATTTGAAACTGACAATCGATTCCAAAATAGAAACCATTATTGAAAGGGAACTGGACATTGCCCAGGCAAAATACAATCCAGATGGCATTATTGCGATTGCAATGAATCCAAATAATGGAGAAATTTTAGGGATGTCCAGCAGACCTACCTTTGACCCTGCCAATTTCAGGAATGTCCCGCAGGAGGTGTACAACCGAAATTTACCTGTATGGTCTACCTATGAGCCGGGTTCCACATTTAAAATCATTACGCTTGCCGCTGCGCTTGAGGAAGGGAAAGTGAATCTGGAAAAAGAGCATTTCCATGATCCGGGATCTGTTCAAGTAGCAGGCGCCCGATTGAAATGCTGGAAGAGAGGCGGTCATGGGAGCCAAACTTTTTTAGAAGTTGTCCAAAATTCCTGCAACCCAGGGTTCGTGGCGTTAGGGGACCGTTTGGGAAAAGAAAAACTTTTTAAATATATCAAGGATTTTGGCTTCGGCCAGAAGACAGGAATTGATTTGCAAGGGGAAGGAACTGGAATCTTATTCAATTTAGACCGTGTTGGTCCAGTCGAGCAGGCAACTACTGCTTTTGGACAAGGTGTATCCGTTACGCCGATTCAGCAGGTAACAGCGGTGTCAGCGGCCATCAACGGCGGAATATTATATAAACCCTTTATCGCCAAGGAATTAATTGATCCTGTGACAAAAGAAGTTGTTATGAGAAACTCTCCGGTTGAAAAAAGAAGAGTAATCTCAGAGGAAACCTCTAAGGAAATCCGCCATGCCCTAGAAAGCGTCGTTGCTCAGGGTACAGGGGGCAAAGCGTTTGTAGATGGCTATCGGGTTGGAGGCAAAACCGGTACGGCCCAAAAAGCGAAAAACGGCAGGTATTTAGAGAATGAATTTATCGTTTCATTT